>NZ_JBSFWB010000035.1:0-80558 GCF_053592635.1 Streptomyces sp. NPDC002623 | reverse complement strand
CCGGCGCCGTTGTCGCCCAGGACGCAGGTCACCTTCCCGGGATGCACGGTCAGGCTCACCCCGTGCAGCGCACGGATGTTGCCGTACGCCTTGCCGGTGGCCTTCAGCTCGACGACAGCGGAGGTGTCCTGGGCTGCCTTGGTGTCGTGGGTCGTTGTCATGGAATCGGTCACCTCCGGGTCGCCGCGCGGCTGACCCACAGATTGATGAGCGTGGCGCCGAGGAGCATCACGCCGAGGAAGGCCTTGAACCAGTCGGGGTTCCAGCCGGCGTAGACGATGCCCTGCTGCACCATGCCGAACATGAACGCGCCGAAGACCGGGCCGATCGCCGAGCCGTAGCCGCCGGTGAGGAGACAGCCGCCGATGACGGCCGCCGCGATGTAGATCAGCTCCTGGCCGACGCCCTCGCCCGACTGCACGGTGTTGAAGGTGAAGAGCTGGTGCATGCCGACGAACCAGGCGCCGAAGCCGACCAGCATGAACAGCGAGATCTTCGTGAACGTCACCGGCACGCCGACCGCCCGCGCGCTCTCCTTGTTGCCGCCGACCGCGAAGATCCAGTTGCCGTACCTGGTGCGCAGCAGCACCCAGGTGGCCAGCGCCGCGAAGACCAGCCACCAGATGACGGTGATCTTCACCTGGACGCCGCCTACCTCGAACGACGAGGCGAAGACCGCCCTCGCCTGCTCGAAGCCGTCCATGCTGCTGATGTCGTCGGTCGCGACGTTCCCGGTGATCAGCTTGGTCACGGCGAGGTTGACGCCCTGGAGGATCAGGAACGTGCCGAGGGTGACCAGGAAGCTGGGCAGCCCCGTCCGGACCATCACCCAGCCGTTGAAGAAGCCGACCGCCAGCGACACGATCAGGGCGACGAAGACGCCCACCCACACGTTCATGCTGAGCTGGTAGGCGAGCATGCTCGCGGTGAGTGCCGAGGTGATCACGCCGACACCGGCGGACAGATCGAACTCGCCGCCGATCATCAGCAGCGCGACCGGCAGCGCCATGATCCCGATCGTCGACGACTGATACAGGATGTTGGCCATCGAGCTGCCGTCCCGGACCGGCGGAGCCGACACCAGGAAGAACACGTACACCGCGACGGCGCCGAGGAACACGCCCACCTCGGGGCGGGCCAACAGCCGCAGGGCCAGGGGACGTCGAGCGGTCCGGCCGTCGGTCTGCCTGGGGCCGGAGGCCGGCGGTGTGGTCACCGCCGGCGCAGCCTGCTGCGTCATGCTCATCACCGAGTGCCCTTCGCGGCGAACTGGGCGACCGCCTCGACGTTGGACTTGTCCACGAAGGCCGGACCGGTCAGCACCGGCTGCTCACCGCCTCCGCTGAAGTTGCCGTTCGTCTTGTACAGCCAGAGCGAGTCGACCGCGAGGTAGCCCTGGAGGTAGGGCTGCTGGTCGACGGCGAACTGGATGGTGCCCTTCTCGATGGCGGAGACGAGATCCTTGTTGAGGTCGAAGGTGGCGACCTTGGCCTTGCTGCCCGCCTCGGACACCGACTGCACCGCGGTCAGCGCGATGGGGGCGCCGAGGGTGACCACCTCGTCGATGGAGCTGTCCTGCTTGAGCTTGGCGGTGATCGTCGACTTCACCGACGGCATGTCCGTGCCGTTGACGTAGAGGATGTCGGTCTCGCCGCCGAAGGTCTTCTTCACACCGGCGCAGCGCTCTTCGAGGTTGACGTCACCCTGCGCCTGGATCACGCACAGCGCGTGCTTGGCGCCCGTTCCGTTGATCTTCGTGCCGAGCGCCTGTCCGGAGACGGCCTCGTCCTGTCCGAAGAAGGACAGCAGGCCCTGCTCCTTCCAGACGCCGAGGCCCGCGTTGAGGCCGACGACCGGGATGCCGGCCTGCTCCGCCTTGGCGACCACGTCCTTGAGCGCGTCCGGCTTGGCGAGGGTGACCGCGATGCCGTCGACCTTCTGGTCGATCGCGTTCTGCACCAGGTTGGCCTGGTCGCCGGCCGTCTCGTCGTTGGAGTAGATCAGCTTGACGTTGTCCTTGGCGGCGGCGGCCTCGGCGCCCTTGCGGATGGTGTCCCAGAAGGTGTCGCCGGAGGGCGCGTGGGTGACCATCGCGATGGTCATCCGGGGGGTGTCGGCCTTGCCCGCGGAGGCGCCGGCGGCCTCCTCCTCGGCCTTCTTGCCGCCGGAGCTGCTGGAACAGCCCGCGAGGGTCAGGGCGGCCGCTGCTGCCACGGCCACGACGGGGACGAGTCTGCGGGAGCGGGGAAGGGATGTGCGATTCATGCTTCGTGCACCTCACTGTGCAGGGGAGGGGTGGATCTGCGGCTACGGAACGGGTCCCTGTGCTCGCGCTGCGCGGGTGGGTCGCGGTGGGGGGCGCGGGCCGAGTCGAGGACGGACGCCTTGTGGGCGTCAGGGCCGACTTGGTCGGAACATCAGGACAATTTAAAGCGCTTTAAGTCCTGGTACTATCAGCCTTGTTTCGCGAGCGTGTCAAGGGTGTTGCACCAGGAGATTGCGGCGGGGAGGCACAGGTGGGCGAGGCTGATTCCACAGGTCACCGGGAGGGCGCACAGCGGGACGGTGCGCTCAGACGCCCCCGGCTGGAGGACGTGGCCGCGCGGGTGGGCGTCTCCACCGCCTCGGTGTCCCTGGTGCTGCGGGGGGTGGCCGGCCCGAGCGAACGGACCCGGCAGCGGGTCCTGAAGGCGGCCGCGGACCTCGGCTATCAGGTGGACCGCACGGCCAGCATGCTGGCCAGCCGGCGCACCCGGCTGCTCGGCGTCATGGTCGACATCCACAGCCCGTTCCACGCCGAACTCGTCGAGCATCTGCACACGGCCGCCGAGGACGTCGGCTACGACCTGGTCCTGAGCACCCTCACCCGCACCCGCGACGAGCACACCGCGGTGGAGACGCTGCTCGCCTTCCGCAGCGAGGCGCTGATCCTGCTCGGCCCGACCGCCCCCGCCGACACGCTCGCCGTCCTCGACCGCAAGTCGCCGGTCATCGCCGTGGGCCGCCGGATCGCGGACGCGGACCTGGACGTCGTGCGTACCGCGGACGACGACGGTGTGGGCCAGATAGTCGATCACCTGGTCGATCTCGGACACCGGGAGATCGTCTACGTGGACGGCGGCAAGGGCGTCATCGCCACCGACCGGCGCCGCGGCTACCGCACGGCCATGCGCCGGCGCGGCCTCGACGCCCGGATCAGGGTGCTGCACGGTGACCACACGGAGGCGGCCGGCGAACGCGCGGCCCACCAGATCCTCGACGGCGGCGGCCTGCCCACGGCCGTCGTCGCCTTCAACGACCAGAGCGCGATCGGCGTCCTCGCCGCCTTCGCCCGGGCCGGCGTCTCCGTCCCGGGGCAGGTCTCCGTGGTCGGGTACGACGACGACACGCTCTCCCGGCTGAGCTGCTTCAACCTGACGACCGTCAGCCAGAGCGCCCGCGAACAGGCCCGCTATGCCGTGACGGCCGCCGTCGAACGCCTCGACCAGGGGCGGACCGAGTCCCGCGAGGTCGTCCTCACCCCGCGGCTGGTCCTGCGCGGCACGACGGCCGAGCCCGTCTGAGAGGCGGCCGGTGTCGGGTCAGGCGGCCGGGTGCACCAGGCCGTACTCGTAGGCGAAGGCGACCGCCTGGACGCGCGCATGGGCGCCGATCTTGGCGAGGATGTGGCTCACGTGCGACTTGACCGTGGTCGGGGCGATGGACAGCCGCGCGGCGATCTCCGCGTTGGACGAGCCGGAGGCCACGGCGACGAGGACGTCGCGTTCGCGCTCGGTGAAGGCGTCGAGCCCGACCGCGCGCTCGCGGGGCAGCGGCGCGCGCTCCTGGCGCACGGTGTCGATGAGGGCGCGGGTCAGCTCGGGGGTGATGACGGCGTCTCCGGCGGCCACCGCACGGACGGCCGCGGTCAGCTCGTCGGTGGTGGCATCGTCGAGGAGGAAGCCGCCGGCGCCCGCGCGCAGGGCGGCGTAGGCGTACCCCTGGTCGCCGCTGGAGGTGACGACGAGCACCCGGGACGGGTGCTCGGTCGCTCCGGAAGGGCTCCCGACCGCCGTGAGGTGCGTCGGGCGCGCGATACGGCGGATGGTCGGGATGTCGTCCGACTCGGAACGGGGGCCGCTCATCAGGACGACGTCGGGTCGGAGCGCGGCGGTCATACGGACCGCTTCGGCTCCGCTCGCCGTGTCGCCCACGACGGTCAGGTCGGTCTCGGCGGCCAGCAGCATACGCAGGCCGAGGCGCTGGAGGGACTGGTCGTTGACGATGAGTACGGAGGTCATGGCTGTCGTTCTCCATGCGGTGGGGGCGAACACCCATGAACGAAACGGTTTCGTTCACTTGATGGCAGCGTAGTCCTCGGAGTCATCGAAACGGCATCGTTTTCTTAGTGGCTTGGGTCACACCGGAACGACCGGAGAGGGCCGGCGTCCGTGACACCGGCCCTCTCCGCTTGCCGTACCCGTGCGCTCGGTCAGGCCCAGCAGCCGTTGACGGTCGCCGCGAGGCCGTCCATGGCGTCCTTGATGTCGTTCGGGTTGGCGGTGGAGCCGTTCTCGATGAACGAGAAGACCTTCCACTTGCCGTCCTTGCCCTGCGTCAGACCGCTCAGCGCGATGGCCCCGGTGAGCGTGCCGGTCTTCGCGTGCACCTTGCCGACCGCGCACTTGGAGTTCACGTCGTCGAAGCGGCCCCACTCCGGGCCGAGGGTGCTGCCGGCCTCGCCGGAGACGGGCAGTCCGTCGAGGATGGAGCCGAGGGTGCCGGCGTAGCGGTCTTCCGTCAGCAGCTCGAGGATCTCCGCGAGCGTGGCGGCCGGGATGCGGTCCGCCCGGGACAGGCCGCTGCCGTCGTACATCTCGAAGTTCTCGAGCGACACGCCGTAGCCCACGCTCAGCACCTGGCGTACGACCTCGGCCCCGGCCTCGAAGGTGGCCGGACGGTGCGCGCCCAGCGCGGTCATCCGCAGCAGGGTCTCGGCGATGTTGTTGTCGCTGGTCTTGAGCATCTTGTGGACGATGGCCGACAGCGGCGCCGAGACGTGCCGGGCGACCGGCACGTCCGTGTCGCTCGCCGTGGCGCGGGCGACCGTGCCGTCCACGGTGACCCCGGCCGCGGTGAGCTGCTTCGCGAAGACCTGCCCAGCGTCCAGGGACGTGTCGTCGACGCCGTGCCCGTCGACGACGAGCGCGCGCACGGGGGCGACGGAGTCGGGGTAGTAGCCGGTGTTCCAGCCGTTGGCCAGGGTCGGCTCGGGGAACAGGCTGTCGTCCACGGCGACCTTCACCGACGTCAGACCCGCCGCCTTGAGCCCGGCGACCGCGGTGGTCGCCAGCTCGGCGAGGTCGGCGCTGGTCAGGGTCCGGTCGCCGCCGCCGATCAGGGTCAGCGTGCCGTTGCCGTAGACGACCTTCGTGGTGAACGTGTGGTCCGGGCCGAGCACGGTGAGGGCGCCGGTCGCCGTGGCGAGCTTGACGTTGGACGCCGGCATCAGCGCGGTCGCCGCGTTGTGGTCCCACAACGTGTCGTCCGACTCCGCGTCGAGGACCACGCCGCTGACGTTCGAGCCCAGCCGCTGGTCGAGGACCCGCGTCTGAAGGTTCGTGACCATCTGCTGGTCGCCCTCGTCGAGCGTCTGACCGGACGCGGCGTCCTTGGCCGTCGTGCCGATGCCCTTCTCGGCGGCGAACGCCGAGGGGCCGGCCAGGGCCGCGGACGTGAGGGGCACGGCGAGGGCGAGCACGATCGCCCGCCGCATGCCGGTGCTGCTCTGCTTGGCCTTGCGGTGCCGGCGGCGACCGCCCGGAACAAAGGAACTCACAGGTGATTCCGCCGTTATGTCGTTCATATGGAGTATCTCAAGGCTTTCGTGTGGGGTGCTCTGCACAAGAGACTCTGCACAAGAGAATTCCGCCGCACCTTATCACCCGTCACATGTGACCCACAGGTAGCGAATTCACGGTTGACGGATATTCAGCAGGCGGAATTTCCTGGCATTTCCCGTCGCTTCACTCCCTGTTCAGGAGAGCGATCCCAGGCTCTGTGTCGTGTAGGCGCACTCCGTGTAGATGTAGCCCGATTCGAGCTTGGCCGTGTCCGAGGCGGGCGAGTCGAGGCCGTCCTTCGGCTTGTGCAGGAAGTAGGTGGTGCCGACCGGCAGGCTGATCGTGCGCTCCGGATAGTTCCTGCTGCTGTTGCTGCACGGCTCGAAATTCGGGTCGATCGTGCTGGAGAACGAGTACGCCTTGCAGCCGCTGCAGCCCTTGAGGGTGAAACTCCCGGTGACCGGACCCGTGTAGAGGACGGTGATCTCGTCGGGGCTGTCGTTCTGCACCGTGACGGAGATGCTGCCGCCCGTGCGGTTCGTCGGCAGCTTCTTGCCGGCCGCCGGCACCGTCTGGGCGATCTCCGCCGCTATCGCGATCTTCCTCGCCAGCGCCACGTTCTTGGCGGTCTTGTGGTCGGAGACGTACTCGGACATCGTCGTCTGGGCCGACTCGAAGTCGCCGTCCCGGTACTGGTCCACGCCGCAGTTGTACGTGCCCGTGCTCGCGCTGGTCCTGGCCCGCTGGGCGTCCTTGGTGAGGGCGGCGCCCACGTCGGCCTGCTCGGAGGGCACCGCGTCGATCTGGGAGCCGAGCGTGTTCAGGCTCTCGACCGCCGTGCAGGGCTCGGCCCCGCCCAGGCCCTTCTCCGCCTTCACCACGGCGGCGGCCACGGCCGGTTCGGCCTTCTGGGCCTGCGGCGACTCGGGGAAGGTGGTCAGCAACTCCCCGAACTGCGTCGCCCAGGAGGGTGCACCGGCCGTGAGCGCCGTCGACGCGCACTCGAACAGCGAGGTGGCGAGCCGGTCGTCGGGCCAGGTCTTCAGCGACCCGAGATCCGTGTCCGGCAGGCTCTTGGGAACCGTGCGGAGATACTTCAGCGGCTCCGTCGCCTGGCAGTAGTTTTTCTGCGCGTAGGGGGCGCCGACCGTCGTGTAGAAGGTCTTCATCCGTGCGGGCACCTTTTCGGCCGCCCGCGAGTCGGGGTGGTCGCCCGTCAGGTCCGCATAGGCCGTCAGCGCCTTGCGGTAGTCGGACCTGGCCGTGTCGAAGGGCTTCTCGCCGGCGGTCTGCACCAGCCGGTCGGCCTCGTCGAGCCGGTCGAGCAGCATCTGCTGCGTCGCTTCGTCCCGCGCACTGTCGTACAGCACGACGCCGCCGGCCGGCACGACGAGCAGGAGCAGTCCGAGGCCGAGCGCGAGCGGCGCCTGCCGGAGCCCGGCCAGCGGGGTGCGCAGGCCCAGCCGCGCACCGTGCGCCGCCGCCGCGGCGAGGAACAGCAGATACAGGACGAGCGCGAAGCCCGGGACGCCGTCCGGTTCGGCCGGCAGTGCCACGAGCAGCAGGACGGCGGTGGCGGCCCAGCACGCGACCATGAGGACCCAGCGGCGCAGCAGGGCGTAGCCCAGGCCCAGACCGCTGAGGTTGAGCACGGCCACCGCGACGGCCCGTGCGCCGTCTGCCGGGGCCGGCGGCGGTGTCGGCGGCATGGGCGGAACGTTGAAGGTGTAGTCGTATCTGCCGTACTGGTCCCCCGACATGGCGGCTCCCCCCGGATCAACTGCTCGCGCACATCTGCGATTTGTCAGTGTACGGGCGAGGAGGGGGACGTCGACAGGGGCGGCATGGTTCCCGTGCTGCGATCAGTGCCGGAGCGGGCAGCGGGCCGGGCAGCCGGCCGGGCCGCCACGCGGGGAGAGCGTGGCGGCCGCGGCTGCTATCGCGTCAGGCATGGTCAGGCCACACCCCCCACCGTCTTCTTGCGGCGCAGGGCGTAGATGCCGGTGCCGGCGACGGCGAGGACGCCGAGGCCGGCCGCGGTCGCCGAGGGCCCGGCGAGGGCGCCGCCGCCGGTGTGCACGCCGCCGTGCGGCTTGTCGTGCTCGTCCTTGCTCCAGCCGCCGGACTCCTCCTTGCCGCCCCAGGAGTCCTTGTCCTTCTCGGAGTCCTTGTCCTTGTAGGTCTCCGGGTCGTACTTGGGGTCCTTCGCGCTGTCGCTGTCGTAGTTCACGAAGGCGAGGTGGCCGCCGCCGGTGTGCATCCCGCCGTGCGGCTTGTCGTGCTCGTCCTTGCCATGCTCTTCCTTGCCGGACTCCTCCTTGCCGTGTTCGTCCTTGCCGTGCTCCTCCTTGTCGGAGGAGGTGTCGTCCTTGCTGTACGAGGAGCTGTCCTCCTTGCTGTAGGAGGAGTCGTCGTGGTCCGTGTCACCGGCGGCCGCGTAGGCGCCGGGGGCGCCGATGGCGAGGGCGGCGGACGCCGCCGCGGTGGCCAGGATCATGCGAGCAGAACGCATCTGATGGTCCTTCCGTCATGGCCGGGCAGCCGACGCCTCGTCAGCTGACAAGACCCGGCCTGACGTGATCCACCGTCAGTCAGCCCGAGCCGGGCCACCACTCGGGGCGCTCACCCGGGTGAACGCGCCCCGCCCTGCCCGAGATCTCCGCCGCCGAGTCGTCGTTCCCTGAAGATCCACTCCATCGGCGTAGCGGCGAAACGATTCGCAGGGTGAACGTGGCGCGCTGTTCGATCATCGCGAGGTGAGCGCCACGATCCTGGGGCAGGCATCCCGCCGATCAGCGGACCTGGGGTTTTCCAGGTCCTGATCCCTCAATCCGGCAAGGAGTCGTACTTTGCGTGTTCGTCGTTCGGTGCTCGGCACCATCGGTTCCGTCGCTCTCGTGCTCACCTCTCTGGGCGCGGTGACCGCGGCCACCGCGGGCCCCGCGGCCGCGGACCCGTGCGGGTTCTACGAGACGAGTTCCGACGCCTTCTACAACCACTGCACGTCCGACGGCTCTCGGGTGGTCATCAAGGTCGAGGTCGCCCTGGCGCCCGACTACGAGCGGTGTGTCGGCCCCGGCACGGTCTGGCTGGGCTCCGCAAGCAAGATCCAGGGCGCCTACTACACCGGCCGGACCTGCTGACGAGCGGTCACCTCCGCCCGCCGGGGGCCCGGGACGAAGCCGTCCCGGGCCCCCGGCGTCCGTGGCGGCCCGGGGTTCAGGCGAAGTCGTCCAGGATGTCGGCCAGACGGGGCTCGATGGGGTTGTCGAGCTCGTCCGTCTCCCAGAACAGGACGTTGAGCGTCGCCATCGGATACGCCGCCCCCCCGTCCCGAAGGCCCGGCTGCGCCACCATCGGCGTGTCGAGGTAGATCTCGTCGCCGGCGTGGAACATGGCCGCTTCGAGCGGCTCGTCGAAGCGGGTGCGGGGCCGGTACTGCCACACCACGCCGTCCCTGCTCCGGCGCACGACCTCGCCGACGTACCAGACGACGCCCTGGACGAACGCGCCGCTCTTCGCGGCGAGGAGCCCGCCGCTGTCGGCGAACCGGTCCCGCAGGACCGGCTCCAGCCGGTCGAGGGAGCCGGGGGAGAAGTCCCAGAGCTCCCCGGGACCCGCCTCCTGCGCCCAGTCGGCGAACCCGGCGGCGCGCAGGTCGAGCCACCGCACCAGTTCCGGATGGTCCGCGCCCGTCCGGTGCGCCGCCTGCTCGGGATGGGGCACGACGACCGGCGCCCAGTCGGGTTCCCGCTCCCGCCGGGCCGCGACGGCCTCCTGGAGCCTGGCCGCCTCTTCGATGAAGACGTCCCCGGTGCGGATGCGGGCGGCCCGCGCGACGAGCGCGATGGGGTCGACGGCAGCGAGGCCGAGTGCGGGATCGGGGTGGACGACGGGCCGGCCCGCCGAGGATCCGGGGGCCTTGCGGGCGTCCCAGTCCCACCGGCCGCCGCCGACGGCCAGCAGGACCTCGCCGACGTAGACCATCGCGCACTCGGTCGGCCGGAAGTCCATGCCCACCTTCTCGTCGGTCGACCGGTACTCGGCGAGCATGTGCGCTTCCAGGACGGCCAGCGACATGGGCGTGAAGTCGAACGGGAAGTGCTCGTCCAGCACTTCGGCGCGCAGCTCCCTGAGCGCCTCCGGGATCTCGGTGATCCACCGGCTGAGCTGCTGTTCGGCGGCCTCGTCGCCATGGTCGGTTCGGGTCATGGGGTCACTGTAGGGACCGGGGCCGCCTACTGGTGAACTCCCTGTGGACGTCCGCGAGTTGTTCTGCAAACCTGTCGATTTGCTGTGCGATTACTGCGTGAACGGGTCTAGGGTGGCCCGCGCGACGGACGTCACGGGGGCTTCACCCGTCGCACCCGAACCCCTCCATGCCCCCACAGCGAGGGAAGAGGAACAGCACCTTGAGCACGCTCATACGACCATCACGCAGATGGCGGCTGATCGGCCGCTTCACGGCCGCGCTCGGCGTGGCCGGCGCACTGACCCTGACGGGTCTGCCCGGCCTCGGCGTCGACAGCGCCCATGCCGCGACCACCATCAAGGGCCAGCGCTGCGACCAGAAGTGGCTGAAGAAGCAGTACGACAGGACGCCGTCCAACTCCGGCTTCCCCGCCGGGGCGGACCCGTACCAGCAGTGGGCGGGCAACCCGAAGAACTACAACTTCCCGTTGCAGGGCAAGGCGTTCGACGGACTGAAGCCGCCCACCCGGGCGGAGGCGCAAAAGGCGCAGTCCAAGACGGTCGACCAGTGGAAGAAGCAGGCCGCGGCCTCGGGCGAGCCCGCCGACAAGGCCATGGAGATCTACGCCCGCTTCCTGTCCACCGGACGGCCCGTCGCCGAGTTCAACAACTGGTTCGACAAGATCTACATCCGCAACGAGATCAACAACCACAAGGGCAGCGCCTTCGAGCAGCGCGTCGTCAAGGACTTCAACCTGATCGGCCCGGACTGGCTGTGCGAGGTCAAGGTCGAGGTCCGCGATGCGAACGGCAAGCTGATCGCCACCCGGAAGTACGACGCGTACAACCAACGGCTCAAGGAATTCAACGAGTTCAAGTCGAACGGCACGCATCGGGCCGACCAGCTCGCCGCCGACAGGATCATCGCCCGGCAGCCGGAGACCAAGGACCACACCTTCCGGCTGGTCGGCGGGAAGAAGGTCCCCAAGAACACCCTCGACAAGCTCCGTGAGTTCAACGACGAGCTGTCCCGGGAGCGCGGCAAGCCCAACCAGGTGCGGATCTTCGAGCGCAAGTACAACGGCATCCCGCAGACCAAGCCGATCCGGGGCTACAGCCGTTACGACACCTGGTTCAGCCCCGACCCGAAGCAGGGGACCCGCGGCCCGGCCAACGACCGCATCCGCGACTCCGCTCCCACCCCCGAGGACGCCCGTCGTCAGCAGGGCGCCGCGCGGACGATCGACACCCGTGGCACGCTGCCGCGCGGCGGACCGGGCGGCATCGACTTCTCCACGCTCGAACTCCGCTACGTCGGGGCGCCCGTCCTGGGCAAGGGCATGACGTACTCCATGAAGTCCGAGTACGTGCCCGACCCGGACACGAACCCGGGCTACGGCGGCGAGGCCACCATGAACCTGGCCTCGGACAGCTTCTTCACCTGGCTCGCGCTCACCCCGGACAAGTTCTGGGTGAACCTCAACCCGGACGAGCCCGACCGGATCATGGACAACGCCTTCGCCTCCACCGACGCCGGCCGGGTCCTGCTGGAGGCCGACCTCCAGATGAAGCACGACTTCTACAAGGCCATGGACCCCAAGACCGACCTCGGCAAGCAGTACTGGGCGGCCCTGCCGAAGGAGAACGGCAAGCCGTGCATGCCGGGCCTGCGGAACTGGATCGAGCCCAAGCCCGCCCAGGTCCGCGAACAGGACGGCGGCATCTACATCCTGGATGCCCCGCTGGCCCTGAAGTCGACCGCGCAGACCACCGTCACGCCCGGTCCGGGCGAGCCGATCTGCACGCCCGACGAGGCTCAGACGAAGGCGGCCCAGGCCGTCATCGACAGCATGATCGTGCCGGCGGTCGAGAAGACCATCAACACCGCGCCCCAGTACGCCGATCTGCGCCGGGTCTACACCTCGCGAGTCGCCGCGGAGTGGATCCGACAGCAGGACGCGGCGAAGGCCACGGACTTCCGGAAGATCATCAACAGCAACGACGTGAAGCGGTGGCCGCTGCGCGCCCCGAACCAGAACTGGGACAAGAACGAGCTCTTCAAGAAGTACCGGAAGATCTACACCGAGGGTGAGTTCCAGTACGAGATCCCGGCAGGCGGCACGACGCTGATCTACATCGTCGGCGGGGTCGACTTCTCGAAGTCCCCGAAGCGGAACATCTCCCGGACCGAGTTCAACGTCGAGAACCCGACCCTCGACGAGACCACCAAGACGTCGATGAAGGCCGACGACACGTCCTACCGGGACACCGACATCGCCTACCTCGGCGCAGGGGTCGGCGGTACGGGCGACACGGGCGGCGGCGGTGACGACCCGTCCCCGTCCCCGTCCCCGTCCCCGACCGCGTCGACGCCGGGCGGCGGCTCGACGACCCCGGCGCCGACGCCCTCCACCTCGGGCGGCGGCCAGGGCAAGCCCACGCCGCCGGCCCATGACCCGGACGGCAACCTCGCCGACACCGGCGCCGGCCTCCCCGTGGCCCTGATCGCCACGCTCGCGGCGACCCTGGCCGCGGTCGGCGGAGCCCTCGTGTGGTGGCTCCGCAGGCGCAGGACAGCGGCCGGCTGAGCCGGCGGCATCCCGCGCAGGACGCTCCGGTGGCCCCGCCCCCCTCACCTCAGGGGGGCGGGGCCACCGGCGTTCACTCCAGGACGTTCAGCAGGCGGTCGGCGAACTCCTTCGGGGACTCGACGGCTCCGAGATGGCCGCCGGGGAACTCGACGAGGTCGCGTCCGAGGAGCTCGGCGAGCCGTTCGGCCGGTCCGTACAAGGGGAGTTGGCGTCGGGAGTCGTGCCCCGCGGCCGGCACCAGCTTGTGGGCCACCGGCCGCAGCGCCGCGAGGTCGGGCAGGGCCGAGGAGAACGGGCGCAGGACGCGGCCCAGGAAGACGGGGATGTTGGTGTGCATCCGCACCGCCATCTCCTGGATGTCGGGCGGCAGTTCGGTCGGCGGCTGCGCGGGCGGCTGCGCGGGCGACTGTCGCACGGCTCCGTCCGCCAGGCCCTCGGCGAGCCGGGCCATGGCGGGGCCGGCTCCTTCGGAGCGGAAGGTCTCGCGCACCTCGGCGAACAGTGCTCGATGCGGGGCGGGATCCGCCAGCAGTTCCAGCAACGGCGGTTCGTGCGCGACCACCCGGCGCAGCCGCTCCGGACGCCGGGCCAGCAGATCGACCGCGACGACCGCCCCGGAGCTGCAACCGAACACGGCCGCGTCGTCGTCGGGGGAGAGCAGATCGAGCAGCCGACGGGCGTCGTCGCTCCACACCTGCACCTGTTCGTCGGCGTGGGGTGTGTCCGCCGGGCTGTCGAGCGGGCTGCGGGACATTCCGCGCGGGTCGTACGAGACGACCGTGTACCGGGCGGCCAGTTCCGCGGCCATGCCCGCGTACAGTCCGGCGTCCCCGGCGCCGCCCGGGATGAGCAGCAGGACCGGGCCGCTGCCGAGCGTTTCGTAGTGGAGGGTGGCGCCGGGCACTTTCAGCGTCGCGCGAGTCGAATGCGGTGAGGTCGGTGAGGTCGGTGAGGTCACGTTCCTAGTATCTCTAGGTTTGAAGCTAGTGCAACTAGGTTGCGGGCTCCTGTGCACTTGGAGAACAGCTGTGGTGCGCGGGTGGACAAGACGCCGGTGCATGGCAGATTTACGGTGAGGGGGCAAGACAGCGCACTTCGAGAACTGCAGGAGATCCCATGTCCGACGCCGTTGAGCCGGTCACCCCCGTGCTCGAACCCGAGGCCGCTGCGTTCGCCGAGGCGACCGCCAACCCGCCGTACCTCTTCGACCTGGCCCCGGCGGAGGGGCGCAAGGCCGTGGACGAGGTCCAGTCCGGCGAGATCGACAAGCCGGCGGTCGACGAGGAGTGGATCACGGTCGAGGGCGGGCCGACGGGCAGCGTCCGTGCCCGGATCGTCAAGCCGGCCGGCGTCGAGGGCACGCTGCCGGTGATCCTCTACATCCACGGTGCGGGCTGGGTGTTCGGCAACGCCCACACCCACGACCGCCTGGTGCGCGAACTCGCCGTCGGCGCGGAGGCCGCGGTCGTCTTCCCCGAGTACGACCTCTCGCCCGAGGCCCGCTACCCGGTGGCCATCGAGCAGAACTTCGCGGTCGCCCAGTGGGTCGTCCGGGAGGGCGCGACGAAGGGGCTGGACGCCGCCCGTATGGCGGTCGCCGGTGACTCGGTCGGCGGCAACATGACCGCCGCCCTGACCCTGATGGCCAAGGAGCGCGGCGGCGTCCCGCTGGTGCAGCAGGTGCTGTTCTACCCGGTCACCGACGCGAGCTTCGACACCGGCTCCTACCACCAGTTCGCCGAGGGCTACTTCCTGCGCCGCGACGGCATGCAGTGGTTCTGGGACCAGTACACGACCGACGAGGCCGAGCGCGCCCAGATCACCGCGTCCCCGCTGCGCGCCACCGCCGAGCAGCTCACCGGCCTGCCCCCGGCACTGGTCATCACGGGCGAGGCCGACGTCCTGCGCGACGAGGGCGAGGCCTATGCGAACAAGCTGCGCGCGGCCGGCGTCCCGGTCACCGCAGTGCGCTTCCAGGGCATCATCCACGACTTCGTGATGCTGAACGCGCTGCGCCCGACGTATGCCGCCGAGGCCGCCATCACCCTGGCCGTCGGCACCCTGCGCGACGCCCTGCACGCCTGATCCGACACGTCTGGTCCGGCCCGGAGAAGGGCGTCGGTGTCCGCCGCCGAAGGCGGTCGCGGACCTGATCCGCGACGCGGTGCGCGCGGCCAGCTGACGCGCATTTCGGCGAACCGCCGTGCGGACGCGGGCCTCGCCCACGGCCGCACGGCATCGGCGCGCTACCAGGCCACCGGCAGCTCGTACACGCCGTACACGATCCCGTCGTCCTTGAACGGGATCGTGTCCAGCGGTGCGGCGACCCGCAGTCGGGGCACGCGGCGGAACAACGTGCCGTAGACCACCTGGAGTTCGATGCGGGCCAGGGGCTGGCCGAGGCACTGGTGGATGCCGAAGCCGAACGCCATGTGCCGGCGGGCGTCGCGGCGCACGTCGAGCCGGCCGGGGTCGGGGAAGCGGTCCGGGCTCCAGTTGCCGGTCGCGCCCGGGATGATGACGCCCTCCCCGGCGCGCACCCGCTGTCCGCCGATCTCCAGGTCCTCCAGCGCGAGCCGCCGTTGGCCGCTGTGCACGACCGTCAGATACCGCAGCAGCTCCTCCACCGCCCCCGCCAGCGCCTTCGGATCGTCGGTGTCCCGGACGACCGCCAGCTGCTCGGGATGCTCCAGCAGCGCCAGCACGCCCAGGGAGATCATGTTCGCGGTGGTCTCGTGCCCGGCGCCGAGCAGCAGCACGCCCAGCATGGCGGCCTCGTGTCGGGTCAGCTCGCCCGCGTGCATCCGGGCCGCCAGGTCGGACAGCATGTCCTCGGCCGGGTCGGCGAGCTTCACGTCGAGGATCCGGTCCAGGTACCGGTACAGGGCGATGTTGGCGGCGCGGGCGCTCTCGGGGGTCGCGTCGCGGCTCAGTCCCACCTTGCTGTGACTCTGGAAGAAGTCGTGGTCGGCGTAGGGCACGCCGAGCAGTTCGCAGATCACCAGGGACGGCAGCGGCAGCGCCAGCGCCTCGACCAGGTCGACCGGGTTCGGGCCGGCCAGCATGGCGTCGATCAGCTCGTCGGCGATGCGCTGGATCGCCGGCCGCAGCGCCTCCATCCGCTTGATGGTGAACGGCGCGGTGACCATCCGGCGGATCCGCGCGTGATCGGGGTCGTCCATGTTCAGGAACGACGGCGGGGTCTTCCCGGCGGTCTCCTTGAAGCCCTGGCTCAGATAGGGGAAGCCGGGCCGGGTGACGTCGACGCTGAGCCTCGGGTCGCCGTACAGGGCGCGCTGGTCGTCGTAGCGGGTGACGAGCCAGTGCGTACTGCCGTCCCACAGCCGCACCTTGGCGACGGGCCGTTCGTCGTGCAGCCGCATCATCTCGGGCGGCGGTGCGAACGGACAGGCCGCGTCCCGGGGCATCGGGAAGTCGGGAACGGACTCGGGGGCGGACTCGGACGGCTCGTGCGCAAGGGTGGGGGTCATGGCACTCCTCGTGGGGGGAACGTCCGGCGCCATGCAAGCGCAGACACCTGACAGATCGCCACCAGAACCCTGACAGCGGCCTGTTCGTGACCCACGTCACGTCCTGTCACGTCACGTCACGTCGCCGTCAGCGGTCGCGCACCCGCCGTGCGAGGTCGGCGGCGGCCGCCGGCCACTCCGGCCGGTCGAAGACGAATCCCGCGTCGAGCAGCCGCCCCGGGACGACCCGTCGGCTCTTGAGGAGGAGTTCGGTGTCCGAGCGCAGGGCGAAGGCGCCGAGCTCGGCCATCCACTTCGTCGCGGGCAGGCCCACCGGGACGCCCCACGCCTCGCGCAGGGCGCGCATGAAGGCGCGCTGGGGGAGCGGGGCGGGGGCGGCCAGGTTCACCGGTCCGGCGAGGTCGTCCCGTTCGACGAGGAACTCGACCGCGCGGACGAAGTCGGCGTCGTGGATCCAGGACACGTACTGCGCGCCGCCCGCGACCGGGCCGCCGAGTCCGAGCCGGACCAGCCGCAGCAGCACGTCGAAGACCCCGCCCCGGTCGGGGCTCATCACCATCGCGGACCGCAGGGCCACCTTGCGGGTGTCCGGGGTGTCGGCCTTCTCCTGTTCCCGCTCCCATGCGGTGGCGATGTCGACGCTGTAGCCCCAGTAGCCCGGGACGTCGGCTTCGGCGCCGCCGATCAGGCCGGTGGCCTCGTCGTTGGGGGCGTCGAACCGGTGGGAGTAGATCGTCGCCGTGCTCATCTGGAGCCAGACCCGCGGCGGCCGCGTGACGGCGGCGATCGCCTCGCCCACGACCCGGGCGGAGTCCACCCGGGACTCCATCATGTCCCGCAGGTTGTCGGGGGTGTAGCGGCAGCTGACGCTGCGGCCGGCCAGATTGACCACGACGTCGCTGCCGTCGATCGCCTCCGCCCAGGGGCCGAGCGTCCGGCCGTCCCATCGCACCTCGCCCCGGCCGGTCGGCCGCCGGGTCAGCACCACGACCTCGTGTCCGGCCGCGGTCAGCGCGCGGCGCAGGACGGTCCCCACCTGCCCGGTCCCGCCGGGTAGCACGATCTTCATGAGCAGCGTCCCCTCCTCGTACGAGCTGGAAAGCCCTACGTGAAGAGGACCCTACCCTGCATTTGAACGTGTTCAAAACATGCTTCGGAGTTTTACGCCCCGTGTGCCTCCAGCGCCGCCCGGACCCCCGACTCCAGCGCCCCCTCGATCCACGACGGCTTGACCGAGGTGTGGTCGCCCGCGAAGTGCAGCGGGCCCTCGGGGGCGCGGATCGCGCTGAGCAGCTCCGTGTGCTGCCCCGGGAGCAGCACGGACGCCTCCCCGTAGGCGTACGGGTCGCGCAGCCAGCTCTGGGTGCGGCCCGCGCCGGTGTAGAAGACCTCGACGCGCTGGCCGTAGACCTGCTGGAGCCCGCGCAGGGCGTGCGGGTAGCGGGCGTCGTCGTCGAGCGAGTCCCAGCGGGAGGCGTCGTCGGCCCAGCTGTAGGAGGCGAGGACGACGCCGCCCTCGCTGTCGCCGATCGGATGCGAGGGGTTGATCATGAACCGGTTGGAGTTGTCGGAGACCGAGCCCCCGCCCACGATGTGCGCCGCCTCCGGCTGGTCGCGGGCGGCCCACCGGTTGGCCGCGTAGTGCACCCGCTGCCCCGCCGAGATGTGGCCGGGCGGCACGGACGGATGCGCGCCGAGCAGACTCCCGTCGGCCGGCGCCTTCCCCGCCCGGTACTCCTCGTACAGCCCCGGCCGTACGGCGTCGAGTTCACGTTTCCACTCCGCCTCGGTGAACTCCCACCAGCGGCGGCCGAACTCCAGCAGCACCTTGGTCGCGCTGTCGTAGTGCAGCTCCGCGACGGCCCGCCGTTTCTTGTACGACATCAGCGGGCTGACCTGCACCTGCCGCAGCCCCGAGAACGGCACCGTGACGATCGCCAGATCCGCGGTGAACTCCTCGCGCACGACCTTGCCGCCGCGCCCCTCGGAGACGGTGTCGATCCACACGTGCGGCCCGTCGGCGCTCACGTGCGAGGTGTCGTGCCCGCCCTGCCGGTCCGGCGCCCAGTACTCGATGTGCGTCGCGCGCCGGTCGAGCCGCAGCACGTCCGAGACCTCCTTCAGCAGCGCGTCCGGAAGCATGGCCGTGCCCCCGACCAGCTCCCAGAACTCGGTGTCCGGGCTGATCAGCGAGGCGCTGATGAAGCTGTGGATGAACGACAGCGGCAGCCGGGAGGTGAGGTTCTCCAGGGTGCCGACGACATCGATCGTGCGTTCGTCGAGGCGCGCCTCCTCGGTCAGGAACCGGTACATCGACCAGTCCCCGAACCGCTGCACGACCCGCGCCCATCCCTGCACCCGCTCCGGCAGCGGCTTGTCGACCCTTTTGCCGTCGGCGCCGCGGGTGCTGAACTCGTCGCGCACCGGGTCCAGGGCCTCGCGCAGGATCGTCGACGACGGGGTGTCCCAGTACTTTCGGGGCACCCCGAAGGAGCGGTTGATCCTCCGCGGCGACGTCGCGTACGCGGAGCGGCGCATCCGGATGCCGTTGACGTGCAGCCAGGCGTTGTTGACGGGCTTGCCGTCCGCGTCGACGTCCACGAGGTGGAACCGGCGCTTCTCGACGCCCAGTCGGTCGATCAGGCTCATCACCAGCGGGTGGCTGCCGGGGATCCGCATGGCGCCCGCCTCCGCGTACAGGCGGGCGTCGGTGAACGCCTGCGGCGCGTGCTCGTGCCCGCCGGTGCGGAAGGTCTTGACCCGGCCGCCGACCCGGTTGCCGTTGGCCTCCACGAGCGTGACGTGGTGTCCGGCGCGCTTGAGCAGCCAGGCGGCCACCAGTCCGGCGGGCCCGGCGCCGATCACCAGCACCTTCTTCGCGGCGCCCGTCCTCGCCCGTGGCAGACCCCCGTCGAGGACCTTCGCGTACCCCGGCACGAGGGGCCGGTCGTCCTCGTCGACCACGAGCAGCGCGCGGGCCACGGCCAGGCAGGTCGCCCGGTCCGCGGTGGACTCGGGCGGACAGTCGGGCCGTCGAGGGGGAGTGGCTGCGGCCGGGGCGGTGGAGGCTGCCGCCAGCGCGGCGGCGGCGCCGGCGCCGGCCGTGAACCGGCGACGGGAGAGCCGCCCCGGGTCTGCAGAAGTGCGGTACATGTCCATGTGCCCTGGATAGGGGGCGCATGGGGGGCCTTCGGCGGGGTCGCGTGGATCATCACCTGAACGTGTAAGCGCATCGTCGCGGCCGCGCTTCCACTGGGAGGTTTGCGCGGGCGCCCGCACTTATCAGGTCAAGCGTCCCGGACTCTTGACTCGGAACGGCGTCAGTCCGCATTCTCATCGCACTATCTTGCGTCGGTCATGACAATCTCATGGGCAGTCAAAACGCCCTCGTCGACCGCGCCTTCCCGTCGACCGAGGGAGTGGGCCTGTGACCATGACCGGACGCCCGTACCGCAGACGCCACGTCACCGTCGTCTCTCTGCTCCTGCTCGTACTGGCCACGATCCTGGGCCCGGCCCAGAGTTCGGCCGCCGGTACCGACTGGTGGACGCCGACGGCCCGGCCGACCCCCGACTCCCAGATCAACGTCACCGGGGAGCCGTTCACCGGCACCGACTCCGCCGGGGACGTGCGCGGCTTCGTCGACGCGCACAACCACCTGTTCTCCAACGAGGCGTTCGGCGGGCGGCTGATCTGCGGCAAGGTCTTCTCCGAGGCCGGCGTCGCCGACGCGCTGAAGGACTGTCCCGAGCACTACCCCGACGGCACGCTCGCGCTGTTCGACTACATCACCCACGGCGGCGACGGCCGGCACGACCCCGTCGGCTGGCCGACCTTCACGGACTGGCCGGCCTACGACTCGATGACCCACCAGGCCAACTACTACGCCTGGGTGGAGCGGGCCTGGCGCGGCGGGCAGCGGGTGCTGGTCAACGACCTCGTCACCAACGGCATGATCTGCTCGATCTACCCGTTCAAGGACCGCAGTTGCGACGAGATGACGTCGATCCGGCTCCAGGCGAAGCTGACGTACGACCTGCAGGCCTACATCGACAAGCAGTACGGCGGCACCGGCAAGGGCTGGTTCCGGATCGTCCTCGACAGCGCCCAGGCGCGTGAGGTCATCAAGCAGGGCAAGCTGGCGGTCGTCCTGGGCGTGGAGACCTCCGAGCCGTTCGGCTGCAAGCAGATCTTCGACATCGCGCAGTGCAGCAAGTCCGACATCGACAAGGGCCTGGACGAGCTGTACGCGCTGGGCGTGCGCAGCATGTTCCTGTGCCACAAGTTCGACAACGCGCTGTGCGGCGTCCGCTTCGACGAGGGCGGTCTCGGAACGGCCATCAACGTCGGGCAGTTCCTGTCGACCGGCACCTTCTGGCAGACGGAGACCTGCAAGGGCCCGCAGCACGACAACCCCATCGGCACCGCCGCGTCCGAGGCCGAGGCGGACCTGCCGGCCGGCACGGAGGTCCCGGAGTACGACACGGCCGCGCAGTGCAACACCCGAGGGCTCACCAGTCTCGGCGAGTACGCCGTGCGCGGCATGATGCAACGCAAGATGATGCTCGAGATCGACCACATGAGCGTCAAGGCCACCGGCCAGGCGCTCGACATCTTCGAGGCCGCCTCCTACCCCGGCGTGCTCTCCTCGCACAGTTGGATGGACCTCAACTGGACCGAGCGGGTGTACAGCCTCGGCGGCTTCGTCGCCCAGTACATGCACGGCTCCGAGGCGTTCGCCACCGAGGCGAAGCGCACCGACGCGCTGCGCGACAAGTACGGCGTGGGCTACGGCTACGGCACCGACTTCAACGGCATCGGCGACCACCCCGCCCCGCGCGGAGCGGACGCCGCCACCAAGGTGACGTACCCCTTCAAGAGCGTCGACGGCGGCTCCGTCATCGACAAGCAGACCGTCGGCAGCCGCACCTTCGACTTCAACACCGACGGCGGCGCCAACGTCGGCCTGATCCCCGACTGGATCGAGGACATCCGGCTGGTCGGCGGCCAGGACGTGGTGAACGACCTCTTCCGGGGCGCGGAGTCCTACCTCGGCACCTGGGGCTCGACCGAGCAGCACCAGGCGTCGGTCAACCTCGCCAGGAGCCGGACGGCCACGGCCGCTTCGTCCGAGTCCAACCCGTTCACCAGCTACCAGCCGGGCCGGGCCGTGGACGGCGACGACGAAAGCCGCTGGGCCAGCGACTGGAGCGACGACCAGTGGTGGCAGGTCGACCTGGGCTCCACGAACCTGGTGTCCCGGGTGACCCTCGACTGGGAGCGCGCGTACGGGAAGTCGTACCGCATCGAACTCTCCACCGACGGCACGACCTGGACGACCGCCTGGTCCACCACCTCCGGCGACGGCGGCCTGGACACGGCGAAGTTCACCGGCACACCGGCCCGCTACGTCCGCGTCCACGGCCTCGACCGGGGCACCGACTGGGGATACTCGTTGTACGAAGTGGGCGTCCACAGCGCCTGACGTACGACAACGGGGGACACACCACATGGCACGCATGCCGTCGGCCGAGCGACGCAGACAGCTGACGGAAGCGGCGATCAGGGCGATGGCCCGGGACGGCGTCCCCAGGACGACCACCCGGTCCATCGCCGCCGAGGCCGGCGTGTCCCTGAGCGTCTTCCACTACTGCTTCAACTCCAAGGAGGCCCTGGTCGAGTCGGTCATCACGACGCTCACCGACCACTCGGTGAGCGTCGTGAAGGACGCGATCCGGCCCAGGGCCACCCTGGAGGAGACGGTCCGGGCCGGTTTCCAGGCGTACTGGGACCACGTCCGGGCCCACCCCGACGAGCACATGCTCACCTACGAGCTCACCCAGTACGCCCTGCGCCAGCCCGGGTTCGAGCACCTGGCGCGCCGCCAGTACGAGCTGTACGGCGAGGCGTACGCCGAACTCATCGAGGAACTGCGCCGGAGCATGGACCTCCGGCTCGCCGTGCCCGTCCCGGTGCTGGCCCGCTATCTGGCCGCCATGACCGACGGTCTGACCCTCAACTACCTGGTGCTCGGCGACGCGGAGGCCTGGAAAGACATTCTGGACACGGTCACCGCGCACATCGCCGGACTGGTGATGACCGACGTCCGGCAATCACCGTCCGGGGAGCGGTGATTACGTACGAGGGTGGCGCGCTCACCCGGCGTCGGTCGCCACCGCCCGGGCGACCAGCAGGGCGACGTCGTCGTGGTCCTCCGGGTGGCGCAGCCCGTACAGCAGGAGGTCGCAGATCTCCTCCAGGGGACGGTCGGGTTCGTCCAGGAAGTTGAGGAGGACCGCCAGCCGGTCGTCGATGGGGTGGTGTCGCGTCTCGACCAGGCCGTCCGTGTAGAGAACGAGCAGGTCGCCGGGGGAGAACTCGGTCGTCGTGGTCTCGAAGGCGACGCCGCCGACGCCCAGCGGAGCCCCCGAGGGGAGCTCGAGCAGGGTGGGGGCCCGGCCCGGGCGGACCAGCGCGGGCGGCATGTGTCCCGCGTTGGCGATGCGGCACTGTCCGGAGTGGGGGTCGTACACGGCGTACAGGCAGGTGACGATGTAGTGCTCCAGATCGCAGGTGATCTTGTCCAGGTGCTGGAGCACCGCGCCCGGGTCGAGGTCGAGGTCCGCGTAGGCGCAGGTGGCGGTGCGCAGCCGGCCCATGGTGGCGGCGGCGTCGATGCCGTTGCCCATGACGTCTCCGACGACCAGTGCGGTCTTGTCGTCGTTCAGCGGGATGACGTCGTACCAGTCGCCGCCGACCTCGCTGGTGGCCTGGGCGGGCTGGTAGCGGGACGCGAGCTCCAGACCGGTCTGCCGGGAGGGGTGGTCGGGCAGCAGACTGCGCTGGAGGGTGAGCGCGGTGTTGCGCACGCTCTGGAACCAGCGGGCGTTGTCGATGGCCACGGCGGCCCGGCCGGCCAGCTCACTGGCGAGGATGACGTCGTCCTCGTCGAACGGCAGCGGGTTGCGGGTGCGCTTGAGGTCGAAGGCGCCGAGCACCTCGCCGTGCGCGATCAACGGCACGGCGAGGTACGAGTGCACTCCGGCGCGGGCCAGCAGCGAACCGGCCTCGGCGTCCCGGGCGATGCGCGGCAGGTCCTGTTCGCCGACGTGCCGCACCAGGACCGGCCGCCCGGTGTGCACGCACAGGGTGACCAGCCGGTCGCCGTCGTAGGCGGCGAGGTCGCCGGGCGGGTCGGCGGCGCGCAGCGCCACGGTGGGATGGCTCGCCTTGAGCGCGAGGGCGCGGAACAGCTCGGGGCCGTTGTCCGGCCGGCGCGAGCGACGGCAGGCCAGGGCGGAGTCGAGGACGTCCACGGCGACCACGTCGGCGAGCTGGGGGACGGCGATCTCGGCCAGCTCGTGCGCGGTCCGCTCCACCTCCAGCGTGGTGCCGACCCGGGTGGAGGCCTCCGCGATCAGGGCCAGACGGCGCCGGGCCCGGTCGGCCTCGGCGGCCGCGCGGTGCCGTTCGGTGACGTCGACGACCGAGGCGGCCGCGCCCAGGATCCGCCCGCCGGGGTCCTCCAGCCGGTAGAAGGACAGGGACCAGGCGTGCTCGTGTTCGGGGTCGGTCTGCGGCCGGCCCACGTGGTACTGGTCGATGAGCGGAGTGCCGGTGGTGAGCACCTGGCGCAGCGCCGACTCGATGGTCTCCACGTCGGGCAGCGGCAGGGTCTCCCTCAGGAGACGGCCGATGTGGTCCTCGGCATGGACGCCGTCGATGCGTTCGAGCGCCGGGTTGACCAGGATGTAGCGCAGTTCGGGGTCCAGCAGGGCCAGCCCGATCGGGGACTGGTTGATCAGCCGCTCGCACAGGGCCAGATCGGTCTCCACGCGCTGGAGCAGGCCGTGGTCGGCGGCGATGCCCAGGGCGTAGACGCCCCCGAGATCGTCCTGCAGCCGCATGTTGCGGAACTCCATCAGCCGGCTGCTGCCGTCCTTGTGCCGGATGGGGAAGGCGCCGGCCCAGCTCCGGCCCGTCTCCAGCACCTCCCCGAACAGCCGCACCACCGACTTCAGGTGCTCGGGGTGGATGAACAGCCGCGCCGCGTACTTCCCGAGGGCCTCCTGCGCGGTGTACCCGAACAATTCCTCCGCCTGCGGGGTCCAGAACACGATGCGTCCCTCGGCGTCGACGACCATGGCGGCCACGCTCAGCATGTCCAGCAGACCGGTGGGCGGGGGCGCCTCGGGGCGGTACGGGGCGCCCTCGGACCGGATGGGTTCGGCTGTCATCGCGGATCCTCCTCCAGCACCTCTATGCTGCGCCTCGCCCGGCCCGTCCGGTAGCGGGGTGCTCCGGCGAGGACGGCGTCGGCGGCGCCGTGCGCATCGGGCGGACAAGCAGGACCATGGTCGTGTAGAGGACGGCACCCATGGATTCTGCGGATTCTGCGCGAGAAGCTACCGAGGCCGAAGCCCCGGCCGGAGGCGAGGCCGAGGCCGAGGCCCCGACGCCCGCGGGCGCGCGCGATCTCCTCGACGCGTCCACCGACGCGGCGGCCATCGTGTCCGCGGACGGCGTCGTCGTCGGCTGGACGCGAGGCGCGCAGGCGCTGCTCGGCCGCCCGGCCTCGGAGGTGGTCGGCCGCTCCGCCGCGGACCTGACGGCGATGGCCCGGGACCCGGCCCGGGTGGCCGCCGTCGCCGCGCGGTGCCGGGCGGGCATGGGGTGGAGCGGTGTCATCGGCCTACGGCACCGCGACGGCCGTATCGTCGAGGTCGACCTGCGGGTCTCCGCGTCCTTCCGGATCGGCGACGACGAGTGCTTCCTGCTCTCGGCACGCGAGCAGAGCCGGCCCTGGGCGGTGGACCGGTCCGTCCTCGACGGGTTCCTGACCCGCTCCCCGGTCGGGATGGCGGTGATGGACCTCGGGCTGCGGTACGTGTGGCTGAACGACACGCTGGAACGCTTCGGCGGCGTCCCCCGGGAACAGCGGCTGGGGCGACGGCTCAGCGAACTGCTGCCCGGGCTGCAGGCGGTCACCATCGAGGGGCTGATGCGCAAGGTCCTGGAGACCGGCGCCCCGATCACCGACTACGAGTACCTGGGCTGGAGCTGGGCCGATCCGCACCGTCAGCGCGCCTACTCCACGTCCTTCTTCCCCCTGGTGGGCGTCGACGACTCCATCACCGGGGTCTGCTACATGGTCCAGGACGTCACCGAGCGGTGGAACGCCCGGCAGCTGCTGGCGCTGGTCAACGAGGCCGGGACCCGGGTCGGCACGACCCTGGACGTGATGCGCACGGCGCAGGAACTCGCCGACTTCGCCGTCCCCCGCTTCGCCGACTTCGTCATCGTCGACCTCCTGGAGCCGGTGCTCAGCACCGAAGGGCACGGCACCTGGCTGACCGACGCCGGACCGGCCCCCGCTCGGCCGGAGATGCGCCGCGCCGGGATGAGCTCGGTGCGGGAGGGCTGTCCGGAGGCCGTGGCACGTGTCGGCGACCGGGTGGACTTCCTCCCCCCGACGCACGACGCGAACCTGCTCATCGACGGCGAGCCGATCCTCATCCCCGTGCTCGATCCGTCCGACCGGCCGTGGGTCGCCGAACAGCCCGAACGGGCCGAGAGCATCCGCGCCTTCGGACTGCACTCCCTCATCTCCGTGCCGATGCGGGCCCGGAACACCGCCCTGGGCCTCGCCACCTTCGTACGGTCGCTCAATCCGGTGTCGTTCCGGTCCGACGACGTCCTGCTGGCCCGGGAGCTGGTGGCGCGGGCGGCGCTGTGCGTGGACAACGCCCGCCGGTACACCCGCGAGCACACGGCGGCGGTCACCCTGCAGCGCAGTCTGCTGCCCCACGCCCTGGCGGGCGGCAGCGCGCTGGAGGTGGCCTCCTCCTATCTGCCGGCCGACCCGACGGACGGCGTGGGCGGCGACTGGTTCGACGTGATCCCGCTGTCCGGGGCACGGGTGGGTCTCGTCGTCGGCGACGTGGTGGGGCACGGCATCGCCGCCGCGGCGACCATGGGCCGACTGCGCACCGCCGTGCAGACCCTCGCCGACATGGAGATGCCCCCCGACGAGCTGCTGGCCCACCTCGACGATCTCGTGCTCCGGCTGAGCGCGGAGCGCAGCGACGACGCGACGGACCGGCAGAGCACGACCGCCTTCCTGGGGGCGACCTGTCTGTACGTCGTCTACGACCCGGTCACCCGCCGGTGTTCGATGGCCCGGGCCGGACACCCGCCGCCGGTCGTCGTCTCGCCCGACGGACAGGTGTCGTTCCCGGAGCCCCCGGCCGGGCCTCCGCTGGGGCTCGGCGGGATGGCGTTCGAGGCCACCGAGATCGAGCTCGCCGAGAACAGCCTGATCGGGCTCTACACCGACGGCCTCATCGAGGGCGTCGACCGCGACCTGGAGCGGGGCATGTCCCGGCTCGGCGAGCTGCTGGCCCGGTCCGACACCCGGACGGCCGATCTGGCCGAGCTGTGCACCTCGGCCGTGCGACAGCTCGTGCCGGTGCCCCGGCCCGACGACATCGCCCTGCTGATGGCCCGCACCCACGCCCTGGCCGCCGACCGCGTCGTCTCCTGGGAGGTGCCCGCGGACCCGGCCGCCGTCGCCGACGTCCGCGCCCGGGCGACCCGTCAGGTGGAGGCCTGGGGACTGGGGGAGCTGGCCATGACCTCAGAGCTCATCGTGAGCGAACTGGTCACCAACGCCGTCCGCTACGCCACACCGCCCATACGGCTGCGCTTGCTGTACGACGCACGCCTGACCTGCGAGGTCGCCGACGCCAGCAGCACCGCCCCGCGACTGAGACATGCCCGGATCACGGACGAGGGGGGCCGCGGCCTCTTTCTGGTGGCCCAGCTCGCCCATCGGTGGGGGGCCCGGTACACGGCCGACGGAAAGATCATCTGGGCCGAGCAGGAGATCCCCTGACCCGGCCCTTGTCCGCGTGGGCGTCCATGTCACTCGCCGAGGAGCTCGTCCATCTGGCCGACCGCCTGCTTGAGGCCTTCCTCCATGCCCATGGTCATGAGCTGTTCCATCTGCTCCCGGGTGCCGAAACCCGACCGGAGCTCCATGCGGGTGTCGTCCCCGTGCGGGGTCAGCCGCACCTGCACGGTGGTGGTCGGCATGCCGGGGCTCGGGTTTCCCTTGGCGTCGGCGAAGCCGTCGGTGAACTCCAGGGAGGCCGGCGGGGCGACCGAGGTGACGTGCCACCAGCCGTGGTGCTCGTCGCCCTCGGGGCCCGTCATGAAGTAGGCGACCTCGCCGCCCGGGGTCAGCTCGTGCTTCTCGACGGTCGCCGGGTAGGTCGGCGGCCCCCACCAGCGCTCCAGCCGACGGGGGTCCGCCCACAGCTGCCACACCTGCTCGGCCCCGGCCGGGAACTCGGCGGTCAGGGTGAGGGAGAGGCTGTCGAAGTCCTTGTCCACGCTGGTCACACTCATGTGTCCGGTCCTTCCTGTCTTTCTTCGGTCATCCGATGTCCCAGGCCGGGAGGCCGGCGGAGTCGCCCAGTTCCGCCCAGACCGTCTTGCCGCCTCGGGCGTGGCGCGTTCCCCAGTGCTCGGCGAGCTGGGCGACCAGCAGCAGGCCGCGGCCCCCCTCGTCGAACACACGGGCCCGGCGCAGGTGAGGGGTGGTGCTGCTGGTGTCGGAGACCTCGCACAGGAGGGAACGGTCGTGGATCAGACGCAACAGGATGGGCGGCCGGCCGTAGCGGACGGCGTTGGTGACCAGCTCGCTGACCACCAGCTCGGCGGTGAAGGCGAGCTCCTCGAGTCCCCAGACGCCGAGCTGCCGGGCGACGTCGGAGCGGGCCTGGGACACGGCGGCCGGATCGGCGTCCAGCTCCCAGCCGACGACGTGATCGCTGCCGAGGATGCGGGTGCGGGCCAGGAGCAGCGCGACGTCGTCCTCCGGTCGTGTCGGCAGCAGGGTGTCGAGGACGGCGTCGCAGGTCGCCTCCAGCGAGGGGGAGGGCCGGGCGAGGGTCTCCCGGAGCAGGGCGAGGCCCGTCTCGACGTCGTGGTCGCGGGCTTCGATCAGGCCGTCGGTGTAGAGGGCGAGGACGCTGCCCTCGGGCAGGTCGATCTCCGCCGCCTCGAACGGCAGCCCGCCCAGGCCGAGCGGGGGCCCGGCGGGGAGTTCGAGGAGGTCGGCGGTTCCGTCCACGGCCACCACGACGGGCACCACGTGCCCCGCGCGCGCGAGGGTGCAGCGGCCGCGGACGGGGTCGTAGACGGCGTACAGACAGGTCGCGCCGATCTCCTCCCCGCCCTCCTGCCCACCCGCCGCCAGGACTGTCCCGCCCGCTCGCGCCGCGTCCCCGTCGGCGTCGGTCTCCGTGTCCGGGTCGGTGGAGGACTCGGCGGACAGCCGCAGGACCACGTCGTCCAGATGCGTCAGGAGCTCGTCCGGCGGCAGGTCGATGTCGGCCAGGGTGCGTACCGCGGTCCGCAGCCGGCCCATGGTGGCCGCGGCGTGGATGCCGTGGCCGACCACGTCGCCCACCACCAGGGCGACCCGGGCGCCGGAGAGCGGGATGACGTCGTACCAGTCGCCGCCCACGCCGGCCTGTCCGCCGGCGGGCAGATAGCGGCTGGCGATGTCGACGGCCGACTGCCGTGCGGTGTGCCGGGGGAGCAGGCTGCGCTGGAGGGTGAGGGCGGCGCTGCGGGCGTGGGTGTAGCGGCGGGCGTTGTCGACGGCCACCGCCGCCCGCGCGGCGATCTCCTGGGCGAGGAGCAGGTCCTCGTCGTCGAAGGCGCTGGGGTTGCGATGGCGGACGAACTGGGCGATGCCCAGGGCGGAGTCGCGGGCGCGCAGTGGCACCACCAGGGTCGCGTGGGCGGTGCCGGCCGGGCCGGAGCGGTGCTGGACGGGCCGTCCGGTGAGCAGGGCGCGCGCCGGCGGTGTGCCGTCCGGCCAGGTGTGCAGCTCCTGCGGCCGGGTCGTCGGCTCCGGGACGCCCGCCGCCGACCGCTGGGCGACCCTGCGCAGCACCAGCGGGCCCTCCGCCTGGGTGTCGTGTCCGCGGAGCGCGGAGTCGAGCAGGTCGACGGTGACGAGGTCGGCGAAGTACTCGGTGGCGAGGTCGGCCAGCTCCTGGGTGGTGCGGACGATGTCGAGGGTGGTGCCGATGCGCATGCTCGCGTCGTTGACGATCGACAGCCGCCACCGCAGCCGCCGGTCCCGCTCCTCCTGGTAGGTCGCCACCCCCTGCTCCGACAGCCGGTCGACGTACCCGGTGGCCGTCGCGACGAGCTGGCGGGCCGCCGTGCTGACCAGCTCGGCGTCGTCCGTGAGCTTGGGCAGCTCGGCCAGCAGCCGGTCGAGGACGACGCCCTGCCCGAGCCGGAACGACCGCAGCATCACGCTGAGCGGGGAGCCGCGCCTGGCCACCCGACGGGTGCGTTCCAGGTCGATGGCGGAGGTCGACAGCAGGCTCGGCTCGACGCCCTCCTCCAGAGCGGCCAGGGCGACGAGGATGTGCTCGGCGACGCTCTCGGCCATCAGCCGGGCGATGTCCGGGTCCTCCCAGATGTCGGGCACGTCGCGGCGCAGGGCCTGCTCCACGTCATGGATCAGCCGGTCCGCGCGGAGTCGGACCTCACGCGTGGCACAGGACACGAGTCGGTCCGCAGCGGCGTCCACAGTTACGACGGTACGCCGACCGGCGCGTACGCACTCCTCGTGCTTCTCGGGCTCCCCAGAACCATATCCGCTAACGTAGAATAATTAGATAGATGAATTGCCTAGTAGTGGTGCGAGGAGTGGCCGTGGATTTCGGGCTGACCGACGAGCAGGACCTGATGCGCGCGACGGCACGGCAGTTCGTCGCCGACGTGTGCCCGGCCGAGCAGGCCAAGCGGTGGGACGAGGAGGGCGTGGTGCCGCCCGAGCTGTTCCGGGGGATGGCCGAGCTGGGCTGGTTCTCCCTCCCGTTCACCGAGGCGGAGGGCGGCGACGGCGGCGGACCGCTCGAACTCGTCCTGATCGCGGAGGAGCTGGGGCGGGCCAGCTTCGACGTCGCCATGTGCTACATCGGGGTGCTCATCCCCGGCCTCACGGTGTTCCGGTGGGGCAGCGATACCCAGCGCGACTTCATCCGCGAGCACGTCATGACCGGCCGCCACCGGCTCGCCGTCGGTCTCAGCGAGCCGGACAGCGGGTCCGACGCCGCGGCGCTGCGCACCACCGCCGAGGACCACGGCGACTGCTTCCTGGTCCGTGGCCAGAAGGCGTGGTGCACCGGCGGCGGACTGCCCGACACCACCATCGCCACCTATGTGCGCACCGGACCCCGCGAACCCAAGCACGGCGGCATCAGCCTGCTGCTCGTCGACCCCTCGACCGACGGCGTCGAGGTGCGCCGGACCCCCACCCTCGCCCGGCACATCCTCGGCACCAACGAGGTCTTCTTCAACGATGTGCTGGTGCCGAAGGAGAACCTGGTCGGTCCACGCGACGAGGGCTGGAAGGTGATGCTCTCCAACATCGAACTGGAGAAGGTCATCATCAGCGGCGGCTACCTGGGGGCCGCTCAGGCCACGCTCGACGAGATGCTCGAATACGCCCGTACCCGGCACGCCTTCGGCCGGCCGATCGGCAACTTCCAGGCCCTCGCCCACGCCATGGCCGACCTGCAGACCGAGATCGACTCCGCCCGGCTGCTCGCCTACCGCGCCGCCTGGCTGCTCGACCGGGGCAGGCCGTGCACGAGGGAGGGATCGATGGCGAAGCTCAAGGGGTCGGAGACGTACGTGGCCGCCGCCCGGCTCGGGATGCAGGTCCTCGCCGGGCACGGCTTCTCGACGGAGAGCGTGATGAGCTTCCGCTACCGGGAGTCGATCGTGGCCACCGTCTCCGGCGGCACGAGCCAGATCCAGCGCAACGGCATCGCCCGCAGCATGGGCCTGCGCTCCTACTGAGCCTCGCCTACTGAGCCTCGCCGTCCTGGCCGGCCAGCCACTTCGCGTGCCGCGCGTAGTGGCTCCGGTCGCGGGTCACCCAGATCCCGGAGGCCCGGGCCAGTACGGCCCCGCCCGGCGCGAGTGTCAGCTCGCCCGCGATGTACCAGCGCGACCCCTCCCGCCGGTCCGCCCACACCCGCAGCTCCAGCGGCCGTTCCACCGGCACCGGCTTCCTGAAGCTCACCGTCAGCTCGGCCGTCACGCTCATCACGCCGTGCAGCAGCGGGAGATGGCCGAGACAGTCGTCCAGGACGGCCGCCGTCCAGCCGCCGTGCGCGACCTCGGGCCCGCCCTCGTGGGAGCGCGGGCAGCTCAGCTCGAACCGGGCCACGCCGTCCTCGTCGAGCCGCTCGCGCTCCACGCCCAGCCGGCATGCCCCGAGGGCACGGCACCCACCGCAGAGCGTCACGCCCCCGGCGGTCCGGGGCGGTTCCGGCATGCCCGTCCCCGCCCAGTGCCCGTTCGGTGCCGTGATTCCGGTCCCGCCGGATCCCGTCGTCGACATGATGTGCTCCTCGGTGTCCGTCGGCCTGTCCGTCACGCGTCGGCGAGCAGCGGGCGCAGCTTCCCCGCGATCAGCTGCACCTGGCGGGCGACCATCTCCTCCGGCATCCCGGCCAGGGACGCCCACAGGAACACACCCTCGACGGGCAGCCCTGTCACGTACTCCTTGACGGCGTCCGCGACGGTCTGCGGTGTGCCGTACAGGAACCGGCCGACGCCGGTCGCGCTCAGTCCGGTCTCCCGCCACTTCTCGGGGTCGATGGGCCGGGGCGCGGGCTGGTCCGTGCCCTCCACCATGTACCGGCGATAGCTGTCCCACTGGTACGCCAGATGCTTCCGCACCACCGGCCAGTCGCCGTCGGGGTCCTCGGTGACGAACGTGGTGAACGAGCCCTGCATACGGGCCGACGACATGTCGTACCCGCTCTCGGCGAGCCCCTCCCGGTACGGCGTCAGCAGCGCCGGGTCCAGCGACAGCAGCCCGGTGCCGAGCCGGCCGGCCCGACGCGCGCCCTGCGGACCCTGGTAGCCGAGCCAGATCGGCAGCGGGTCCTGGACCGGGCCCGGGGTGACCAGGGACTCGGCCCACAGGCCGCGGATCTCCCGTACCCGCTGGTCGGTCGTGGTGTAGCGCCTGGTCAGGTCGGCTCCGTACAGCCGGTACTCGGGCACCCGGTAGCCGGTGCCGAGCCCGAGGTCCAGCCGGCCGTCGCTGATGATGTCGACGAGCGCGGCCTGTTCGGCGATCTCGGGCGCCGCGTGCAGCGGTGCGGCGACGACCGCCGTGCCCAGGCGCACCCGGCGGGTACGGGCCGCGGCCGCCGCGGCCATGGTGAGCGGCTGCGGGAGATAGCCGTCCTCGAAGCCGTGGTGCTCGGAGAACCAGACCGAGTCGATGCCCAGCCGGTCCGCCTCTTCGCACATCTCCAGCGCGAACCCGTACAGCCGTGACCAGTTCTGCCGCCACGGCGGCGGGTTGCGCAGGTCGAAGTAGATGCCCACCTTCATGAGAGGCCTCCTCCTGTTTCGTGGTGCGTGAGCCGGAGCGTCGCCCGCGCGACGGCCACCCCGCCCCCGGGCGGCAGCAGCCGTACCGGCCGCAGTTCCAGTGCCTCGATCTCGGGCAGGTCCTCGACCATCGCCGAGATCCGCAGGACGGTCTCCTCCAGGGCCCCGAACGCGACGCCCCGGCCCTCCAGCAGGGGGGTCGCCCGCAGCGAGCGGACCATCTCGCGGGCGTCGCGGTCGGTGAGCGGGGTGACCCGGTGGGCGACGTCCGCCATGAGATCGGCGTAGTCCCCGGTCAGGCCGAAGGCGACCACCGGCCCGAAGACCGGGTCCGCGCTGACGGAGAGGAACGCGTCCGGGCCGGGACCCGGTTCCGTGTCCCGTACGGCGATTCCGTACGCGGCGAGCAGTTCGGCGGCGATCCCCTCGGGAACCGGGCCGGGAGGGCGGTCGGCCAGCAGCGCGCGGGCGCGCTCGACGTCGATCTCCGGAAGATCGGGCACGACGCCGGCGGGCGTGCTGCGCCAGGCCTGGTAGGCCGCCGCGTGTCCGAGCGAGGCGGCGGCCGCCTCGGGGAACGTGTAGGTCGGCACGACGAGTTCGCCCCGGTGGAGCAGATCCGCGACGCCCGCGCCGCCCAGGAAGCTGGCCACCACCGGCTTCTCGGGCCGGCCCGCGGCCGCGTCCAGGATCGCCGACGCCACCTCGTCGGGCTTGTCCGCGAGCGGCGGCATGAACAGGACGACGGCCGCGTCGATCCCGTCGTCGGCCAGTACGGCGTCCAGCGCCTGCCGGTAGTCCGCCGCGGTGGCCGTCGGGGTCAGGTCGATCGGGTTGGCGACGTCCGCGCGGGGGCCGAGCGCCGAACGGAGCCGCTGCCGGGTGCGCTCGCCGAGCGCGGGCACGCGCAGCCCGCTCGCCGCGCACGCCCCGACCGTCAGCGCCGCGGGCCCGCCCGCGTTGGTGATCACCGCGACCCGGTCGCCGGGCGGGGGAGGCTGGTGGGCGAGCAGCAGGGCGACGTCGAACAGCTCCTGGAGGCTGCGGGTGCGGATCACGCCCGACTGGGCGAACAGCGAGCTCACCGACGGGTCGGCGTGGCCCGGGTGGACCGCGACGATCGGTTTGCGCGGCGCGATCCGGCGGGCCACGCGGGCGAACCGGCGCGGGTTGCCGAAGGTCTCGACGTGCAGCAGGATCACCGAGGTCGCCGGGTCCTCCTCCCACCACTGGAGCAGGTCGTTGGTGGACACGTCCACGGCGTGGCCCACCGAGACGAAGCCGGAGAAGCCGAGCCGCAGCCGCCGTGCGTAGTCGAGCACCGCGAGCCCCAGCGGCCCGGACTGGCTGGACATCGCCACCCGGCCGGGCTCCGGCAGGGCGGGCGAGAAGGTCGCGGCCAGCCGCGCCGCGGGGGTCGTGTTGACCACGCCCATGCAGTTCGGGCCCACCAGCCGCATTCCGGAGGCGCGGGCGAACCGGGCCAGCTCCAGTTCGCCCGCCCGCCCGGCCGCCCCCGTCTCGCCGAAGCCGGTGGAGACGACGACCACCGCCTTGACCCCGGCCTGCGCGCACTCCCGTACGACCTCGGGCACCGCCGCGGCCCGCACGGCCACCAGGGCCAGCTCGGGAGCCTCGGGAAGGTCCCGGACCCGGGCGTACGCCCGGAGCCCGGCGATCCGCTCGGCCCGCGGGTTGACCGGGAACACCTCGCCGCGGAAGCCGCCCCGCAGCAGGTTGGCCACGATCTCGTGGCCGATCGTCAGGGGATCGCGGTTGGCGCCGATCACGGCCACCGACCCCGGTTCGAGGAGCGGGCGCAGCGAACGCCGTACGGCGGTGTGCTCACGGCGTTCCGCCCGGGCCACGGCGAGGGCCTGCGGGTCGACGGCGATCTCGAAGTGGACGATCTGGCCGGGCGGCCCGGCCTCGACCCGGTAGCCGGAGCCGAGGAACACGTTGATCATGCGGGTGTTGTCGGCGAGGACGTCTGCCTCCAGCACCCGGATGCCGCGGGCGCGCGCGGCGGCGGCGATGTGCTCCAGGAGCAGCCTGCCGAACCCCTCGCTCTGATGGTCGTCCCGGATGGTGAACGTGACCTCGGCGTGCTCCGGTTCGGCCGGGTCGCGGACATAGCGGACCACGCCCGCGATCTCCTCGCCGGCCAGCGCGACGAGCGCCAGCTCGTTGAGGTAGTCCACCCGGGCGCCGCGCCGGATGACGTCGTCGCGCACGCGGACCACCGGGCCGAGGGAGCGGTAGGCCAGGGTGGCCCGGGACAGACTGCCGACGAAGGCGACCAGGCGGTCGGCGTCCTCGGGCCGGACGGGCCTGACGAAGGTCGACCGCCCGGTCCTGACGAGTCCGGGCCGTTCCAGGTCCTCGGGGTAGGGGCCCGCGTCGTGGACGCCGCTCAGACGGCCGCCTCCTGGGGAGTCTGCTCGGGCAGCTTGAACAGCTCGTCGAAGGTGCCGCGGGTGACGCGCTCACGGATGTCGTCGGACACGCCGTCGAACAGGTCGTGCAGCGTGGACTGGGTGTGGCCGTAGGTGCCTTCCAGGTGGGGGTAGTCGTCGCCCCACATCACGTTGCGGTAGCCGGTCGACTCGACGATCTCCACCGAGCTCCTGTCGTGCTGGAAGGAGGCGTACACCTGCTGCCGGATGATCTCGCTGGGCAGCCGGCTCAGCTTCGGCCGGACGAACATGCCGTGCTGGCGGTACGCCTCGTCCATCCGGTCGCCGATGGCCGGCACCCAGCCCGCGCCGCCCTCCGCGATCAGGATCCGCAGGTCCGGATGCCGGTCGAGGGCGCCGCCCGCGACCATGTGGGAGACCACGCGCATGCCCGGGTACGTCGTCTCCATGTAGTTGACGACCGCGCCGCCGGGGCCCCGGAAGACGACGTTCTCGCCGCCCGTGCCGATATGGAAGCCGAGCACCAGACCGGCCCGCTCGACCGCGGTCCACAGCGGCTCCCAGCGCTCCAGGGCGTACTCCTCGCCGGGCCGGGTCGAACAGGGCAGGAAGATCGCCTGGAAGCCCATCTCCGCCACCCGCTCGACCTCGGCGACCGCGTCCTCGACGGACGCCGTGGAGACGCACGCCGTGGTGATGACGCGTTTGTTCCGGTTGAGGATCTCGTCGTACGCCCAGTCGTTCCAGGCGCGCACGGTCTCCCGGGCGAGCTCCCGGTCGGTGATCGACACGAGCCAGAACCCCATGGAGGGGAAGGCCAGTTGGCCCCACACGCCCTCCTGGTCGAGGTCCGCCAGCCGGACTTCCAGATCCCAGGCGCCCGGCGGACGCATGGCGTCCATGAAGTCGCCGAGCTGCCGGTCGATGCGCTCGCCGTCGATGTAGAGCATCTCGTACTTCTCGCCGCGTTCGCTGCGCGGCGCCCGGGCCCCGAGCCGTGCGGGCAGGCGCTCGGTCCACACGTCGGCGGGCTCCATCACATGGGAGTCCCCCGAGTTGACCCAGATCTTCGTCATGACGCTCCTTCGGGCCAATAGATGTAATCAGTTAGCGATTTTAGTTGTATGGGCGACGGAAGGGAAGGCGGTGCGGGCTCTCGTCTTTGAATCCGTCCAATTGGTTGACTGATTGCGCTGATAGTTGCAAGATCTGGGCACTGAGCCGCGAGGAGGCGCCATGGCCGGTGACAGGGACACCGCTGACAGGTACTTCGAGCCCCAGGTCGAGACCATGCCCCGCGAGGAACTGCGCGCGCGGCAGGAGGAACGGGTCCTGGAGCTCGTCGGGTACGCCTACGCCAACTCGGCCTTCTACCGCGAACTGTGGGACGCGCACGGGGTGCACCCGCGGGACGTCCGCTCGCTGGCGGACTTCCGGGCCCGGATCCCCTTCATCACCAAGGACATGATCCGCGCCCACCGGGCCCGCACCGGCGACCCCTTCGGCGGGCTGCTCTGCGTCCCGGTCGACGAGCTGACCTCGGTCTCCTCCAGTTCGGGCACCACCGGCGACCCGGAGTTCTTCGCCGAGATCTGGGAGGACGCCCCGCCCCTGGTGGCCGCGTCGGTACGCGACCTGTGGGAGCTCGGCCTGAGACCGGGGGACCGGGTGCTGAGCGCCGCCGGCAACTTCCGCAACCTCATGGACCCCGGGTACCAGGCCCTCGGAGCCGTGGTGATCGAGGTGGACATCTGGCTCGGCCGGATGCACGAGATCGTCGACGCCATCCGGGAGTACCGGCCGGTCTACCTCCAGATGATGTACCCGCACATGGTGGAGCTGGAGCACCTGGCCGACAAGGTGGACCTCAGGGAGGCCTTCTCCTCGCTGAAGGGCGCCTCCTGCGCCGGCCAGCCGCTCAGCCGGAAGATGCGCGACCGGATCCGGGGCGACTGGGGCATCGACGTCTACGAGTACACCAGCGCCGCCGACACCGGCACCGCCTGGGAGTGCCGCGAGCACGACGGCTTCCACCTCTGGGAGGACACCGTCTTCGCCGAGTGCCTCGAACTCGACGAGAGCGCGGAACCCGGCTGGCGTGACGTCCCGGACGGCGACCTGGGCGAACTGGTCGCCACCGACCTCGACAACCGGGCCGCCCCGCTGATCCGCTACCGCAGCGAGGACCTGGTGCGGATGTCCCGGGACCGCTGCGGCTGCGGCCGCACCCACGCCCGTATGTGGGTGGGCGGCCGACGCGGCGACGAGACCCTCGTCCGGGGCCGCTCGGTGGTCCTCGCCGACATCTGGCAGGCGGTCGAGGACCAGCCCGAGACGGTCGCGGGAGTGTTCCAGATCGTGCGCGACCGGCGCGAGGTCGAGGAACTGCGGCTGCGGGTCGGCTACGACCCCGGCGTCACCGGCGACGTCGACGCCCTGGCCGGACGGCTGGGCAGGGCCGTGCGCGAACGGACCGGCGTGCAGCCGGTGCTCGATCTGCGCACCGAGGACGAGCTGTTGCGGACCATGACCAGCGTCGCCAAGTTCCCCCGGGTGGTGAAGCACTGATGGCACGCGCCGACACCCTGGCCCGGGCCCGCGAACTCGACCGGCCCGACCTCGCCTACCTGGTGCGCTTCCCCGCCGCCGACGGGATGCGCGAGACCGACCTCAGCTGGGCGCAGATCGCCCGCGACACCGCCTGGATCACCGACCGGCTGCGCGGACACGGGCTCACCGCCGGGGAGCGGGCCGTGCTGACCGCCTCGGGCTTCGAGGGCTTCTGGTGCCACGCGATGATCGGGGCGCTGCGCGGCCTGCGGGTGACCTACGGCATCGCCGAGGCGATGGGCTGGGACCACCGCCGCACCTCGGTCTTCCACCGCGAACTCAGGCCGCAGGCGATGATCGGCCTGTCCGCCGAGACCCTGGAGGGGCTCAGCGGAACGGCCGACCTCGCGGAGATGTTCCGGCAGACGCGCCTCCTCCTGGCCCGGCCCGCCGCCGTACCGGTACTGCGCGGAGCGGGCGTCCCCGCCTTCCTGATCTCGGCCCTGGGCCCGGCCCTCGCCCTGGAGTGCCCCGAGCGCTCCGGCGCCCATGTCAACGCCGCCGAATGGCGGGTCGGCGAGCGGGACGGACAACTGTCCGTGGCGGCGGGCGAGGGACGCGGCTCGCCGCTCCCCGAGACGCCGCTCGGCATCGCGGGCCGCGTGATCACCGCCCGGTGCGCCTGCGGCAGCGAGGACCCACGGGTCCTGTTCGCGCAGGCCGACCAGCTTTCGTCAGCAAGGAGTCGATGATGTCCGAAGGAGTGGTCGAGGCAGTGGGCGAAGGAGTGGTCGACGGCCGGGTCGTGGTCGTCACCGGCGCCGGCAACGGCATCGGCAGGGCGCACGCCCTGGCGTTCGCCGCGCACGGGGCGAGGGTCGTGGTCAACGACCTCGGCGGGGCGCGCGACGGCGGAGGCGCCTCGGCCGGACCCGCCCAGGCCGTGGTGGACGAGATCGTCGCGGCCGGCGGCCGGGCCGTCGCCAACACGGACGACATCTCCGCCTGGGACGGCGCCGGCCGCCTCGTGCGGCAGGCCGTGGAGACGTACGGCGGCCTCGACGTCCTGGTCAACAACGCCGGCATCCTGCGCGACCGCATGATCGTGTCGATGACCGAGCGGGACTGGGACAGCGTGCTCGCCGTGCACCTCAAGGGCAGCTTCGCCACCCTGCACCACGCCGCCGCGTACTGGCGCGAGCGCGCCAAGGCCGGGCACGCCAACGACGCCCGGGTGATCAACACCACCTCGCCGTCCGGCGTCTTCGGCAACCCGGGCCAGTCCAACTACGGCTCCGCCAAGGCCGGCATCGCGAGCCTCACCGTCATCGCGGCCGCCGAACTCGCCCGCTACGGCGTCACCGTGAACGCCATCGCGCCCACCGCGCTCACCCGGCTGACCGAGGACATCGAGATGATGAAACGGGCCGCCGAGGCGGAGGACCTCACCCCGGAGGCCATCTCACCGCTCGTGGTGTGGCTCGGCTCCGCGGCCTCGCGCGAGGTCACCGGCCGGGTCTTCGGCGTCGTCGGCAACCGCATCACGGTCCTGGAGGGCTGGGTCAACGGCCCCGGCGCGAGCGCGCAGACCCGGTGGACCCCGCAGGAGCTCACCTCGGTCGTCCCCGACCTGGTGGCCAAGGCCGCGCCGAACGCGGACGCCCTGGGCGAACGGAAGGGCGCGTGACATGACGATCACTCAGAAACCGGTCGCCGAAGGTCTGTTCACCTGGCCCCCCGCTCCGTCGACCCCCCTGCGCCTCATCGGCTCCGAGTGCGCCGACTGCGGCCTGGTGAGCTTCCCGGCCGCCCCGGACTGCGTCCGGTGCGCGAGCGCGGAGTCGAGACGACGGCTGCTCGCCGACCGCGGCACGCTGTGGACGTACACGACCCAGGACTTCCGCCCGCCGTCCCCGCCGTACGACGGTCCCGAGGCCTTCGAGCCCTATGCCGTCGGCTACGTCGAACTCCCCGGCGAACTGCTGGTCGAGGCCCGCCTCACCGAGTCCGACCCGCAGCGGCTGCGCATCGGGCAGCCCATGCGGCTGACGCTGGTGCCCTACACCGTGCAGGACGACGGCACCGAGGTCGTCACGTTCGCGTTCGCCCCGGCCGAGGAGCCTGTCGAGCCTGTCGAGTCGCAGGAGGAGACGTCATGACCGAGGCCGTCGTCATCGGCGTGGGGCTCCACCCCTTCGGCCGGTTCCCCGGGAAGCCGGCCCTGGACATGGGCGCGGACGCGGTACGGCTCGCGCTCGCCGACGCCGGCGTCAAGTGGCCGCAGATCCAGGGCGGTTACATCGGCAGCTACGAGGTCGCCAACCCGGACGCCATCGTCGCCCGGCTCGGCCTCACCGGAATCCCGTTGCGCGGGGTGTTCAACGGCTGCGCCACGGCGGGCACGGCGGTCGCGCTGGCCGCCCGCGCCATCGAGACCGGCGAACACGACCTCGCCATCGCGATCGGCCTGGACAAGCACCCCCGCGGAGCGTTCGCCGCCGATCCGTCGGTGGCGGGCATCCCCTCCTGGTACGGACAGACCGGGCTCTTCCTCACCACCCACTTCTTCGGCATGAAGATCAACCGCTATATGCACGACCACGGCATCTCCCACGAGACGCTCGCCCGCGTGGCCTCGAAGAACTTCCGCAACGCGGCCGCCAACGAGAAGGCCTGGCGCCGGACTCCCCTCACACCGCAGGAGATCCTCGCCTCCCCGGTCCTCAACCATCCCCTCCGCCAGTTCATGTACTGCGGCCCGGACGAAGGCGCCGCCGCCCTCGTGCTGTGCCGCGCCGACCGGGCCCACAAGTACACCGGAAAACCCGTCCGCGTCCGCTCCACCGCCCTGCGCAGCCGCAGACTCGGCGCCTTCGAGGTGCAGAGCCCGTCCTTCCCGGTCGGGGAGCTCGTCGAGAGCCCGACCGTGGACGCCTCCAGAGCCGCCTACGAGCTCGCGGGCATCGGACCCGAGGACGTCGACGTCGCCCAGCTCCAGGACACCGACGCCGGGTCGGAGGTCATCCACATGGCGGAGAACGGCCTGTGCAAGGACGGCGAGCAGGAGCGTCTGATCGCCGAGGGCGCCACCGAGATCGGCGGCCGGCTCCCGGTCAACACCGACGGCGGTCTGCTCGGCAACGGCGAACCGATCGGCGCGTCCGGACTGCGCCAGATCCACGAGATCGTCCTCCAACTGCGCGGCACGGCAGGGGATCGGCAGATCCCCGGCACGCCCCGCGTCGGCTACACCCACCTGTACGGCGCGCCGGGCGTGTCGGCGGTGACGATCCTCTCTACCTGAACGCGGAGCCGGAACATGGAACAGGACCTCGACGACTTCGCCGCCGAAGCGCGCCGCTTCCTCGACGCGCACGCGGTGAAGGCCCCCGACCGCACCGCCTTCACCTGGGGCGAGGGCGACGACACGATGGCCTACTTCAGCAGCCTCCCGCCCGAGGAGGACCGCGAGGAGGTGCGGCGGGCGCGGGACTGGCAGCGCGTCCGCCACGAGAACGGCTTCGGCTGGATCACCGGCCCGCCCGAGTACGGCGGCCGGGGCCTGACCCCCGTCCACGACCTGCTCTACGACGCCGTCGAGTCCGAGTACGCCGTCCCCGACACCGGAGTGCTCGGTGTCGTCGGGCTCGGCATGATCGGGCCGACGATCCTCGCCCATGCCCAGCCCCACATCAAGGACCGCTGGCTGCCCGCGATGTACCGCGGGGACGCCATCGCCTGCCAGCTGTTCAGCGAGCCCGGCGCCGGCTCCGACCTGGCGAGCGTGTCGACCCGGGCCGTCCGCGAGGGAGAGTACTGGGTGCTGAACGGCCAGAAGGTGTGGACCTCGGTCGCCCAGCACAGCGAGATAGGCGTCGCGCTGACCCGCACGAACCCCGACGCGCCCAAGCACCGCGGCATCACGGCCTTCCTGGTCCCCATGGACGCCCCCGGCGTCGAGGTCCGGCCGCTGCGCCAGATGACCGGCGGCGCCGACTTCAACGAGGTCTTCCTCACCGACGTCCGCATCCCCGACGACCACCGACTCGGCGAGGTCGACGGCGGCTGGACGGTCGCCCTGACCACCCTGATGAACGAGCGCGACACGGTCGGCAGCGAGGGTGCGGGACCGGTGGGCGCCGCCCTGTCCCCGGACCGCCTCTCGGCGCTCATGCGCGCCACCTGGACCTGGGACGACCGCGCCCTGCGGGGCCGCCTCGCCGAACTCCTCGTGGACGCCATGGCCACCGGCTACCTCAACGACCGCGCCCGGCGCACCCTGCGCGCGGGCGTCGCCCCCGGCCCGGAGAGGTCCGTCGCCAAGCTGATGTACGGTCAGAACCTCACCCGTGCCGCGCACTTCGTCTCCGAGTGCCTCGGCCCCCGGATCATCGCCGACACCGGCAGGTGGGGCACCTACGCCTGGACCGAACTGCTCCTGGCCACCCCGGCGTTGCGCATCCTAGGCGGTACCGAGGAGATCATGAAGAACATCCTCGCGGAACGCGTCCTCGGCCTGCCGAAGGAGACCCGCGCATGAGCGCCGACGACAGTGAACTGAAAGAACTCCGGGATTCCGTACGGGAGTTCATGGCGGCCAAGTCCTCCGAGGACGCGGTGCGCAAGCTCATGGAGAGCGAGCCGCGCTTCGACCCGCAGGTGTGGGCCCAGGCGGCCGACCAGCTGCGGCTGCCGGGCCTGGCCATCCCCGAGGAGTACGGCGGCGACGGCTTCGGGCCCGTCGAACTCGGCGTCGTACTGGAGGAGATGGGCCGCAGCCTGTTCTGCTCGCCCTTCTTCTCGACGGTCGTCCTCGCCGCCCAGGCCCTGCTCGCCTCGGGGGACGAGGAAGCCTGCGCGCGTCATCTCCCCGGCATCGCGTCCGGGCGGACCACGGCCGCCCTCGCGGTCGCCGAGGACGACGGCTCCTGGGACCCCGCCCTGATCTCCGCCCGTGCGACGCCGGACGGGGACGGCGGCTGGAAGCTGAACGGCCGCAAGAGCTTCGTCATCGACGGCACGACCGCCGACCTGCTCCTCGTCGTGGCCCGCACCGTCGCCGGTCCGTCGTTCTTCGCGGTGGACCGAACGGCGCCGGGCGTGACGGCCGCGGCGATGAAGACCCTCGACGCCACTCGGGCGTTGGCGCGGCTGACCTTCGACTCCGTGACCGCCACACCCGTCGGCGCGGACGGACTGGGCGGGCACATCATGGCCAAGGTGCTGGACATCGCCTCGGTGGGGCTCGCCGCCGAACAGGCGGGCGGCGCGCGCCGGTGCCTGGAGGCCAGCGCCGACCACGCGCGTGTCCGGCACCAGTTCGGCCGGCCGATCGGCTCCTTCCAGGCGGTCAAGCACAAGTGCGCCGACATGCTGGTCCAGGTGGAACTGGCCGAGGCGGCCGCCCGGGAGGCGGCACGGCTGGCCGAGGAGGGGGCCGCGGAGTTCCCGGTCGCCGCGGCCGTCGCCCACGCCTGCTGCTCCCGGGCGTACCTGTTCGCGGCGACGGAGAACATCCAGGTCCACGGCGGCATCGGTTTCACCTGGGAGCACCCGGCCCATCTGTACTTCCGGCGGGCCAAGTCCTCGCAGCTGCTGTTCGGCGGGCCGGCCGTCTATCACGAGCGGCTGCTGGACCGGCTGGGCATCTGACGGCCCGGCACGACCCCGCACGATCGCAGGCGCCGGGACCCGGGCGGCCTCAGCGCCAGGCCCACGCCTGGTTGCCGTTGCCCGCGCACGCCCATCCCTGGATCCGCTGACCGTCCTGGCCCGAGCCGGAGGCCTCGGCGTCCAGGCAGAAGCCGTCCGGGACGCTGACCAGCTCGGTGCCGCCGGCCGGGCCGGAGGCCCCGAGCTTCCACTTCTGCGGGGACCGCCCGGCGCAGTCGGCGCCGCGGATCCCCTGGCCGTTCTGGGCGCTGCCGTCGGCGGTCAGACAGAGGTGAGTGCTCCGGTTGACGAGGATGTACTGGGCGCTCTGCCCGGGCACCGGATACAGCGCCCACGCCTGGTTGCTCGTACCCGTGCACGTCCAGACCTGGATCGTCCGGCCCGAGCTGCCGGTGTCCGCGTCCAGGCAGCGGTCGACGTCCGAGCCGTCGACGCTCTGCCTGACGGTGAGCCTGCCGGTCCTGACCGGTCCGCGCGGCTTGCTGTAGAGGAGCGTCTTGGTCTGCGCGTCGACCGTCCCGCCGGCGCTGATCCCGGCCTCGGTCTGGAAGACCTTGACCGCGGCGACCGTTGCCGCGCCGAAGTTCCCGTCGACCGTGACGTGGAGGCCGTAGCCGTTGAGCAGGTTCTGCAGGACCGTGACGCACGCGCCCCGGGCCCCCGAGGCGATCTGTTCCGGGCAGCCCGTGGACCGGATGTCCGAGACCGCGGCCTCGGTGGTGGGCGCCGTGGACGCCGACTCCTGCGGGCTCTTGGAGACCTCGATGCGGGTGGGCGAGGCCTCCGAGTTCGCCGAGGACGAGGTGCCGGGCGCCGAGGCCGGGCTGCCGAGCACGGAACCGGACGGGGCGGGCTGCGGCCCGGAATCGGCCGTCGTGCTCTCGTCGTCCTGGGACAGCATCGCCGCGGTGACGCCCCCGGCGGTCAGCGCCAGCACGGCCGCCGCGGCCACGGCTGTCACCAGCTTCTTTCTTCGCTTTCGGGCATCAGGCGCGGCGGGTGCGGCGGGCGCGGCAGGCGTGATGGGCGGCTCGACAGGGGCGGGGGAGGGCGAGGGGTCGGGTGCGTCGGGACGCCGGGCGAAGCTCACGCCCCGGGAGGACCGGGGCGGGCTCGCGGCCGGGGCGGACAGCTGGTGGCCGATGGCCGTCCGGAAGACGACGTCCGGTGCCGGACGTTGCTCGGGGTCCTTGTCCAGACAGGCCCGGACGAACGCGGCCAGGTCCTCGTCGACGGCCGCGACCTTCTCGAGGACGTCCTCGTGCGGCGGATCGAAGGCCACCCGGTGCAGGACGTCGACGCCGCTGCCCTGACCGAACGGGGGCGTCCCCGCGACGGCGTAGGCGAGGGTGCAGGCCAGCGAGAAGACGTCGGACGCGGCCGTCACCTCCTTGCCCCGGACCTGCTCCGGGGACATGAAGGCCGGGGTGCCGACGTTCTGGCCCGTGGCGGTGATCGAGGTGCTGTCGGTGGCCTGGACGACTCCGAAGTCGATGACCCGGGCGCCGTCCGCCCCGAGGATCACATTCGACGGCTTGAGATCGCGATGGACGATCCCCTGCCGCCACACCGCCTCGACCGCCCGCCCCAGGTCGGCCACCAGCCGCCAGGCGCCCTCGGCGTCCAACGGCCCACGCGCGTCGACGGCCTCGGCGAGCGTGGGCCCGGCTATGTACTCGGTGGCCACCCACACCAGGCCCTCGTCGCTGCCGCTGCCCAGCAGCCGCGCGGTGTGCGCCCCCTGGACCCGGCCGAGCGCGCTGATCTCCCGCTCGAAGCGCCTGCGGAAGACGGGGTCCTCCGCGTACTCGGGCCGGACCACCTTGACCGCGGCCCGACCGGATCCGCCGGTGGTGTCCCGGCCCAGATAGACGCGGCCCATCCCGCCGCTGCCGAGCACCGACAGCAGGAGGTACGGGCCGACCTGCGTGGGGTCGTTCGGACGCAATGGGACCACCGGCGGCGGTTCCATGCCTGCCGCCGCGTAGGCCATCACGTCGGACCTGCTGCGGTTCTGGTCATGCATGGGAATCCCGGTGTCTCGCGTGCCGCATGTCGGCGCGACAATAGCGCAACAACGTTGCGTAAACGCCGAGTTGCCCTTGTACTGGCGGGTCGGGGCACGCCGGGGCAACCGGGGCCGGTCCGCAGGGGCAGAGTCAGCCGCGGGCGGCCTCGCCGAGCAGCGCCTTCGCGATGATGACCTGCTGGATCTGGCTGGTGCCCTCGTAGATGCGGAACAGCCGGGCGTCGCGGTAGAAGCGCTCGACGGCGACCCCGCGCATATAGCCCGCCCCGCCGTGGACCTGCACCGCGCGGTCCGCGACCCGGCACACCATCTCGCTGGCGAAGTACTTCGCGCAGGACGGTCCGATCTTGAGATCGGTACCGGCGTCGAAGGCGCGGGCGGCCTCCAGGACGGTGGCCCGGCCGGTGTAGTAGTCCGTCTGCGAGTCGGCGATCAGGCCCTGGACGAGCTGGAAGGAGCCGATGAGCCTGCCGGACTGCTTGCGGGTGCTCGCGTACGCCACCGACTCGTCGACCAGACGCTCGGCCATGCCGACCATCAGCGCCGAGATATGGACCCGCCCGTGCGCGATGCAGCCCATCGCCGTGGCGAAGCCCCGGTCGAGCCCGGCCGCCCCGCCGACCAGCGCACTCGCCGGCACGCGTACGTCGTCGAAGTACACGTCCGCCGTCCAGGCGCCGAACTGGCCCATCTTGTGGTCCCGGGGAGCCACGGTGAGGCCCGGCGTGCCGGCCGGGACCAGGAAGGTCGAGATGCCGCGGGTGCGCGGGGCGTCCGGGTCGGTGCGGGCGAAGACCATGAACACGTCGGCGAGCGGCGCGTTGGTGATGTACCGCTTGGCCCCGTCGATCACCCAGTGGTCGCCGTCGAGGCGGGCACGCGTCGTCAGCGTCGAGGGGTCGGACCCGGCCTCCGGCTCGGTGAGCGCGAACGACGCCAGGACGTCACCCGAGGCGATCCTCGGCAGCCACTGCGCCTTCTGCTCCGGTGTGCCGCCCACCGTCAGGACATGCCCGGCGATGCCGTTGTTCGTCCCGAACATCGAGCGCAGCGACGGGGTCGTGTACCCCAGCTCGAACATCAACCGGGCTTCGTCGTACATCGACAGCCCGAGCCCGCCGTACTCCTCGGGCAGCGCGAAGCCGAACAGCCCCATCTTCTTGGCCGCCTCGCGGATGTCCGCGGGCATCTCGTCCTTCTCGTCTATCTCCGCCTCGAGCGGCACGACGCGCTCGCGTACGAAGCGCCGGACCTCGGACAGCACCGCGCTGAAGTCAGCCGCGTCCATGACGCCTCCCTGATCGATCGGGTTCATTTGTCTGTCTCATCAGCCTTCTCGGCAGGCCGGTAGCACACGGCCAGCAGCGCCGCCGCGCTCGCCGCCCCGAGCCCCGCGGCCAGCAACGCGGCCCCTGCGCCCGCCCGTTGGTGAGGCAGCAGCGCGTCGACCGAGTACCTTCCGTGGCCGAGCGCGGCCAGGGCCACGGCCGCGCCGCCCACCACACCGGCGTACTCCCAGCCGCCCTTGAAGACGAAGAAGCCCTTGCCGCGGTGGTCGGTCCGGGCGGCCACCGTCATCAGGCCGATCGCCGCGGCTGCGGGAAGCGGATTCGCCGCGCCGAGCGTGATGGCCGCTCCCGCCGCCATCTCGGTGCCGGCCGCCATCCGGGCGTGCACCTCCGCCGGTCTGAGGCCGAGCGCCTCGAACCAGCCCGTGGTGCCCTTGAGTCCGCCCGGCCCGTCGACCTTGTTCCAGCCGTGCGCGAAGAGCATCGGCCCGAGCGTCGCGCGCAGCACCAGGGCTGCGGCGTCCTGGCCCTTCACTGGCCCGCTCCGGTGGCCCGGCCGGCGGGCGCGGCCCCGTACAACTGCGGTACGGCGTCCATGAGTTCCTCGGGTGTGAGCGCCTCGCCGGACCGGCTCGGGTACACGCCGGAAACGGTCCAGCCCTGGAGACGGTTGAGGCGGTTGCCCTCGATGCGCAGCACCTGGCCGGTCAGCCACGACGCGGCGTCGGAGGCCAGGTAGACCACCACGCCCGAGGCGTTGGCGGGATCGCGCGGGTCGAAGCCCTCGGGGCCGTCCGCCAACTGAGCGCCGACCTCCAGCCCCTGCGTCATCCGGGTGGCCGCGATCGGCGAGACGGCGTTCGCGGTGACGCCGTACCTGCGCATCTCCAGGGCGGTCAGGACCGTGAGCCCGGCGATCCCGGCCTTCGCGGCGCCGTAGTTGGACTGCCCCTGATTGCCGAACAACCCTGTTCCGGACGTGGTGTTGATGACCCGGCCCGCGACCCGCTCACCCCGCTTCGACGCCTCCCGCCAGTACGCGCACGCATGCCGGGTGAGTGCGAAGGAGCCCTTCAGATGCACCGCGATCACCGCGTCGAACTCGGCCTCGGTCATCGAGAACAGCATCCGGTCGCGCACGATGCCCGCGTTGTTGACGATGACGTCCAGTCGCCCGAACTCGGCGACCGTGTCCGCCACCATCGCCTCCGTGGCCGCCCAGTCGGTGACCGACGCATGGTTGGCGACCGCCTGCCCGCCGCGCCCGGTGATCTCGGCGACGACCTCGTCGGCGGGGGAGTCGCCGGTCCGTTCGCCGTGGATGCCGGAGCCGAGGTCGTTCACCACCACGGTCGCCCCGGCCGCGGCGAGCGCCAGACAGTGCGCCCGGCCGAGCCCGCGTCCGCCGCCTGTCACGATGGCGACCTTGTCGTCGAGGATGCCCACCCTCTACCTCCCTGTGTGCCGAAGCTCGTCGAGTACTTCGTCGGTGTGCTGGCCCAGCGTCGGCGCGCCGCCGCGCGGTGTGTCGTCGACGCCCCAGAAGCCGACCGGTGTCGCCACCGTGCGCAGCGGCGGCGCGTCGCCCATGCCGGGCTGTTCGACGAACGCCCCGACCGCCTCCGCCTGCGGATCGGCCGACACCTCCGCCAGGGTCTGCACGGGCGCCCACCACACGCCCTCGGCGTCGAACCGCTCCGCCCACTCGTGCAGCGGCCGGCGGGCGAATTCCTCGTCGAACGCGGCGATCAGTTCGCGGACGTGCCCGCGCCGGGCGCTGCCGGTGGCGAACCGTTCGTCCGCCGCCAGGTCCTCGCGCCCGAGCGCCTTCACGACGCCCGGCCAGTGGCGGTTGCCCTCCAGGCCGACCAGCCAGAACCAGCGCTCGTCGGCGGCCCGGTAGCAGTTGTAGAGCGGCGACTCGTGCTCGGTGCGCGGGCGGGTCCGGCCCCGCCGGCCGAAGAAGTTCTGCAGGGCCAGGTCGTTGCCGTTCGCGTACGTCCCGGACCTGAGCAGCGACACGTCGACCACGCCGCCCTCGCCGGTGCGCGCCCGGCGCAGCAGCGCGGCCAGCACACCGGCCACGAGGTTGGCGGCGGCGGTGCGGTCGCCGAGGCCCGGGCGGATGCCGGGCGGCGGCTCGCCCGCCGGGTTCAGCATGGCGGCGATGCCGGGGCGGGCCCAGAACGCCGAGACGTCGTACCCGGCACGGTCGCGCTCGGGGCCGGTCCAGCCGTATCCGGTCAGGGTGCCGACGACGAGACGGGGGTGGCGCGCCCGGATCTCCTCGGGCCCCAGGCCCAGCCGCTCCAGGGCGCCCGGGCGCAGGTTGGTGACGAACACGTCGGCGCGCGCCAGGAGTTGCTCCAGCGCGGCCTTGCCGTCCGCCGACCGCAGGTCGAGGACCACACTGCGCTTGCCCCGGTTGTCGGTCTCGAAGGGCGGCGCGCTGTCGATGTCCTGGCCGACGTGCTTGAGCGTGTAGCGGTTGGGGTCGCCGGTCGGCGCCTCCACCTTGATCACGTCCGCGCCCCAGTCGGCCAGCATGGCGGCGGCGGCCGGAGCGGCCACCCACATGCCCAGCTCCACCACGGAAATGCCTTCCAGCGGCCGCACGGCCACCTCCCTGACGTCAGACACCGCGGAACTCCCCGGGGCGTCGTTCACGGAACGCCTTCAGCCCTTCGACGCGGTCCTCGGTGCAGAACAGCACCGAGACGGTCTCCCGCTCGTAGGAGACGGCCGCCTCCAGATCCATGCCGAGCCCGCGGTCGACCAGGCGTTTGCCCGCCGCGAGCGCCAGCGGCGCACCGGCGGCGAGTCGGCCCGCCAGCGCCTCGGCCGTCCGGAGCGCCTCACCGGGCGCGGCCAGCTCGTTGACCAGGCCGATCGCATGGGCCCGTGCGGCGTCGACGGGTTCGCCGGTGAGGATCATCTGCTTGGCGACGGCCGGCGGCACCAGCCGCGGCAGCCGCTGGGTGCCGCCCGCGCCGGGCAGGACGCCGAGCTTCATCTCCGGCAGCCCGAGCCGGGCGCCGCGCTCGGCCACCCTGAGGTCGCAGGCGAGCGCGAGTTCCAGACCGCCGCCGAAGGCGAACCCGTGGACGGCCGCCACCGACGGCTTCGGGAACTCCTCCAGCACGGCGAACGCCTCGGTGAGCCGTCCGACGAAGTCCCGGAACTGTCCGGGCCTGGTGAACGACTCGATCTCGCCGAGGTCCGCGCCGGCCGAGAACGCCCGCCCCGCCCCGGTCAGCACGAGGGCGCGGACGCGGTCGTCGTCGTGGATCTCGGCCAGGGCCGCCCGCAGCCGGCCGACCGTCCCGGTCCCGATCGCGTTGAGCCGCTCCGGCCGGTCCAGGGTCAGCACGGCGACCCTGTCGCGGAGTTCGACGCGCAGCATGTCCCTCACCTCAGACCATCGTGAGGCCGCCGCTGACCGAGAGCGTCTGCCCGGTCACATAGGCGGCGTCGTCGGACGCGAGGAAGGCCACGACGCGGGCGATCTCGTCCGGGCGGGCGACGCGGCGCAGCGGGATCGCGCGCACGGTCGCGTCGTACATCTTCTGGCTGTACTCGGCGACCTGCCCGAGCAGCGCGGTGTCGGTCGGCCCGGGGCAGACGCTGTTCACGGTGATGCCGTGCCGGGCGACCTCGCGGGCGAGGGCCTTGCCGAAGGCGATGACCCCGCCCTTCGTCGCCGAGTAGACGACCTCGCCGGACGAGCCGACCCGGCCGGCGTCCGAGGCGATGTGGACGATCCGGCCGCCGCCGCGCTCGATCATCGAGTCGAGGACGGCCCGGGTCACGGTGAGGGTGCCGCGCAGGTTGACGGAGATGATCCGGTCCCAGGTCGCCTCGTCGCTGTCGACGAACCGGCCGATGACGTCGACGGCCGCGTTGTTGACCAGGATGTCGACCGGGCCGAACGCGGCGGTCGCCCGCTGCACGGCCGAGCGCACGGCCGCGCCGTCCGAGATGTCCGCGCCGACTCCGGCCGCGCGCACCCCGTGCCGCTCGGCGAGCCGGGCCGCGACCTTGCCGGCGGCCTCCGCGTCCACGTCGCACACGGCGACCGAGGCTCCCTGAGCGGCCAGCGCGTCGGCGATGGCCTCTCCGATGCCGCGGCCCGCTCCGGTGACGAGTGCCACCTTGTCCCGTACGCTCACGCGCCCTCCCTGTCCCGAACCCGACCCGAATCCAAAAACAGCGCTATCGTATAACTACTTAAGCTGAATAAGCGAGATGCAGAAGTGGGGAGTCGAGGATGCGCCGAACGATCTTCACCGAGGAGCACGAGCTGTTCCGCGAGACCGCCCGTGCCTACTACCTGCGGGAATGCGTCCCGCACACCGAGCAGTGGGAGGCCGACGGGCAGGTCGGCCGGGCCGCCTGGACCGCCGCGGGAAAGGCGGGCCTGATCGGCTGGCAGTTCCCCGAGGAGTACGGCGGGCAGGGCGTCCAGGACTTCCGCTACAACGCCGTCATGGCGGAGGAGATGGCCGCCACCGGCGCCGTCGGCATCGGGCTCGGGCTCCAGAACGACGTCATCCCGCCCTATCTCATGGGCCTGACCACCCCCGAACAGCAGGCCCGCTGGCTGCCCGGAGTGATCAGCGGCGAGACGATCTGCGCGCTCGCCCTGTCGGAACCGGCCGCCGGATCCGACCTCAAGGGCATCCGCACCACCGCCCGCCGGGACGGCGACGAGTGGGTGATCGACGGCTCCAAGACCTTCATCACCAACGGCATCCTCGCCGACCTGGTCGTCGTCGCCTGCAGGACCGACCCGGAGGCCGGCCACAAGGGCATCAGTCTGATCGTCGTCGAGCGCGGCGCCGAGGGCTTCGAGCGCGGGCGCAAGCTCGACAAGATCGGCATGAAGGCCCAGGACACCGCCGAACTCTTCTTCCACGAGGTCCGCGTCCCCGCCGAGAACCTCATCGGAGTGGAGGGGCGCGGTTTCTACCACATGATGGGCAACCTCCCCACCGAGCGGCTCGCCATCGCCGTCGCCGCCCTCGCCTCCGCCGAGCGCGCCTTCGGGGTCACCCTGGCGTACGCCAAGGACCGCACCGCCTTCGGCCGGCCGATCGGCGAGTTCCAGGCCAACCGGTTCGCCCTCGCCGACATGAAGGCCAGGATCGCCGCCGCCCGGGGCTACCTCGACGGCTGCATCCTCGCGCTGGTCGACGGAGAGCTGACCGCCGACGAGGCCGCCGCCGCCAAGTACTGGACCACGGAGACCTGCTGGGAGGTCGTCGACCGCTGTATGCAGCTGCACGGCGGCTACGGCTATGTCAACGAGTACGAGATCGCCCGCATCTGGCGGGACAGCCGGGTGCAGCGGGTGTTCGGCGGCACCTCGGAGATCATGCAGGAGATCGTGGGCCGCTCGCTCGGGCTCTGAGCGCGACGGTCGACCGCATTGACTAGCTTCGATAAATAGGTTAGCTATTTAAGCTCGGCCGGTGGGCGGCTTCGGCGCAGCCCGCGGCCGACGAGACCTCACAGGAGCAGCTCACGTGACTTCCGCCCGCCGCCTGACGTTCGGCGACATCATCCGAGAGCACCGACGGTCCTTTCCCGACGGCGTCGCCCTCGTCGACGGCGACGTCCGGCTCACCTGGCCGCAGTTGGACGAACGCACCGACCGGCTCGCCGACGCCCTCACGGCCGCCGGGGTCGGTCCCGGCGACCGCATCCTCTGGCTGGGCCAGAACTCCTTCCGCATCTGGGAGCTGCTCGGCGCGGCCGCCAAGACCGGCGCCATGGTCTGCCCCGGCTACTGGCGCTGGGCGGCCCCCGAAATGGCCTTCGCCGTCGAGGACTTCGACCCCAAGGTCGTCGTCTGGCAGGAGGAGGAGATCGGCGGGACGGTCGCCAAGGCGCGCGCCGAACTCGGCGACGGCCACCGCGCGCTGTGGCTGCGGCACGACGCCGAGGGCCCGGGCACCTACGAGTCCTTCCTCGCCTCCGGCGCCCCCGAGGACCCGGCCCGACCCGCCCCCGACGTCGACCCCGACTCCGCCCTGCTGGTCATCTACACCGCGGCGATCAGCGGCCGGCAGTCCGGCTCGATGCTCTCGCACCGCAACCTGATCGCCATGGGCGCGAGCGCCGCCTGGATGGGCGACATCGGCGCCGAGACCGCCTTCCTCGGCGCCGGGCCGATGTTCCACATCGGCAACTACCAGTTCTGGGGCGTCCCGGCCTTCGTGCACGGCGGCAAGAACGTCGTGGTGCGCCGCGTGGTCGCCGAGGAACTGCTGCCCCTGCTGGCGGCGGAACGGTGCACCCACGCCTATCTGATGCCTCCGACCATCGCCCGGCTCGTCGCGCTCAACCGGGAGGCCGGCCACGACCTGTCCAGCCTGCGGGCGAGCGTCGCCGCGCCGCTGTGGCAGGGGACCGTGCCCACCGACACCAGCCGCTTCACCCGCAACGGCGGCGGCGAGGGCCGGGGCTACGGCCAGACCGAGGTGACGGGCTTCGCCGTGACCGGCGCCCACGGCGGCAGCGGCCTCGGCAACGCGGGACGGCCCGGTCCCTTCGCGGCCGTCCGCGTGCTCGACGAGCAGGGCGCGGAGAGCGAGGTCGGCGAGATCTGCGTCCGCGGCGATCTCGTCCACCTCGGCTACTGGAACCGGCCGGAGATCAACGAGGAGCGGTTCCGGTTCGGCTGGTGGCACACCACCGACCTCGGCCGACGCGAGGCCGACGGCACGATCAGCTTCCTCGGCACCACGACCCGCATGCTCAAGTCGGCGGCCGAGAACATCTTCCCCGCCGAGGTGGAGAACTGCATCGAGGCGCACCCTTCCGTCAAGGAGGCGGCCGTCATCGGCGTCCCCAACGAGCGCTGGGCGCAGGACGTCAAGGCCGTCGTCGTGCTCCGGCCCGGCGCCGATCCGGTGACCGCCGAGGACGTCGTCGAGCACTGCCGGGCGCGGATCGCCTCGTACAAGAAGCCGAAGACGGTGGAGTTCGTGGACGCGCTGCCGCGGACGGCGGACTTCGCCAAGGACTACGACACCCTCGACGAGCGCTTCGGCGGGGGCGGCTATCCGGGCGGCGCCCAGCTGGGCGCGGGACGGTGAGTCCCGTCGACCCCCGGCAGCCCGTCGTCGTCGGGGTGCACGCCACCGAACAGGCGCTGTCCCTGCCGCACCGCGACGCCATGGACCTGGCCCTGGAAGCGGTGACCGGCGCGATCGCGGACGCCGGACTCGCACCCGCCGACGTCGACGGCGCCCAGGTCGACTGGCCGGGGCCGGGCGGCGTGCCCGGCGAGGGCAGCTCCTGGGCGCGGCTGCTCGGCCGGGACCTGCGCTGGACCAGCGACTCCATGCTCGACAACGCCGGCTCGCGCGGGCTGCTCAAGGCGGCGGCCGCCGTACGCGCCGGGTACGCGGACACCGTCGTGGTCGGCGGCTGCAAACTGGTCTCGCGCGGGACCGGGCCCGTCGGCGCCGGGGTGCCGCTGGAGTTCGCCGACGTCTGGGGCAGCTATGTCGTCGCCCAGTTCGCCCTGGTGGCGGCACGGCACATGCACGAGTACGGGACGACCTCCCGCCAGCTCGCGGAGGTCGCCGCCACCCTCCGCAACAACGGCGCCACCAACCCCGAGGCGATGATGTACGGGCGCGGCCCCTACACCGCCGACGACGTCCTCGCGTCCCGCATGGTGGCCACTCCTTTCCATCTGCTGGACTGCTGCATCGTCGGCGAGGGCGGCGCGGCCCTCGTCGTGACGACCGCCGAACGCGCCCGCGACCTGCCGCAGCCGCCCGTCGCCGTGCTCGGCGGCGGCATGGAGTACCACCAGGCGGCCTACGCCAACCCGGCGCTGCACCGCGAGGTCGGACAGCTCGGCCGGGACGCGGCCCGCCGCGCCTACGCCATGGCCGGGGTGAGCCCGCACGACGTGGACGTCTTCTCCCTCTACGACCCCAACTCCTTCGAGATCATCCGGCAGTTGGAGGCGCTCGGACTGTGCGGCGAAGGCGAGGGCGGCCCCCTGGCCGCCAGTGGCGCCATCGCCGTCGGCGGAACGCATCCGGTCAATCCGGACGGCGGCTGTCTGGCCTACGCGTGGAACGGGACCCAGCAGATGACGCTCAAGGTCGTCGAGGCGGTACGGCAGTTGCGCGGCACCGCCGTCCACCAGGTCGACGGCGCCGAACTCGCCGTCGTCGGCAACGCCGGTTCGGGGGCGCAGCACTACGAGATGAGCGTGCTGGGGAGGACCCGATGAGCAGGCCGGTACCCGTCCCCACCCCGCTGTCCGAGCCGTTCTGGGCAGCGGCCCGCCGCGGTGAACTCGTCGTCCCGCAGTGCCCGGCGTGCGGACTGCGCTTCTTCGTGCCCGAGCCCGCCTGCCCGGGGTGCCTGGCGCGCGACTGGACGTACGCCCCGAGCGCCGGGCGGGGCGCCGTCTACTCGGTGACCGTCGTCCACCGCGCCCCCGGCCCCGGCTTCGACACGCCCTTCGCGCTCGCCGTGATCGACCTGGACGACGGGGGCGTCCTGCTGTCGCACGTGGACGCGGGAGACCCCGATCAGGTCGTCATCGGTCTGCGTGTGCGGGTGGACTTCCGCGCCCTCACCGACGAGATCGCGCTGCCGTACTTCGTGCCCGAGCAGAGTCGATGAAGGCAGGGGTGGACGCCGTGGTGAACACGCCGGTACGGGTGCCCAAGATGGCCGAGCTGGTGGCCGCACGGCTGCGCCGGATGATCGTGCGGGGCGAGCTCACCGAGGGCGAGGCGCTGCCGTCGGAGACCGCGCTCATGGAGGAGTTCGCCGTCTCGCGCCCCACCCTGCGCGAGGCGTTCCGGGTGCTGGAGTCGGAGTCCCTGATCACCGTGCGCAGGGGCGCGCGGGGCGGGGCGCGGGTGCAGATCCCGGAGGGCACGGTCGCCGCGCGCTACGCGGGCGTCGTCCTCGAATACCGGGGCACGACCCTGAAGGACGTCTACGACGCCCGTACGGTGATCGAGGCGCCCTGCGCCGGGCTGCTCGCCGAGCGGCGCACGGACGAGGACCTGGAGCGGCTGCGGGCCGCGGTCGCCGCGGCCGAGCTCCTCATGGACGACCCCTCCGCGTTCATCCGCGCCCACATGGAGTTCCACGCGCTCGTCGTCGAACTCGCCGGCAACCAGACGCTGGGCGTCCTCAACGGCATGGTCCGGCACATCATCGACCAGGCCAACTGGTCCCATGTCGACCTCGACGCCGGCAGCCCCGAGAACGTGCGGGCCAACCGCAGAGGCTTCCGCGCCCATGTCGCGCTCGTCGACCTGGTCGCCGCCCGCCGGACCGAGGCCGCCGAGGAGCTGTGGCGCGTCCACCTCCAGGAGGCCGAGGACTATCTGCTGCAGAGCAGGTCCATGACGACCGTGCTGGACCTGCTCGGCTGACGGTCAGCCCGCTCGAAGCTCCTGCACGATCGGCTCCCACACCTCGGCGTCGATCTCGTACGCCGTGTAGAAGGACACCCGGTCGACCAGCGCCCCGTACCGGCGCCGGATCTCGCCCGCGACCCGCTCCGGCTCCGCCACGACCGCGAAGGTGTGCAGGACCTCGTCGTCGACGAGCCGGGCCATCGCCTCCCACTTGTCCTCGCGCCGGGACGTCGACAACGTGTGCAGCTCGTCGCCGAGTTCGCCCCAGCCGTGCAGTTCCAGCACGCCCCGGTAGGCGGGGGTGCTGCCGTAGAAGGCGATCTGCCCACGGGTGCCGTCGATCGCGCGGGCCATCTCCTCCTCCGTCCGGCCGGTCGCGGTCAGCAGCAGATGGGAGACGGAGAAGTCGCCGCGGGCCCGGCCCGAGGTTGCCAACCCCGCCTCGACGGTCGGCAGGGTCACCTCCCGCAGATAGCGCTCGGTGGTGAAGCCGTGCGCCAGCAGCCCATCCGCCACCTCGCCCGCCACCCGCGTCATCGCCTCCCCGACGGCGGCCACGAAGACCTTCGGCGCCCCGCCGACGGCGGGCGGCGGGGAGAAGAACGGGGACATCAGGGTGTGCGAGTAGAAGTCGCCCCGGAAGTTCAGCCGCTCGCCCTCGTTCCAGGCGGCCCAGATCGCGTGCAGCGCGCTCACGTACTCCCGCATCCGCGCGGCCGGCCGGCTCCACGGCATCGAGAAGCGCCGCTCGATGTGCGGCTTGATCTGGCTGCCGAGGCCCAGCGAGAAGCGTCCGCCGGAGTAGGTCTGCAAGTCATGGGCCGTGTGGGCGAGTTGCATGGGGGAGCGGGCGAAGGCCACCGCGATGGCGGTACCGACCTCCAGCCGGTCGGTGTGCTCGGCCGCCAGCAGCAGCGGCAGGAACGGATCGTGCTTGGACTCCGACGCCCACAGCCCGTCGTAGCCCGCCTTCTCGTGGCGGCGGGCCTCCTCGACCACTTCGGCCGTGCTCCACACGTTGAGTTTTCCGTCGACCTTCATGCCGCTCCCTCGCCTGCTTCCATGCCGATTCTCCGTACGAGCAGCTCCCGGTGGTACGCGGGATCGCCGAACAGCAGCTGCGATGTCTTGGCCCGCTTCAGATACAGCTGGGCCGGGTGCTCCCAGGTGAAGCCGATGCCGCCGTGGACCTGGATGTTCTCCCTGGTCGCCGTCAGACACGCGTCGGAGCAGAACGCCTTGGCGAGGCTCGCCACGGCCGGCAGCTCCGGACTCCCGCCCTCGGCGGCGAGCAGCGCGTAGTGCGCGGCCGCGCGCGCCGACTCCACCTCCAGCAGGACGTCGGCGAGCAGATGCTTCACGGCCTGGAACGAGCCGATGGGCCGCCCGAACTGATGCCGCACCTTGGCGTACTCCACGGCCATGTCGAGTGCGCGCGAGGCCACCCCGACCTGCTCGGCGGCCAGCGCCACCGCCGCCCGGTCGAGCACCTGGGACACCAGGTCCCAGCCGTCGCCGTGCGTCCGCAGCCGGGTCGCCCGTACGCCGTCGTAGTCGAGGCGCGCCTGCCGACGGGTCGGGTCCAGGGTGGGCAGCGGCGCGCGGTGCAGCCCGGCCGCGTCGCCGTCGACCAGGAACACCCCGATGCCGTCCGCGGCCCGGGCCACGGTGAGGACGACATCGGCGCAGGCGCCGTCGAGGACGAACGTCTTGTGCCCGGTGAGCAGCCAACTCCCCCCGGTCGCACGGGCGGTGAGCCCGATTCCCGCCGCGTCCCAGCGGGCGGAGTCCTCGGTCAGGGCCAGCGTCGCCACCGACTCGCCGGCGACCAGCCCGGGGAGCAGCCGCTCCCGGGCCTCCTCGTCGTCGCTGCCCAGCAGCGCGGTCGTGGCCAGCACCGCCGAGGACAGGAACGGCGCGCACAGCAGCGCGCGGCCCGCCTCCTCCAGGACGACGCCCACCTCGACCGGCCCGCACCCGGCGCCGCCGTACTCCTCGGGCACGGCCAGCCCCAGCACCCCGAGCTCCGAACCGAGCCTGCGCCACAGCGCCCGGTCGAAGCCCTCCGGGGTCTCCATCAGCCGCCGCACCTCGGTCTCGGGCGAGGTGTCCGCCAGGAACGCCCGTACCGTGCGCCGCAGTTCCTCCTGCTCGTCGCTGAACGCGAAGTCCATGCCTCAGCCCTTTCCGTCGGCTCGGCGGCGGGCGCGCGAGGCGATGATCTCCTCGACGACGGCGATGTGGTCCGGCGCGTGCATGGTGTCCCGCTCGGCGAGCAGGGCCGGTTCCATCACCGTGCCGAGGGCCTGTTCCAGGTGCCGGTTGACCGCCAGCTTGGTCTGGCGCAGCGCCTGCGCGGGCTGGGCGGCCAGCCGCCGGGCCAGCTCCATGGCCTCGTCCAGCAGCTTGTCCTGGGGCACGGCGCGGTTGGCGAGCCCCAGCCGTACCGCGTCCTCGGCGCTCACCTTCTCGCCGAGGAACAGCAGCTCCTTCGCCCGGGTCGCGCCGACGAGCAGCGGCAGCAGATAGGCGCCGCCGTCGCCCGCGACCAGCCCGACCTGGACGTGCGGGTCGGCCACATAGGCGTCGTCGGCGATCAGCACCAGGTCGCTGAGCAGGGCCAGACTGCTGCCGAGGCCCACGGCCGGGCCGTTGACGGCCGCGATCACGGGCAGCGGACAGCGGAGCATGCCGGTGACGATCCGGCGGGCCTCGTCGACCTGTCGCTCCCGGAAGGCCTCGTCGCGCTGGACCCGGGTCATGAGGTCGAGGTTGCCGCCGGCGCTGAACGCCCGGCCGCGCCCCGTCAGCACGATCGCCCCCGCCTGCGGGTCGGCCGCCAGCTCCGACCACACCGAGGCGAGCCGGGTGTGCAGTTCCTCGCTCATCGCGTTCCGCTGCTCGGGCCGGTTCAGCTCCACCAGTCTGACCGGCCCGACGGCCGTCACCACCAGATCCGTCATCGCCACTCCGTCGCACACCTGTAATGAGTAAGTAGAGTTGAATGGTATAACTAATTCAGCTCAACTGGAAACAGGGCAGTGGAGGGTGTGCATGCAGTACGAGACCGTGCGGGCCGAGACGGCGGACCGGATCCTCACCGTCACCCTGAACAGACCGGAGAAGCTCAACGCCTTCGGACCGCAGATGATGCAGGACCTGCTCGACGTCCTGGACGCGGCCGACGCCGACGACGAGGTGCGGGTGATCGTGGTGACCGGCGCCGGACGCGGCTTCTGCGCGGGCGCCGACGTCAGCTCCGGCCGCTCGACCTTCGACCACCGTACGGCGGGCGCCCGGCACCGGGACACCGGCGGCCGGGTCGCCCTGCGGATCTTCTCCTGCACCAAGCCGGTGATCGCGGCGGTCAACGGCCCGGCCGCGGGTGTGGGCGCCAGCATGACCCTGCCCATGGACATCCGGCTGGCGTCGACGTCGGCGAGGTTCGGCTTCGTCTTCGCCCGCCGCGGCATCGTGCCGGAGTCGGCCGCGAGCTGGTTCCTGCCCCGGGCCGTGGGGATGCAGAAGGCCCTGGAGTGGGTGGCGACGGGCCGGGTCTTCGGCCCCGACGAGGCCCTCTCCGCCGGGCTCGTCCGCTCCGTCCACCCGCCCGAGGAACTGCTGCCGGCGGCCTACGCCCTCGCCCGCGAGATCGCCGAGAACACCTCCGCGATCTCGGTCGCCCTGGCCCGGCAGATGATGTGGCGGATGCTCGGCGAGCCCCATCCCATGACCGCCCACCGCCTCGACTCACGGATCATGAGCCAGATCGGCGGCGGCCCCGACCCCACCGAGGGCATCGAGTCGTTCCTCGCCAAACGCCCCCCGAAGTTCCCGGGCCGGGTCAGCGCGGACATGCCCGCGATCTACCCCTGGTGGCGGGACGAGGACTTCCGCCCCTTCGACGAGTGAGCCACCGGCGGCGGGTCAGGCGCGGAGATCTGGCCGAAACATTGTCGTGGTCTGCGTGAAGTGTTAGCGTCCCGACGGCGGGCATTCAGTTGAATGCGCTAAACCATTCACCGCCTGGACGGTAACCATGAGCGATGGTTTCCTGCATGAATCGCTGCGCGGTGTCGACTGGGGAGTCGCCACCGCCGACACCATCGCGGCCCCGCTGCCGCCCCCGCCCGAACGGGCCGGACACTTCGGCCGGTGGACCGAGGACATCCGGCAGCTCACCGGCGCAGACGTCGACGCACGCCGGCTGGTCGCCGGCTGGCCGCGACTCCAGCCCGACGGCCCGGGCAGCTGGGACCGGGACGCCCTGGACCGCTGCGACCGCGCACTCGACGCCCTGCTCGCCCAAGGAGTACGGCCCGGCCTCACCCTGTTCGACCGGACCCTGCCGCCCTGGCTGGACGCCGCCGGCGGCTGGCTCGAACGGGACACCGCCGAGCACTTCGCCGCGTATGCCGCCGAACTCGGCCGCCGCTTCGGCGACCGGGTGGAGCGCTGGATCACCTCCACCGACCTGGCCGGACCCACCCTCGCGGACCATGTGGCCGGAATGTATCCACCGGCCCGGGGGATCGGCCGAGCCGGTCTGCCCACCGTCCACCACATCCTGCTCGCCTGCGGACTCGCCACCCAGGCGCTCCGGGCCGCCGGCGCACGGGGCCGGATCGGGACCACGGTCACGCTGGTCGGCTGCTACCCGGCCACCGACGACCCCTTCGACCGGCTCGCCGTCGAGCGCCTGGAGAGCTGGACCAACCGGCTCTTCCTCGACCCCCTGCTGCTCGGCGAGCACATGGTGACCGAGGAGGACGTCTCCCCCGTCGAGGCCAGCGGCTGTGTGCGCCCGGGCGACCTGGAGATCATCGCGGCCGAACAGGACGTCCTCGGCCTGTCCTGGCACACGCCGTTCCGGGTCACCGCCCCCGAGAACCTGCCGCGCGTCCTGCCCACCGCCAAGTGCCTGAGCGCCCTCAACGAGGTGAACCGCCTGCTCGTGGGCCTAGGCTTCGCGATCGTCCCCTTCGACGAGGTGGAGACGACCGCCTACGGCTGGCCCATCCTCCCCGAGGGACTCGCCGACGCCGTCGCCGGCCTCCACGACCTCTACGGGGAGCTGCTGCCGCCGCTCTCGATCGTCGACAACGGCATGGGCGATCTGGATCTCGTCGACGCGTCAGGACACGGCGACGACGCCCGGCGCCGGAACCTGCTGCGCGCCCGACTCGCCTGGCTGGCCCGACTCGTCGCGGCCGGGGTGGACGTGTGCGGCTACGAGTACTGGTCCGTGCTGGACAACCTGGAGGCGAAGTTCCGCTACACCCGCCTGTACGCGATGGCGGTCCCCGACCACGAGCTCCCGTCCCGCCCGCCGATCCCCTCGGACTGGGTGCACGGCGAGGCCTTCGACCCCGGCGGGGAGCCCGGACCCGGTCACTCCCTGTCCGTGCTGACGCTCGTACCGGCCCCCGGCCGGCCTCAGGGCGTCCCGGCCTCGTAGTCCCGGCCCCGGATCAGCCGCACCGGCGTGTAGACGAGCACGTCCTCGTCGCGCTGGTTGCGTACCGTGATCCGGCTGGTCACCACGCCCCGGCCGGGCTTGGCGGACGGGCGCGACTTCGTGGTCTCGACGACGGCGTACAGCGTGTCGCCGACGTAGACCGGCCCCTGCACGGTCAGCTCCATGTGCAGGAAGGCGAGTCCGGTGCCGTGCAGCACGTTCGTCTGGAGCACGAGCCCCTCGGCGATGCAGTACGTCAGCGCCCCGGGGACCAGCCGGCCGGTGTAGCCGCCGTCCGCGGCGTGCGAGGCGTCCCAGAACAGGGGCTCGTTGAAGCCGCCCCAGGTGATGAAGTTGACCAGATCGGTCTCGGTGATCGTGCGCCGGGCGGTGCGGAAGACCTGCCCCGCGGGCATGTCCTCGTAGGTCAGTCCCCGCACCAGCGGGGGGATGTCACGGGCGGTGGCGGTGGTGGGTTCGGATGTCATCGGTGGCTCCTCGTGAGTGGCGGGGATCAGAGGTCGAGGCGGGGATCAGAGGTCGATCGGATGCTTGCCGGCCACGCCCTCGAAATCCGGTGCGCGCTTCTCGCGGTGCGCGGCGAGTCCCTCGACGACCTCGGGCCCGCCGAACCCGAAGAACTCGAGCCCGAGGGAGGCCTCGAAGATCGGCTGCGCGGTGCGGTACCAGTGGTTGAGGGACCGCTTGGTCCAGCTGAGGGCACTGGCGGGCCCGGTGGCCAGGACCTTCGCCACGCGCAGTGCCTCCGTGTGCACCTCGCCGTCGTCCACGCACTTTGACACCAGTCCGATCCGCTCGGCCTCCTCGCCGGTGAGCGCCTCGCAGGTCAGCAGGTAGTACTTGGCCTTGGCCATGCCGCACAGCAGCGGCCAGCAGATGGCCGCGTGGTCACCGGCCGCGACCCCGAGCCGGGTGTGCCCGTCCACGATCTTCGCCGTGCGGGCGGCGATGGAGATGTCCGCGAGCATGCCGATGACCAGCCCCGCGCCGACCGCCGGGCCGTGGATCGCGGACACCACCGGCTTGGAGCAGTTGATCACCCCGTAGACCATGTCCCGGGCCTCGCGCATCACCCGGGCGCGCACCGCGTACTCCTCGGTCAGGGCGTCGATGGAGTCGAAGGTCCCGCCCGCCGAGAAGGCCCGGCCGGCCCCCTGGACCAGCACGGCACGGGTGTCCGCGTCCCGGTCGACGACCGGCCAGAGGTCGGCGAGCTCGCCGTGCATCCGCGGATCCACGGCGTTGAGGTTCGGGGCGTCCAGCACGATGCGCAGCACGCCGGGCGCGGGCCGCTCGAAGGTCAGGCTCGTGAACTCGGCGTAGAGATCGGTCACGTCGCGCTCCTGGTGCAATCAGTGCGGATACTATAATTATCTAACTGTATCGTGGTCGGGTCGACAAGCGGGAGACGAGGCATGGACTTCTCCTTCACCGAGGAACAGGACGAACTGCGCAAGGTCGTACGGTCGTTCCTCGCCAAGCACTGCGGCGATGCGCAGGTGCGCCGCCCGGCGGCCGACCCGCTGGGCCACGACCCGGTCGTCTGGCGTCGGATGGCCGGCGAGCTCGGTCTGCAGGGACTCGCCGTACCCGAGGAGTACGGCGGCTCCGGATTCGGCTACGTCGACCTCGGCATCGTCTTCGAGGAGGCGGGCCGCGCCCTGCTGTGCTCGCCGTACTTCGCCACCGTGGCGCTGGCCGCCGAGGCCCTGCTGCGCTGCGAGGACGAACGGGCCCGACGTGAGCTGCTGCCGGGCATCGCGTCCGGCGAGACGGTGGCCACCCTGGCGCTGACCGAGGACGGCGGCCGCTGGGACGAGCCGGGCATCCGGCTCACCGCCCGTGAGTCCACGGGCGAGTCCGCCCGCGAGTCCGCCCGCGAGTCCGCCTGCGAGTCCGTGCGCGGCAGGGCGGACGGCGGCTGGCAGTTGACCGGCGTCAAGACCTACGTCCTGGACGGGCACCTGGCCGACCTGCTTCTCGTCGCGGCCCGTACCCCCCGTGGCATCAGCCTCTTCGCGGTCGACGCCGACGCGCCGGGCCTGGTCCGCACGCCCCTGCCCACCCTCGACCAGACCCGCGGACAGGCCCGGCTGGAGTTCACGGACACCCCCGCGCGACTGCTGGGCGCCGAGGGCACGGCCTGGCCCGCCCTCGAACGCACCCTCGCCACCGCCTCCGTCCTGCTGGCCGCCGAACAGGTCGGGGGAGCCTCCGCCGCTCTGGACGCCGCGGTGGCCTACGCCAGGATCCGCGAGCAGTACGGCCGGCCCATCGGCTCCTTCCAGGGCGTCAAGCACAAGTGCGCCGACATGCTCATGGAGATCGAGTCCGCCCGCTCGGCCGCGTACGGCGGACTCTGGGCGCTGGACGCCGACGACGAGACGGAGACCGCGATCGCGGCGGCGATCGCCCAGGCCTTCTGCTCGGAGGCGTTCACCAAGGTCGCGGGCGACAACATCCAGGTCCACGGCGGGATCGGCTTCACCTGGGAGCACCCCGCCCACCTGTACCTCAAGCGGGCCAAGAGCTCCGAGGCGCTGCTGGGCACGCCGTCGTACCACCGTGAGCTGCTCGCGGCCCGGCTCGGCATCTGACCACCGGCCCGCGATCACCGGCAAGGGAGCTGACATGGAAGCCGACATGGAACTGGACTTCGGTCCCGCCGTACGCGAGTTCCGCGACGAGCTGCGGGACTGGCTGGCGGACCACCTCGTGGGCGAGTTCGCCGAGCACCGGGGCGTGGGCGGCCCCACCGACGGCGAGGCCTGGGGGGTGCGGCTCGCCTGGGACCGTGAGCTGTCCGCCGGGAACTGGCTGGGCGTCGGCTGGCCCGAGGAGTACGGGGGCCGGGGCCTCGGCCTGATCGAGGAGATCGTCTTCGAGTACGAGTACGCCCGGGCGAACGCGCCCTACCGCGCCACGGGCAACGCCCTGGACCTGCTCGGGCCGATGCTCCTCAAGACCGGCGCCGAGGCGCAGAAGAAGCGGTTCCTGCCCCCGATCCTCGCCGTCGAGGAACTCTGGGGCCAGGGGTTCAGCGAACCCGGCGCGGGCTCCGACCTGGCCTCCGTCCGCACCCGGGCCGAACGCGACGGCGCGGAGTGGGTGGTCAACGGGCAGAAGGTGTGGACCTCGTTCGGCGTCCACGCCGACTGGCTCTATCTCCTCACCCGCACCGACCCGGACTCCGTGCGGCACCAAGGGCTCACCATGCTCCTCCTCCCGGCCGACCAGCCGGGCGTCGAGATCCGGCCCATCCGCAACCTCGCCGGTCAGGACGAGTTCGCCGAGGTGTTCCTCTCCGACGCCCGCACCGGCGCGGACCTGGTCGTCGGAGAGGTCGGCCAGGGCTGGCGCACGGCGATGACCACCCTCGGCATCGAGCGCGGCACCACCCTGCTCCCCCAGCAGCTCACCTTCGAACGGGAGGCGGAGGCGCTGATCGACCTCGCCCGGGAACGGGGCGCCCTGGACCACCCCATGCTGCGCCGCCGGATCGTCGACGCCTGGATCTCCGTACGCATCATGCGCACCACCAACCTGCGGACCGTCGCCGAACTCACCGCGGGTCGCACCCCGGGCGCCCAGGCCGCCACGGCCAAGCTGTACGCCTCGACACGCCACCAGCAACTCGGCCATCTGGCCATGGAGTTGGCAGGTCCGGCGGGCCAGATCGTCGGCGAGGACTACGGCCTGGACACCCGCCAGCGCTCCTTCCTGCTCTCCCTCGCGGAGACGATCTACGGCGGATCGAGCGAGATCCAGCGCAACATCATCGGGGAACAGATCCTCGGCCTGCCGAAGGAACCCCGGCCATGACGACGTCACTCGAAGAGCGCCTGGACCGGATCGAGTCGCATCTCGCCGTCCAGCAGCTGCCCGTCCGCTACGCGCTCGCCGTGGACGCCCGTGACCTCGACGCCTGGGTGGGCTGCTTCGCGCCCGACGTCGACATGGGGCGCCTGGGCAGCGGTCGGGAGACGCTGCGCGCGTTCATCGACCCGCTCGTCCGCGGATTCCACCGGTCGGTCCACCAGATCTGCGGCCACCGGATCGAGTTCACCGGCCGCGACACCGCCACCGGCTCCGTGTACTGCCGGGCCGAGCACGAGGTGGGGGAGCGATGGATCGTCATGGCGATCCGCTATCTCGACGACTACGCGCGCGTCGACGGCGAGTGGTACTTCACCCGGCGCCGCGAGCAGCACTGGTACGCGGCCGATGTGACCGAGCGTCCCCAGGCGGCGGCCTTCGAGGGCTGGGCGGGCGCCGGCCGGCCCGCGCTGCCCGACGCCTTTCCCACCTGGACGGACTTCTGGAAGAACGGGAAGGAGACGTGATGACACGGCTTTCGGGGAAGACGGCGCTGGTCACCGGCGGCGGCCAGGGGGTCGGCCGGGGCATCGCGCTCGCGCTGGCGGCGCAGGGCGCGGCGGTGGCGATCACCGGCCGCACCGAACGCACGCTGAAGGACACCGCCGCGGAGATCGCGGCGCGCGGCGGCCGGGCGCTCACGGTGGTCGGGGACGTCGGCGAGCGGGACGACGTCGACCGCATGGTGGCCGAGACGGTACGGGAGTTCGGCGCCCTCGACGTGCTCGTCAACAACGCGCAGTCGTCGGTGCAGCGCCGGCTGGAGCAGACGTCGTACGCGGACGTCGAACTCGCCTACCGCAGCGGCCCGTTGGCGGTGTTCCACGCCATGCAGGCGGCCCTGCCCCAGCTGCGGGCGAGCCGGGGCAGCGTGGTGAACCTGGGCTCCTCGGCCGCGGTGCAGGGCGAGGCGACCTTCGCGGCGTACGCGATGGCCAAGGAGGCGATCCGGGGGCTGACCCGGGTGGCCGCGCGGGAGTGGGGCGCGTACGGGATCAGGGTGAACGTCGTGTGTCCGGCGGCGCTGAGCCCTGCGGCGGAGGACTTCTTCGCCGCACACCCGGAGAAGGCCGAAAGCGTGCTCGGTGCCATTCCGCTCGGCCGGATGGGGGACCCGGAGGCGGACATCGGCCGCGCGGTGGCCGCGCTCGTCTCCGACGACATGGCCTATCTGACCGGTGCGACGCTGATGCTGGAGGGCGGGCGGACCCTGATCGGCTGAGCCCGGCAGTCCGACCGTCGCCGTGACCATCGAGAAGGGCGCCGCCACCTTCGTCGAGCAGGTGTGACAGGTCCTAGACCACCCCCCGCGCCCGCAGCTCCGCCAGCCGATCCTCCGTCACCCCTGCCAGCTCGCCCAGGACCTGGGCCGTGTGCTCGCCGAGCGCGGGCGGCGGTGCGTATCCCTCGACGGGGGTCGCCGAGAGCCGGACGGGGTTGGCCAGCAAGGGCAGTCCGCCGGCCTCGACCAGCATCTCGCGGTGCCGGACCTGGGGGTCGGCGAAGACCTCGGGCAGCTCGTTGAACGGCCCCGCGGGCACGTCGTGCCGGTCGAGCACGGCCAGCCACTCGTCGCGGGTCCGGGTGCGCAGGACGTCCTGGAGCACCGGCAGGATCTCCGTGCGGTGGGCGATGCGCGCGGAGGTCGTGGCGAACCGCGGGTCCTGGAGCAGATCGGTGCGGTCGGCCGCCGCGCAGAACGCGGCGAACTGCTTGTCGTTGCCGGCGACGAGGAACAGCGGTCTGTCGCTGCACATGAACGACTGGGACGGGATCCCCCCGTACCCGCCGTTCCCGCGCCGCTCGGGCACCTCGCCGGAGACCAGGTAGTTCATCGCGAAGTGGGACAGCGAGGCCAGCCCGCAGTCCAGCAGGGAGAGGTCGATGAACTGGCCCTCCCCGGTGGCGTCCCGGTGTCGCAGGGCCGCCAGCACGGCCGTCGAGGCGTAGAGCCCGGTGAGGATGTCGACCATGCTGATGCCGACCTTCATCGGCTCGTCCGGGTGCCCGGAGACGCTCATCATCCCGGACATGGCCTGGAAGATCCCGTCGTAGCCGGGCCGCCGGGCGTAGGGGCCGGTCTGTCCGAAGCCGGTGACCGACAGATAGACCAGCCGGGGATCGATTCCGCGCAGGCTCTCGTGGTCGAGGCCGTACTTCGCCAGGGTGCCGACACGGAAGTTCTCGACCACGACGTCCGAGCGTGCGGCGAGCGCTCGGATCAGCTCCTGCCCCTCGGCGGTGGCGTGGTTCACGGTGACCGACCGCTTGTTGCGGTTGCAGGAGAGATAGAAGGCGGCGGTGTCCGTCCCGGGCGCGAACGGGGGCCCGTACGTCCGTGAGTCGTCGCCCGCTCCGGGCCGCTCGACCTTGATCACCTCGGCGCCCAGGTCGCCCAGCAGTTGGGTGGCCAGCGGCGCGGCGAGAATACGGGACAGGTCGAGGATGCGGATCCCCTCCAGGGCGGCAGACGGCATCGAGCACGCTCCCTCTTAATTGGTTAGATAAATGATACATCGATGCTCGCGGATGGCGCTGAATCATGTAACTATATGGACCTGGGTAGCGAGGCAGAGACCGGAAGGTGCGCGGATGACCGTCGCGGCGAGGACCCTCACCGACCAGGAACAGCGCGAACGCCGCGAGTGGTTCCGGGCCCGCTGGGAGCGCGGGGTCGCCTTCAACCGCTTCTGCCGCCTGCGCGTGACGCGTTGGGACCCGGACGGAGTCGAGATCGCACTCCCCTACACCGAGACCCTCTCCGCCCACGAGGGCGTCTTCCACGGCGGGGTGATCTCGGCGCTCATCGACACCGCGGGCGCGGGAGCCGTGATCTCCGGGCACGACTTCACCAAGGGGAGTCTGCTCAGCACCGTGTCGATGTCGGTGCAGTACCTCGCGCTCGCCCGGGGCCAGGAGGCCGTTGCCTACGCCCGTTGCCTGCGGCGGGGCCGCAGACTGCACTTCGCCGACGTCGACGTGATGGCCGACGGCCGTATCTGTGCCCGTGGGCAGGTCGTGGTGAGCATCTCCGGGGAACGGGCCGGTGTCGGCGACCCCATCGAACCGCTGACGGAGGAGTGACGCGATGCCCGATGAGCCCGGCAAGGACGCTGACGACGACCTGGTGCTGTACGAGGTCGACGAGGACGGCGTCGCCACGGTCACCCTCAACCGGCCCGAGCGCAAGAACGCCTGGAGCCTGCCCATGGAGCGCCGCTACTTCGCGCTGCTCGACGAGGCCGCGCAGGACCCGGCCGTCCGGGTCGTGATCGTCACGGGCGCGGGCCGGGCCTTCTGCCCCGGGATGGACGTCCAGCGCCTGGAGCGGAACGCGCAGCCCGGCCAGTCCCTGAACCTACAGGCCCGCGTGCCCATGTACAGCAAGCGGAACATGCCGAAGCCGCTGATCGCCGCCGTCAACGGCGCGTGCGCGGGCATCGGCCTGGTCCAGGCCCTCGTCTGCGACGTCCGGTTCGCCGCCCGCGGGGCCCGCTTCACCACCGCGTTCACCCGCCGCGGCCTGGCCGGCGAGTACAACCTGCCGTACGTGCTGCCCCGCGTGGTCGGCCTGGAGAACGCGCTCGACCTGCTGCTGTCCGGCCGCGTCTTCGACGCCGACGAGGCGAAGGCCCTCGGTCTCGTCAGCCGGGTCGTGGAACCGGCGGACCTGCTGGACTCCGCCCGCGCCTACGCCCGTGACATCGCCCGCAACTGCTCACCGCGCGCCATGGCCGTCGTACGCCACCAGGTGTACGGCGACCTCGACCGCCCCTTCACCGACGCCCTGGCCCGCTCCTACTCCGCGATGGAGTTCTTCGCGGGCTCACCGGACTTCCGCGAGGGCGTGGCGAGCTTCGTCGAGAAGCGCGAGCCCGAGTTCGAGGGCCTGCCGCCGGACTTCGATCCCGAAGAGGCCACCCGCGACGCGTTCCTGCCGTACTGACCGAGGAGTTGACGAGATGACAGCGCAACCGTTCCCCGTCGAGGCGGGGCACATCATGATGTTCGCCCGCGCCATCGGCGACGAGAACCCCTCGTACGCGGAGTTCGCCCCGCCGACCTTCACCATCGCGAGCGCCCAGTACGACCCGGACTACCGGATGCGGCCGGGGGCCGGACAGGAGTGGTTCGGCTCCGGTCGTGCACCGGGGGTGATGCCGGAGTGGGGCGGGGGCCTGCACGCCGAGCAGCACTACGAGTACCACCGTCCGGTGCGCGTGGGCGAGACGCTGTACGCCCACGTCGTACCGGGCGGGAGCTGGGAGAAGCGGGGCCGCAGCGGACGACTGCTGTTCAGCGAGCGGATCACCGAGTACCGGGACGCGGCCGGCGAACCGGTCGTCACGGCCCGTCAGGTGGCCGTCGTGCCCGAGGGGCCGGTCACCAGGAAGGACGAGGGCCGATGACCCTGCACATCGACGACGTCAAGGTCGGGGAGAGCCGCGAGCGCGTGCTCGTCGACGACCTCAAGCGCACCCGGATCGTCCAGTACGCGGGCGCCGGCGGCGACTACAACCCCGTGCACACCGACGAGGTGTTCGCCACCGAGGTCGCCGGATATCCGGGCGTCTTCGCCCACGGGATGATGACGATGGGCATGGCCGGACGCGTGCTCACCGACTGGGTCGGCATCGAGGCCCTGCTCAGCTACGGCGTGCGCTTCAAGGCCCAGGTCTGGCCCGGCGACACCCTCACCGCCACGGTGACCGTCGAGTCGGTCGAGTCCGTGGAGTCGGTGGAGGATTCGCAGTCCGGAGCGGTCGCCCGCTTCTCCCTCACCGCGGTCAACCAGAACGGCGTCGAGGTGGTCAGCGGCACCGCGGCGGCCCGCCTGGAGCAGTGACGAGGTGGCCACCTGGACCGCCATGGTGAGCCGGGCCTACGACCACGCCCGACCCGCCGCCCGGTTCGGCGACCTGACCTGGACCGGTCGCGAACTCCTCGACCGGGCCGGCGGCGCGGCCGACTGGCTGGACACGCTCGGGCTGGAGCCCGGCGCACCGGTCCCGGCGCTGGTCGCCACCTCCGCCGAAGCCCTGGCGCTCGTCGTCGGCGGCGCCGGGTCCGGCCGTCCGCTCGCCCCGCTGGGCGTCCGGATGACCGCGTACGAGATCGCCGCCGTGGTCCAGGAGACACGGGGTCAAGTCCTGCTCGTGCAGCCCGAGTTCGCCGAGCTCGGCAGACAGGTCGCCGAGCTCTCCGGCCGCAGGGTCGCGGTCGTCCCCGAACTGGCGGCCACGGAACGGGAGTTGACCGCCGACCCCAACGAACTCGCCGCCGTCCTGCACACCTCCGGTACCACCGGACGGCCCAAGCCCGTCCCCATGACCCAACGACGCCTGGCCGCCCGCGCCCGCGTCAACGGCGAGCTGTGCGCGCTCGACGCCGACAGCTTCTACGGCGGCAGCGCCCCCTTCCACCACATCGCGGGCCTCGGCAACATCGCCGTCGCGCTCGCCGCGGGCGCGCTGATCACCGGCCTGCCCCGCTTCACCGTCGAGGGCTGGGCCCTGCTGCGGTGCCTCGGGGCCACGCACACCAGCATGGTCCCGGCGATGCTGGAGACCCTCCTGGCCGCCGGCGAGGCCCGCCACGAAACGCTGCGGGTCCTCCAGTACGGCGGCGCGCCCGTCCGCCCGGGCACCCTGCGACGGACGTACGAGGCCATGCCCGGCGTCCGTATGCTCAACATGTTCGGCCAGACCGAGGGCTCCCCGATCAGCGTGCTCACCCCCGAGGACCACCGGGAGGCGGTCGCCGGACGCACCGAACTGCTGCGCTCGGTGGGGCGGCCCGCTCCCGGGGTCGAGGTCAGGGTCGACGATCCCGGGCCCGACGGCATCGGCGAGATCCACGCCCGCGCCGACCATTTCTTCCGGATCGACGCCGAGGGCTGGCTGCACAGCGGAGACCTGGGCCGGATCGCGGACGACGGCTACCTCTACCTCCTCGGCCGGCGCACCGACATGATCATCCGCGGCGGTGAGAACGTCCATCCGCTGGAGGTGGAGACGGTCCTCGCCGCACATCCCGCGGTGGCGGACGCGGCGGTGACGGGCATGCCCGACGAACGGCTCGGACAGACCGTCGTCGCCTTCGTCGTCCCGGCCGATCCCGACGCCCCGCCGCAGCCGACGGCGCTCAGAAGTCATACCCGCGCCCGGCTGTCCGGGTTCAAGGTCCCCGTCCGCTGGTGGTTCGTGGACGAACTGCCGCGCAACGCCAACGGCAAGCTCGTCCGCAGTCGGCTGCGGGAGCCGCACGAAGGAGGAACACGTGCCTGACACGGTCGACCCGGTCCGCCTCGACACCCTGCTGAGCCGGATCCGCCGGGAGGTCGAGCAGGGTCCCCTGCCGTCCGCGCAGGTCGCCGTCGCTCATGAAGGGCGGTTGGCGGCCTTCGAGACCTACGGCGACGCCGGTCCCGGCACCCGGTACGTCCTCCAGTCCGTCGGACGGTCGATCGTCGCGGGCGCGGTGTGGAAGCTGATCGGCGACGGGCTCCTGGACGTGGGGGAGCAAGTCGCCGCGATCATCCCGGAGTTCGCGCCCAACGGGAAGGAGGCGGTGACGGTCGAGCAGGTGCTCACGCACACCGCCGGCTTCCCGTTCGCGCCTCTCGGGTACCCCAAGATGCTCGACCGTGAGCAGCGGCTCGCCGCCTTCGGGCGCTGGCGGCTCGACTGCCCACCGGGCAGCCGCTTCCAGTTCCACCTCACCTCGGCGGCCTGGCTGATCGCCGAGATCGTCGAGCGGCGCACGGGTCTGGCCTTCGCCGACTATCTGCACGAGCGGATCGCCCGGCCCCTCGGCCTGTCGTCGATCGAGCTGGGCGTCCCGGAGGACCGGCAGTCGGCCACCGTCGCCCCGATGCTCGCGACGGACCGCACCGATGACGACCAGGAGCCGGACCCGTGGGGCCCCTGGTACCTGTCCGACCCGCGCGTCCTCGCGGCCGGCGAGCCCAGCCACGCGCTCGTCGGCACGGCCGCCGACGTCGCGCTCTACTTCCAGGCGCTGGAGCACTCGGGCCTGTGGAAGCCGGAGGCGGTGGCGGAGGGGCGGCGGATCAGGCTGACCGAGCACCCGCGCGGCGAGCAGATCTACGGCGGGGGCGGCAGCCGGCGCACCAGCATGGGGCTGTTCGTGACCGTGGCGGGCCCCGACGCGGGCAGCGGTCTGCCGTCGACCGGGTCGCCGGCGCTGTTCGGCAGCGCCGGCGCGGCCTACCAACTCGGCTTCATGGACCCGGAGTCAGGCCTGTCCTTCGCCTGTCTGAGCAACGGCTACCCGCTGGCCGGCTACGACCACTCGCCGCACGGCACCGCGTTCATCGCCGACATGGCGAACCTGGCGGCGGGCCTGGTCCGCTAGGGCCTGTCCGGCCGATCATGCCGCAGACGCGGGGTGTGGCACGCACATCTGCTGCGTTGTCGTCGGTTGCCGACGCTCCGCGTCGACGCCCTCCTCCGCCTTGCAGCTGCACGCTCCCCCACTCTCGACTGCGCTCGAGCGGGGGGACCCCCATCACCCCGCTCACCGGTGCTGATTCGGCACCGTCGCTTTCCTGCGACTTGATCGACCGGACAGGCCCTAGAGCCGGACCGGGCCCGCCGCCAGGCGAGGTTCCATGGCGCTCAGCGGCTGATCAGCTGCTGAGCGTTGTGGTACATGATGTCGTCCTGGACCGACTCGTCCAGCTCCGAGATCAGCTTGCGGAAGTCGGCCGGGTCGGCCAGGCCCTCCGCGTGCGGGAAGTCGGAGCCCATGACGATGGACTCGTGGTAGCCGAGACGCTTGACCAGGGCCACGGTGTCGTCCTCGGGGTAGGGCACCACGCGGATGTGCTTGCGGAAGACCTGGCTGGGCCGCTCCTCCAACTGCCCGCCGATCCAGGGGCCGTTGCGGCCCATGCCCCGGCTCTTGTCCATGTGGCGCACGAAGTGCGGCACCCACTCGGCGCCGAACTCGGACACCAGGACGTTGATGTCGGGGAAGCGGCCGAAGAGGTTGTCGAAGATGAGCGCGGAGAGCGTCTCCTCGATGGGCCGCTGGCCGTAGGTGTTCTGCCACTGCCACGCCGACATCCGGAAGTGGATGGGGTGGGGGTCGAAGCCCCACGAGGGCGCCACCTGCGAGTTGTAGTAGAACTCGCTGATGTGGTAACAGACGCTGGCCTTGGCCTCGTTGACCAGTTTCCAGAACGGGTCGAAGTACGGGTCGCCCGGCGAGCGGCCGTACACCGGCCCGGTGGGCAGCAGGATGAAGCGGGCGCCCTGCTCCAGGACGTACTCCAACTCCTTGACGGCGCTGGGCAGATCGCGCAGCGAGAGTAGTGCGGGGGCGTAGATGCGGCTCTGGTGGTCGAAGCCCCACACCTCGTTCATGTACCGGTTGAACGAGTGGTAGTTGGCGTAGAGCGGCTCGACGCCCTTCACATACTCCTCGGCGACCAGAGCCCAGCCGCCCGGGTACATGATCGTCTGGTCCAGTCCCTGCTCGTCCATGACCCGCAGCCGGGCGTCGCGGTTCTGGTACGCCTCGTGCATCGGCTCGAACCGGTACGTCTCCTCGGGGTTGCCCGAGGCCATCGCCTTGAGCATCTCCTTCAGCGAACCCGGGCGGTACACCTGGCCGAACTCCGGCTCCAGGCATACGACGATCCGGTCCCCGGCGAGAATCACCTCCCGCCCGTCCGGCAGCGTCACCGGCGCGACAGCCGCCCCGAGGAACTCCTTGGGAAGGTAGCGGGTGAAGGAGTCCCGCTCCTCGTACATGTGCTGGTCGCAGTCGAAGATGCGCTTGCGCTGTTCGGCCATGGCCGTCGCCTCCGGACCCCAGAGCTAATCGGTACGCCTCCTATAATTATCTAACTGTTTCGCTGAGGCAAGGGGGTGACGGCGGGCGGTGTCGGCAGGCGGAGCCGGGGTCGGCTCAGTCGAGGAGTTCGAGCACCGTCTTGGGGCCCGCCGCGTTCACGACGTCGTCGGCGCTGGAGATGTGCCGCTGCCACAGCTTCTCCGCCTCGTCCGCCTTGCCGGACTCGATCAGTCCGACGAGTCGCACATGCGCCCGGTGCCCCTTCAGGGCCTGCGCCTTCTGCGTCTCGGCGTCCGTGGCGGCCGCGGTGTACGAGGCGTTGGCGCGGTCGATGATGGTGCGCACCATGCTGCACAGCAGGATCAGGGTCTGGTTGCCGGTGAGCTCGACCAGCAGCGCGTGGAAGGCGTCCTGGGCCTCGACCAGCGCGAGCGGGTCGTCCAGGACGGTCTTCTCGGCGGCCACCGCGGCACGCAGCCGCTTGATGTCGTCCGGCGTGTTCTTCGCCGCGAGCTGGCGGGCGCAGGGCGGCTCGATCATGGCGGCCGCGCGGTAGAGGTCGCCCAGGGTGGCGCCGCGGTACTCGAGGATCAGGCCGGCGAAGCGGGCGGCGACCTCCGCGTCGGGCGCGCTCACCCGGGCGCCGCCGTGGGCGCCGCGGCGGACCGTGATCAGGGACTCCGACTCCAGCACCCGGAACGCCTCGCGCAGGGTCGGCCGGGAGATCCCGAACTGCTCCATCAGGCCCGACTCGGGCGGCAGTGCGTCGCCGGGCTGCAGCTCGCCCCGGACGATCTGGCGGCGCAGATGCGCGGCGACCAGTTCGGCGGTCTTCGGCACCCGCACCTGACGCCCGACGCGGCTGCGGGCGGGGACGGGCACGGTCGCCGTTTCGCTTGCGCGGGCTGCCTCGGCCACGGTGGGCTCCTCAAATAGCAAAATGAATCGTCTTAGTGCATCGAGGGTACCAGGTCAAGGGATGGGTGGATCTTCCCTTGGCGGGACTTCGGCGAGGCTTCTGGTATACAGGTGATTCATCTACCTATTAGGCTGGTGGGAGAGACCTCGATGACCGAGAACCCGACCCCGATGGCCCCGGTGGCCCCGCCGACCCCGGTGATCCTCACCGAACTCACCGACGACGGCGTCATGCTGCTCACCCTGAACCGGCCCGAGCGGCACAACGCCTGGACGCTGGAGACGGAGCTGCTCTACAACGAGCTGTTCGACCGCGCCGAGGCCGATCCACGGGTGCGGGCCGTGGTGCTCACCGGCGCCGGGCGCAGCTTCTGCCCGGGCATGGACATGAGCGTGCTGGACGGAGCCTCGTCCGGCGCCCGCCCGTGGCCCACCGATCGGCTGCCGCCGCGCACCCGCCCGATGTCCTTCCCGAAGCCCGTCGTCGCGGCGATCAACGGCGCCTGTGCGGGCATCGGGTTCAACCAGGCGCTGATGTGCGACGTCCGGTTCGCCGTGCCGCACGCCAAGTTCGCCGCCGCGTTCAGCGCACGCGGGCTGGTCGCCGAGGACGGCGTGTCCTGGCTCCTGCCCCGGCTGGTCGGCCATGGCGCCGCCAGCGATCTGCTGCTGTCCTCACGCCGGATCACCGGTGCCGAGGCCCTGGCGATGGGCCTGGTCAACCGACTGGTCGAGCCGGCGGAACTCCTCCCGGCGGCACTCGCCTACGCGAGCGAACTGGCCCGCTCGGCCAGCCCGTACGCGATGTCGCTCATCAAACGGCAGCTCGCCGACGACCAGGCCAGGACCTTCACCGAAGCCCGCGACCACGCGGCCGCCCTCCTGGCCACGGCCAAGCGCGCCCCCGACTACCGCGAGGGCGTGCGCAGCTTCATCGAGCGCAGGCCGCCCGAGTTCGCGGGACTGGGCGAGCACGCGACCGAACCGCAGAACGAACCGCAGAACGAACCGCAGAACGAACCGCAGACCGAACCGCAGACCGAACCGCAGGACGAACTTCAGGACGAGCCGCAGGCTGCACCGGAGGCGACCGCGTCATGACCCCCGCCGAACCCCCGCTGCACCGCCGGACGATCACCGTCACCGCCCGGGAGGAGGACGGCGAGGAGATCTCGGTCGAGGCGGAGCTGTGCGACGAGCGGCCGTGGGCGCAGGGACCGGCCGGTGCGGTCCACCGGATGACGCTGGCCGTGCGCGTCCGTCGCACGGACATGGTGATCACGGCCGCCGCGGCGGACCTGCGGACCTTCCCGCACGCCGAGTGCCCGCTCATCGCGCCGGCCTTCGACGGCCTGGTCGGGCTCAGCGTGGCCGCCGGATACAACCGGGCCGTCCAGCAGCGCTTCCGCGGCGTCTCGGGCTGCTCCCACCTCTATGAGCTGGCCCGGGTGCTCGGACCTGCCGTGGTGCAGTCCGCCATGTCGGCCAACGCGCGACGCCGTGCCGCGGGCGAGCCGGCGAACGGTCCCCGCGCCACGGCCGGGGTGCTCGACAGCTGCCACATCTGGGCGCCGGACGGCGTCGGCCTGCGCAAGCTGGACCTGGGCTGGCGTCCGGGCTCCGGCCCGCGCCCGGTCCCGCCGCTCGACGCCTTCGAGCACCCGGACGGCGTCCCGGAGGAAGGTCAGCGGCCCAGATAGCCGAGTTCGGGGAAGTGGCGCTGGTAGGCGTCGAGCAGCCGCTTCGCGACGGCGTACGAGTCGATCAGCGGGTGGATGGTCAGCGCCTTGACCGCGTGGGCGCGCTCACCGGTGGCGGCGGCGTGGATGACGGCGTGCTCGACGGCCTTGACCGCGCACACCAGGCCCTTGCCGTGGTCGGGCAGCGGGGCTCCGGCGATGGGCCGGGCGCCGTTGGCGTCCACATGACAGGGGACCTCGACGACGTCGTCGTCATCGAGGACGTCGATCCGGCCGCGGCCCCGGACGTTGAGGATCAGGGAGACGCGCTCGTCCAGGGCGATGGCCCGCATCAGGGCGAGGGCCACCTGCTCGTAGCCGCCGGACTCCAGGTCGCAGGAGTCGCGTTCGCCCATGCCGACGGCGTCCCGGTTCTCGGCCATGTACGTGATCTCGCGCTCCAGCCGGGTGGCGTCCCAGGCGTTCCAGGCGGCCCGCGCGGCCGGCGGCGATCCCTCGGCCGTGCCCAGGGAGTCGTAGAAGTGCTGCTGCTGGGAGTGGAGGAACGCGCCCCGGGTCTGTTCGGCGGCCATAGCGGAGCCGACCGACTCGCGGTTGAAGTAGTAGTAGTGCAGGTATTCGTTGGGCAGCGCCCCGAGCGTGCGCAGCAGGTCGGCGCCGAAGAGCTTGCCCTCCTCGAAGGAGGTCAGGGCCGCCTCGTCCGCGAACAGCGCCGGCAGCAGGTCCCGGCCGTCGGCGTACAGACCGCACAGCCAGCCCAGGTGGTTGAGCCCGACGTAGTCCAGGCGGACGCGGGCCGGGTCGGCGCCGATCGCGCCGGCCGCCCGGCGGCCGAGACCCACCGGGGAGTCGCAGATGCCGATCACACGGTCGCCGAGATGGGCCGTCATGGCCTGGGTGACCATGCCGGCGGGGTTGGTGAAGTTGATGACCCAGGCGTCGGGCGCCAGGGCCGCGACCCGGCGGGCGATCTCCACCGCCACCGGGACCGTGCGCAGCCCGTAGGAGATGCCGCCCGCGCCGACGGTCTCCTGGCCCAGGACGCCTTCCTCCAGGGCGATCCGCTCGTCGGCGGCGCGTCCGCCGAGCCCGCCGACGCGGATGGCCGAGAACACGAAGTCGGCGCCGGTCACCGCCTCGTCCAGGTCCGTGGTCACGGTGACGACGGGGGCGTCGGGGTGCCCGGCGGCCTGGTCGGCGAGGACCTTGTGGATGGTGGTCAGCCGGGAGGCGTCGAGGTCGTACAGGGTCACCTCGGTGACGCGCCCCGGGCCGCGGTCGCCCAACAGCGCGCGATAGACCAGCGGCACCCGGAAACCGCCGCCGCCCAGGATCGTGAGTCTCATACTTCGACCACCTCAACTCCCGCCTCACGCAGTCGATTACAGGTCTTCTCGTCCCCGGGGGCGTTGGTCACCACGACGTCCAGCTCCTCCGGACCGCACACCCGGGCCATGCCGGTGCCCGGGAACTTCCCGGCGTCCGCCACCAGCACCACCTGGGCGCTCGCGGCGATCATCGCCCGCTTGACGGGCACCTCGACGGCGGTGGTGTCCAGCACCTGCCCGTCGGGGCGGACCCCGCTGGTGCCGAGGAACAGCCGGTCGGCGTGGATCTGCCGCAGGTTGTCCTCGGTGAGGAAGCCGACCAGCGAGCGGTAGTCGCGCCGGACCACCCCGCCCAACAGGATCAGCTGGACGTCCTTGTCGTCCTGGAGCTCCTCGTAGACGGCGAGATTGCTGGTGATCACGGTGAGGGACCGGCCGTGCAGATGACGGGCCACCCGGTGGGCCGTGGTGCCGATGTCGAGCAGGACCGTCTCGCCGTCCATGACGAGGTTTGCGCACCAGGCGGCCAGGGCGTCCTTCGCCTCGACCCGGACGGCGGCCACGTCGGCGAACGGGTCGTCCTCGCCCAGCACGGGCGCGGCGCCCCCGTAGACGCGTTTGAGCAGGCCCTCCTCCTCCAGCTGCACGAGGTCGCGCCGGATGGTGGCCTGGCTGGCCCCGACCTTCACGGCCAGCGAGACCGCCGAGGTGGGCCCGTCCGCGCGCAGGACACGCAGGATCAGCTGATGTCTTCGGTCAGGGAGCATGCGGCAGACCATACTCGCGAACTCGCCAAACTCAAGCAAAGTCACGCATGAATGTCTCGATACGTGCTTGACCCTTGTCAAACCTGCGCACCGGGTGCACTCTCTTGCGTAATTCGGAGCCAGTTCCGGACCCCACTCCGGTCGGCCGAAGCGGATGAACGGCGCATTACGCCGCCATGGACGCATCGGCACCGTCTGAGAGGACCAGGTCACAAGCCCCGGGTGGCCGAAGGGTTCACACCACGCCGATGCCCTTCGGCCACTCGGTCCCCGCAGCGCCCCAGGCCCCTCTTTGACATGCCGAAAACTAGGAGAAGACCGTGGACCTTTCCCGCAGACGATTCCTCCAGGCCGCCGTACTGACGGCCGCCGCGGCCGGCGCCACCGCAGCGTGCGGCGGCTCCGGGTCGAGCGGCAGCAAGGACAGCAAGAACCTGAGCCTCTGGTACTGGGCCGGCGGCCTGAGCGACAAGGTCGTCGCGGACGCCAAGACGCACTTCTCCGAGATCAGCCTCAAGACCTCCGTGGTCGGCGGCGACTTCAAGACCAAGCTGCTCACCGGCCTGCGGGCGGCACAGTCCGCCCCGGACATCACCGGGATCAAGGGCGAGGACATCGCCTCCTTCCTGCCCAACGCCGACCGCTTCGTCGATCTGAAGACCGTCGGCGCGGACAAGCTGGTCCCGCAGTACCTGTCGTGGAAGCTGAAGCAGGCCACCACCCAGGACGGCAAGCTCATCGGCTTCCCGATCGACATCGGCCCCTGCGCCACCTTCTACCGCGAGGACCTCTTCGCGCAGGCCGGACTGCCCACCGACCCCGCCCAGGTCTCCGCGCAACTCGCCACCTGGGAGGACTACTTCAAGGCCGGCGTCGAGCTGCACAAGGCCGTGCCCAAGACCTACCTCGTCAACAACATCGGCTCGGTCTTCACCATGGTCGTCGGCCAGGGAACCACCCGGTTCATCGACGAGGACGGCAAGTTCATCGGCGACCAGGACCACATCCGCACCGCCTGGACCACCGCGGTGAAGCCCTACACCCTCGGCATCGACGCCAAGATCAACGACAACACGTGGAACGCGGCGATCGGCGCCGGCACCCTGGGCACCGAGATCGGCGCCGCCTGGCACGCGCTGGACATCAGCAACGCCGCCCCGGGCACCAAGGGCAAGTGGCGGGTGGCGAGCCTGCCGGGCGGGCCGTCCAACCTCGGCGGGTCCTTCCTGGCCATCCCCGCGACCAGCGGAAACCCCGAAGAGGCCTTCAAGATCATCAGCTGGATCCTCAGCCCCGAGAACCAGGCCCGCGGCTTCACCGACGCGGCCCTGTTCCCGACCGCCCCGGCCGCCTACAAACTGCCCGCGCTGACCGGCGGCGACGCCTTCTTCGGCGGCCAGAAGACCATCGAGATCTTCGGACCGGCGGCCGAGAAGATCCCCGCCGCCTACGAGGCCCCGGCCGACGCGGCGGTCTCGGCTCCCTTCTACAGCGAGCTCACCAGCATCGAGGCCAAGGGCAAGGACCCCGACACGGCCTGGAAGGACGCTGTCAGCCAGGCCAAGCAGATCGCCCAGCGGCAGGGAGTGAAGTGACATGTCGTCAAGCCCGGTAGCCGGCCCGGCCGCCACCGGACCGTCCTCCGGATCCGACCCCGGACCCGTCGGCCGGCCGGCCCGAGCCTCGGTGTCCTGCGCCTTGAAGATCTCGCCCTGGCCGGTCTTCTCGACCATCTCCGCCATGGTGCGGATGTCGCTG
>NZ_JBSFWB010000034.1:0-90944 GCF_053592635.1 Streptomyces sp. NPDC002623 | reverse complement strand
GCGGCCACCACCGAGGGAGCCACGGAGCTCACGCCGTCGGGCAGCAGACTCGGGTGTCCGATGCGGCCGGTGTGCATGAGCTGGGCGAAGATCACACCGCCCTGCTCGTGCACGGCGTCGGTCACCCGGCGCCAGGCCTCCACCTGCGCGTCGCTGTGCAGACCGGGGGTGTTGGGGTAGCCCTGTCCCACCACGCTGGGCTGGATGCCCTCGGAGACGATCAGGCCTGCCGACGCCCGCTGGGCGTAGTAGACGGCCGTCGCCTCGGTCGGCGCCTGACCAGGGCCGTAGGCGCGGCTGCGCGTCATCGGCGACATGACGATGCGGTTGTTCACGGTGACGCCGGCCAGGTTGAGCGGCTCGAATGCGGTGGTCACGGGATCTCCAAAATATGGTCGACCAATGAATCCCTTCCGACTATACATTGGCCGACCAAGGAAGCCGCTTCGAGGGTAGCCCGGCGTCAGGCCGTGGAGGAGTCGTCGGTGCTGCCGTCCGTGGGCCGCGGGGTCATGAGGTTCGCCTCGATCCGGGCCAGTACCTTCATGGCCTGGCGGTACTCCGCTTCGGTGAAGCCGGCCGCGGTGACCTCTTCCAAGTCGCGCCAGGCCTGCCTGACCCTGTCCCGCAGGGCCTGGCCGGCGCGGGTGGCGCTCACCACGACGGCCCGGCGGTCGTTCGCGGAGGGCTTGCGGGTGACGAAGCCGGACTGCTCCAGACGCTGGAGCATCTTGGTCACGGTCGACGGATCCAGGCCGAGCATCTTGATCAGGTCCGCCTGACGCTGCTCCCCGCGCTCCCACAACTGCATCATCAGCAGCTCCTGGCCGGTGTACAGGCCGGTGTCGCGCAGCAGACTGCCGGCCATGATCCGATGGACACGGGCCGCACGGAAGAGGGCCTCGCTCATCGGAGCGTCGGCGACGGTCGGTACCGCCTCTTCGCTCCCCGGTACCGAAACGGATTCCCGTGGCATGGCTGTCGATCCTCCTGGCAGTTGGGCCCGTCCCCGGCAGCCCCGGCCGGGTAACGCTCACCCGCCATTGTATTGGTCAGCCAACGGAATCCACTGTGGGGCCGACGCGGTGATGCCGGTTCGGGCCCGCGCGACTTGTCGCACGGGCCCTCCCGGATGACCGGATGACCACTCGGACTCACGCCCGCCATGCTTCGCGGGCGGGCTGACTGCCGGTAGGCACCGAGGGCGTGTCAGCCGCCGATGCCGGACCGGACGGCCGCCCTGACCAGCTCGGCCGCGTCGGCCGGGCGGATGAATCCCGCGGCAACCCCGTGCGCGGTGGCGGCCGTCCACTGGCGGACGAACGCGGCGTCAGTGGGATACAGGGCCGTCAGTTTTTCGCCGGTGAAGGGGGTCGTCGTACCGAACAGGAAGCAGAACGACGCCCCGGACTGCCCTAGACCGGACAGCGTGGCGACCGGTGCGTCGACCGACGGTGTGCGGATCCCGCCCTCGACGTTTCCGTGGGCGTCGAGGACGAAGGCGGGTGCGGAGCCGGAGGTGTCCACCTGGAGGCGGGGCGCCCTGGCCGGCGGGACACCGGTCGTCACCCAGCGGTTCAGTGCGAACTCTGCGGTGTCCAGGACGTAGTGCGCCTGGCCGGTGTTGATCGGCGAGCCGCAGCCGGGCCGGGTCGGAGGGCTGAGCATGGCGTTCAGCCCCTGGAGGCCCGCGGCGCCGCTTCCGTCGTCGACCGTGCCGAGGCCGATGTAGGCGTCGGCGTGCGAGGTGCCCGCCATCTCCCAGAGTCTCAGGCGTGCGGAGTCGTCCTGCCGGGCCGACAGGGATCCGAGCGCGATCACGTCGGTCTCGGCCTGCACGACGAGCACCGGTGCGTCCAGGTCCGGGCGGAGACGGACGGCCGCCGGGGTCGGGACGTCCTCCTGGGGAGCCTGCGACAGCGGCGCGCCGGTGTCCCGCCGGCTGTGCACGAGGAACCCGTCGTACACGGACACCAGCGGCTGGATCGCGTTGATGTACGTGGTGAGCCGGAACGCCGACTGCGACTCGCCGTTGGCCAGCACGGTGCGGGGGCGGAGCCCGTCGAGGACGGTGGCGGCGGAATCCCGTACGGCCTGGCCGGCCTGGCTGAAGATGTCGTACGAGTAGCTGTCTCCGGGGTGGGACAGGTCCGCGTAGCGCACCGGGTCTGCCGTCTCCGTGGCGGCCGCTCCGGTGGCCTGGGCGGAGACGCCGACCCAGGCGTAGCCCTCACGGATCAGTTCGTTGTGGGCGTAGATCCACTCCGGGGCCGCGTCCACCCCGCCGGTGACGTTCAGCCATTCCACTACGACGGTTCCGTTGAAGCGAGCCGGATCGACGGGACGGTTCACGACGACTCGCGTGGTGTACGGGGCGGTGCTCGCGGGCGTCACCTGCCAGCGTCCGTCGGAGTCGAGGGGTGCTGTCGGCACGTAGGACTCGGCGTTCCCGGAGAGGAAGAACTCGGACTGCGTGTATCCCACGCTGCCGAGCTCGAACGCCGTTGCCGCCAGCACGACGGCACCGTTTCCGCCCGTCACCGGGCCGGTGACCGTCGGGCTCGCCGCCGTGCGAGCGGCTGGTTCGGCCTGCGCGGAGGGTGCTCCGAGCAGAAGCGGCAGGGTCAGCGCGGCTGCCGCTAAAAGGCGGGGGCGGACTCGTGCCGCCCAGGTGAATTTGATGTGCATGACATCTCCTGCCTCAGAAAACGCGGCCGACGTCCTGGCGGACGATGGTCTGCATGCTGTGTTCGGCGAGCGCGGCGATGGTCATGGAGGGGTTGCAGGCGCCGGTGGAGCCGGGGATGCGGGCGCCGTCGAGGACGTAGAGGCCCTTGTGGCCCAGGACGCGGCCGGTGAGGTCGACGGCGTCGCCCATGGGGACGCCGCCGAGGGCGTGCCAGGTGGAGGGCGCGCTCGCGTTGGTGTCGATCATCATGCCGCCGCCGGCCGTGGCGATGGCCCGCATGCGGGTCGCGATCAACGCCTGCAGCTCCGCCTCCGCCGCGGCGGGCCAGGTCAGGACGGCGTCGTCGGTGTCGGCGTCGTAGGCCCAGGTGCCCGCGCCGTCGACGATGCCGAAGCCGACGACGGTCAGCGCCGTGACGCCGGCCCGCTGGATGGGTGATCCGGCGTGGATGACGGTGAGCGGGATCGAGCTCGTGGGGTCGGTGCCGCCGATGCAGGCCGGTCCGCCCTGCTGGGTGCCCGCGTCGCCGGACGGGTTGATCCAGGCCCAGATCCGGTCGCCGTTGTTGCCCCACTGGGTACCGATGGCGTCCGGCAGGTCGGGGATCAGGTTCTTGGCGCGGGACTTGACCAGGAGGCGGGTGGTGCCCGGGGAGCCGGCGTTGAGGAAGACGGCGTCGGCGGTGATGCGGATCTGCTCCTGCACCGTGCCGCCGGTGTCGATGCGGTCGACCGACAGCACCCAGCGCTTGTGCGCGTCCATCGCGATGTCGCGCACGACGTGCAGGGGCGCCACCTCGACCAGGCCGGTGGACTCCGCCTGCGCCAGGTAGGTGACGTCGATCGAGTGCTTGCCGCCGTTGTTGACGCCGAAGGCGATGTCGCTGGTGGTGTACGTCGGCTCGTACTGGCCCGTCAGCTCGCCCCTCGCATAGCTCCAGTCGATGGGCAGCGGCACCTTGAACGGGGTCAGGCCCGCCGTCGGGGCGATCTCCTGGAAGAGACGGGAGGACTTGTACGGGTCCGAGGCCAGGATGTCGTAGGGGACGGTCGAGATGCCCAGCATCCGGGCGACGGTGGGGTAGGCCCACAGGTTCAGGTCGTCGTAGAGGCCGGCCGCCACTGGCATCGACCTGGCGAAGTCGGCCTTCGTCGGCTGGAGGGTCATGCCGTGGTACATGATCGAGCCGCCGCCGACCGCCGCGCCGACCATGGCGGTCATGCCGTTGCCCACGACGGGTTCCAGTACGCCGGTGTAGGGCTCCCACGTCTGGGTGCCGCCGCCGACGACCGCGTGGTCGGTGAGCCAGGCGGAGCGGTTGTCCATGTTCTCGAAGCGGCAGAACGTGGTGGCGTTCGGGCCGGTGCGCCAGCGCAGGCCCCGCTCCAGGACCAGGGTGGACACCCCGGCCCGGGCCAGCCGCAGCGCGGTCACGCCGCCGCCGAAGCCGGTGCCCACGACGACGACCCGTGCGCGCCGCTCGGTCACGGTTACCGGGGCCGCGGACGTCGCGGACGACGCCTGGCCGGCGCCGGCCAGGGATCCGCCGAGGGCGGCCGCACCGAGGGCCGCCGCACCGAGCACCTTGCGGCGGCTCACCCCGGAAGCGAGGTGGGGGGAATGACTGTCGGACATGAGACTCCCGTCGGGAGGGGCCCTTCGTGGCCGCGGGCTCACGAGGGCCGGACTGTGGGGGGGCGAACTCATCGGCGGCTGGGGTGGCTCGCACTCCGCCGACCCGGGCCCGGAACAAGGCAGCGATGGCCTGCTCGTCGCAGTCGGCCGCAAGCAACCGAGATTGGCGTGTTCATGAGGAAGTTGAAACGCCCGTCACCGTAGCACCGCCTGTCGCACTGCGCCATAAAGTCGCAGCGCGACATGAACTAAGATCAGCGCAACCGTGTCAAGGAGGGGTGCATGGGCGGTCAGCCCGGTAGCCGCACTGGGCGACCACCGTTGACGGAGCGGCGCCGCGAAGCGACGCGCATGGAGATCGCCGACGAGGCGGTCCGGCTCTTCGTCGCCCAGGGCGTGGCGGCGACCACCGCGGAGGACATCGCCTCGGCCGCCGGAGTGTCCACGCGCACCCTGTGGAGGTACTTCCGCTCCAAGGAGGAATGCGCGCGCCCCCTGCTCACAGCAGGCCTGGACTTGGTGACCGAGCGCCTACGGGACTACTGGAGCGGAGGCAGCTCGCTCACCGGGGCCATGCCGAGCGCCGACGATCCCGGTGTGATCGGCGCGCGGCCCCTGGAGTCCCTGCGGGATCTCGTACGTCTGAGCCGTGCCGAGCCCGGGCTGCGCGCCGTCTGGCTGGAGACGCACTTCGACGCCGAGGCGGTGTTCGCCGCAGCGATCGCCGCAGGCACCGACCGGCCCGAAACCGACCTCGCCGTCCGCCTGGAAGCGGGCATGTTCAATGCCGCACTGCGCATCGCTGTCGAGGACTGGGCCCTCCAGCCCGACCGGCCGGGCAGCCCGCCGCTGCGCGAATCCCTCGCCCAGGCTCTGCACGTGATGACCGAGCTCATCGATTCCGAGCGTTCTCCGGCTCCCGGGCGGCGGATGATGCGCTTCCCAACCAAATCGAGCGCGCGGCCGCCGAACTGGCCGGGTTGATGCGCGGGCGCGCGGGGACTGCCGTCCGGACGACGTCCGACGACACCGCCGTCGTCGTGCCGTTCGCACAGCAGCTCGAGGCAGTGCGACCCGCCTGAGGCGCAACACGAGGAGGCATCCCCTACGCAACCGTGCGCGTCTGCTGGAGACCGCGGCCCGGCTGGTGGCCGACGCCATTCCCGACCGGTCCGCCGCCGCTCGGCCCGGGTGGCGGAGCCTGCTGGAGATCGTGAAGAGGTCGGGGGGACAGGCCCCGACGGCCCTGGCACCGCCTGAAGCGGGTCAGTGGTTGAGTCGGGGCGGCTCCGGGCGGTGGACGCCGCGCGGGCGGTAGCCGAGGTCGTCGGATCGGCCCAGGAGGTCGGCCAGATACCAGACGATGGCCAGCCACATCTCGGTGCCCTGAAGGCCTGGCTCCAGCCCGGGCCCAGCGGTGCCGGGACCGAAGCCGAACCCCTTGCCGTCGTGCCAGCGGGACAGGGCCGCCGTCAGCTGTCCCTCGGCCCAGCCGCGTATCTCGGCCGTACGGTAGCCCTCTCCCCCGGTTCCCGTCCCTAGCTGCCGGGTGCACAGCCGCAAGGGGTGGGCGACATCCAGCACATTGCAGGCGTTCTCCCGCCCCGACCCGAAGTACCGGGGGTCGCGGGCGTGGTCCAGGACCGAGTCCACGACCCGTTCCGGATGCGGGACCGGCAGCCCGAACTGGGCGAACGAGCCACGCGTCAGCCGGTAGTAGCCGTTGACGACCTGCAGTCGCCCGGCCTCGGCCGACGGGCTGCCCCACATGCCGCTCCAGGGATCGTTCCGGGTCGACAGCCAGCCGAACAGCGCCTCCAGCGCGCCGCTGTCACGCTCGCCGTGCCGCAGGTTCCAGCGAGCGGCGGTGGCCCAGGCGTCGATCCAGGCCCCGGCCCCCCACGCGCCGTCCTGCCACGGCAACCCTTTCAGGCGTGCGACGAGTTGAGGTGCCGTCATCTCCCGTACCTCGCGCACGGGATGGGGGAAGGAGGAGCCCAGCAGATCGAGCGCGTACCCGACCGACAGGATGTGGTACAGCGCTTCCCCCTCGCCGACGAAGCCGACGAAGCCGTCGGCGTCCGCCGTCGGAAGCGGCTTGCCGAGCTCCGGCACCAGGCCGGTGTCCGGCTCCTGGAGCGAGCCCAGTCGTCGCACATGCTCGGCGGCGGACAGTTGCTCTGGCGCCGAGCTCAGCAACAGGTCGGCGATCTCCACGGCGTCGCAATGTGCCCGTACGGTGGGCGCCGCACCGGGGCGGTCGACGTAGTGGCCGCCGTCCCAACAGCGGGCGATGATGTCGGCGGCCTGGGCGCGGGCGGTGTCGGCGAACCGGGCGAGGGGGCGGCTCTGCGGTGCCGGCGCGGCGGGGGCGCCCCGCCGATCGCGCAGGGGGCGTGCCGGGTTTCCCGCGGCCATCGTCCACGCCGGAAGATCCTTGGTCACCACCGCTCCGGCGCCGATGACGCAGTGGTCGCCGATGGTCACCCCGTCCACCACGACCACATGGGATCCGATCCACACATCGTCGCCGACCTTGATCCCACTGCTGGTGAGCGGCTGTTGGAAGACCGGGCGGTCAGGAGTCATGGAGTGGTTGAAGCCGAGCAGTGAGGTGTGTGCGCCGATCCGCACGCCGTCGCCGAGGACGACCGTGCCGCGCACCGTGGTGAAGGGGTTGAGCGTGCAGTCCGAACCGGTGGTCAACTCTCCGGTGACATAGGCATGAGCGGCGATGTAGGAGTCGTCCCCGAGCCGCAGCCGGTCGGGGAACACCGCCGCGGACTCGGCGACGTAACACCGTTCCCCGATTTCGCTGTCCCCGGCGATCGCCTCCTGCCGCTCCCGCTGGGCAAGCCGTTGGTCCTCGCTCGCGGACTCGGCGAACAGCCAAGGACAGTGGTCGAAGTGCTGTACGAGCACCTGCTGTTGCTGATCCATGGAGCGAACGCTAGGCAGAGGAACGCCCGTGCGGGAAGGGCCGGGTGGTGCGCAGGCCCATGCCCCGCCCCTGGGTCTCGCTCCCGGCGACCGGCCCCGCCGCCTTGGATCTTTGATCCGGGAGGCCCGTGGTAAGACTGCTGATCGCTGCCGTCCTTACCTACGACGTCTAAGATGCGGCGGCTGCTCCAACAGGACCCGGACTCCTCGGTGGCGTGGTCGGCAGCAGCATCGGCAGGGGCGGGCGCATTGGGGACGGGATCGAAGGGCGGTTGCAGATGAGGACCTGGCTGGAGGGGCTGTTCAGAAAGGGGCGGCCCCGCACCGCGGATGACACCCCGCTGCAGAGCCGTGCCGAGATCTCGCCCGAGGAACGGGCGGTTCTGCTCGTCGGAATCCTCGACGACCCCGGGGCGCGCGAGGACGAGAAGTCCGACGCGGCCATGGACCTGGAGTTCTTCTCCGGCCCGCTCGTCGAATCGTGCCTGATCCGGATCATCCGCGCCGAGGGGTTCACCAGTGTGCTGGCCCAGGAGTGTGCGGAGTCGCTCGGCGGAATCTGGGCCAGGACCGGCCAGGTGGACGTGGCCTTCATGGCGGAGTTGCGGCGTGCGGCGAAGAACGAGGTCTTCGGCATCCTCGGCGCCCGCGCCCCGCACCTGCTGCCCCCTGGCACACGCTAGAGCTGCACTCCGCATTCCGCAGTCCGCATTCCGCTCTCTGCATTCCGCGTTTACGACACACCCTCCGGCAGGACTCTCGCGCCTCGCCGACCCGACCCGCCCCGCCCCAGCCCGACCGCTACCCGCCAGGCCGTTCCAGGGTGAGCCGGTAGTGCCGCGGGTCGGCGATGCCGTGCAGGTCCACGGCGGTCAGGGAGCGGTCGTCGCCGCCCAGGAGCTGGAGATGCCGCAGCTCGCGCACCGGACGCAGCCCGAAGGAGGACTCCAGTTGCAGGTCGAGTCGGCCCTCCGTGCGGAAGTACCACCACCGGCCGGTGACCCTGCCCTGCAGACCTGCTCGTTGGTGGGTGCCTGTGAGGATGCCGCCTTCGACGGAGTCGTGCGGCGACGCCGCGTCCGCCGACGGGGTGAGCTCCACCTCCAGGGACTCTCCGTGCTGGGCGTCGCTCTCGATCCTCCAGTGACCGGACTCCACGGCCCGGGCCGTCTCCGCATCTCCCCCGGAGCCGTCACCGGATTGTGGGTCGGCGGGCGAGGTGCCCAGGAGGCGGTGGACCGCGGCGACCGCCTCCTGGTCGTCGCTGCCCGGTGGGAGCTGCTCCACCTGGCCCTGCCCGGGGGGCGGGGCCGTCGTGTCGAGTGGCCAGACCAGGAACGGCTTGTCGAACGAGGCCGCGTACTGGCACTGCTCCTGGACATGGGGATCGTCGGCCGCGTCCCGGGACCACAGGAGGAGGAACAGGTCGCAGGCGCCCAACTCCTGGAGCACCGGCTCGGACGGCAGGCCGGTGCAGTCGTCGCGGGTCTCGTCCAGGGCGGTCCGGGCGCCGTCGGCGCGCAGTCGGCCGTCCAGGGCGGCGGCCCGGTCGGCGTCTGCGGGCGCGTAGGCGAGGAAGACCCCCGGGGACGCCGCCCGTCGGGAGCCGTCGCGCCCGTCGTCGTATGCCGTGCCGTGCTTCTCGTCGCGCTCGTTGTCGTGTTCGTTGTCGTGTTCGTTGTCGTGTTCGTCGCTGTGCTCGTCGTCGGGCATGGGGGTCTCAGGCCTCCGCGTCGTACGTGTCTGTCTCTTGGCTGTGGTACCAGGGGGCCTGCGAGTTGTAGGAGGCGAGGTAGTAGTCCGCCGTGCAGGTGAACGTCGCCGGGAACAGCTGGTGCGCCCGCTGCCTCAGGATGTTCATGGCCGCAAGCTGGTTGGCCAGTCCCGACTTGTCCTGCTTGTTCACCGGCTTGGCCGTCTCCTCGTCCACGAGGTCCTGGGCCGCTTGGAGGTTGTCCTGCAGGAACTGGGGCCATTGTGCGGGATTATTGCTGTACGTGTAGTTGGGGGTGACCCGGTACTGGATCATCTTGGGCCACCTGAGGCCGGGGTTGTGCAGTGGTGCCGCCGGGTCCATGACGTGGGTGACGGTCGGGTGCGTCTGCTTGTACGGTTTCAGGGCGGCCTGGCTCGTCTGGGTCCCCTGGACGCTCTGCACCCCGGCGGCCCAGCCGATCTTGCCGTCTCCGAGGTTGATCGGCGGGTTGGCGGCTATCCACTGCTCGTAGTTCGCGGCGAGTCCATGGGTGCCGCTCTGCATCGAAGAGCGGATGGGCCGTTCGACCTTGTTGAAGTGCTCCTGGGTGTTGGACCGGGCGGAGCCCATAAAGATGTTCGAGGCGGTGTCGTTGGCACCCGCGACGAAGTCGCCGTTGATCGCGTGCATCGCCGTGGCAACGTTCTGCTGACCATTGGCGCGCACGAGGTTGACGTCGGCGGCCTTCATGGTGGTGATGTCCGCCGGCTCGCCCGGCGACGAGCCGCCCCCGGTGTTGCTGAGCATCCGCTCCAGGAACAGCCAGTTGCCGAGGGTGCCGCCGCCGGGGTACACCAGGCCTGCCCCTTGCAGCGCGTCGGTATTGATGCCGCCGAGTGCCCCGGCGGAGGGCGCCATGTTGGTGAACGGCTGGAAGACCGCCGCCCGCTGCAGCACGGGGTCCCCGGACTGCGGGCCCGCGCCATGGTTGTGCCCGTCCCCGTGGCTGTGTCCGTCCCCATGGCCGTGCTCGCGACCGGGCGAGTGCGCGTGCGCGTGCTCCTTCGCCGGTTCGCCCGCGGTCGTGGCGGGGCCGGCATCGGTCACCGCACTGCGCATGACCCGGACGGCGTTGGCCTCGGCCTCACGCTCGAACCGGTCGGAGGGATCGGAGACCCTGAGCCCGGAGCCGTTGTCGGTGCCCGCGACGGGTCCTTGGCGCTGCTGGATGACATGGGTGAGCTCGTGGGCCAGGGTGTGCCGGTCACCGCCGCCCTCTCCGATGACGACGTGGCTGCCGGAGGTGTAGGCGCGAGCGCCGACCTCGGCGGCGGAAGCCCGAGCGGCACTGTCGTCATGGATGCGGACGTCGGAGAATTCGGCGCCCAGCCGGCCCTCCATCTCGGAGCGCACCGCAGCGTCCAGCGGACGGCCAGGTGTGTGCAGGACGTTCTGCACGGTCGAACGCTGCACCGCGGGCGGCGGCCCCGCCGCGCCGACCCGCTCCCCCGGTCCTCCCGCCCCTGCCTGGCGGAGCATCTGGACCACGGCCCGGTTCCCCGCGGCGGCCTGCAGCGCCATCAGGCCCGACAGCGATGTCCGGCCGCCACCGCGGGATGAGCGGGCCGGCGTACCGGCCCGTCCGGCAGCCTGGGTCCAGACATCGTCTCGAGCATGCAAAAGGGGCCTCTTCCCGCGTAGAAACAGCAACCCTCCCTGCATACGCGCCCTGCGGCCGCGGCGCCAGGGACCGAAGGGCAGACCCATGTGCCCCAATGATCATTTGGCACTGGCGGACCGAGCCACAGCCCGGCGGACGTCGGCCGGCCCGCCCGCCGCCGGGTCCCTGCCCCAGTTCAGGGCCGGCGTCGCCCGAAACCGACGTAGGCGTAGGCGAACCCCTCGCCCTCGCGCGGCGCCCGGGTCCACGACCGGGTGGTGAAGGTGCGGAGCCTGCCCTGGGTCAGCGCGAAGCGGGGAAGCGACAGCCCGAGTTCGGCGTGCAGGGCCTCCAACACACGCAGTTCGCCGTCCAGTTCACTTCCCTCCGCGCGGAACAGCAGTGCCGGGTCCAGGGCCTCGGGAATCGCGCCGGAGCGCTCGATCTGCGTACCTCGCACGGTGAACGCGTAGAGCTCCTCGCCCTGTTCGGCCACCGACAGATGGAACGCGGCCGGGCGGCCGCCCGGTGACGAGTTCCTCGGATCTCGCCACACCACCACCGCACGGCCGGACGCGGAGGCGGCCGCAGCGGGGGAAGAGAACAGCTTGCTCAGCTGGCGGGAGTCGCCGTCGAAGGCGAAGGCCCACGCCTCGGCGGTGCGGCCGACGGCGACCAGGGCCCGGTCCTCCCAGAGTTCCACGCCTTCTCGCTCGTGGGGCTGGGGCGCGCGCCGGGACGCCTGGCGCAGGTCCATGGGCGCGCTCAGTTCGGCGCCTTCCTCCCCTATCAGAGCGGGCAGATCGGCGGGATCGATCCCCTCGACCCAGACACAGCGGTATCCGTCGAGCGGCCGCCGGTCCGCCGCGGGCTCCGTCAGCCAGGCGAGGCCGGGCGGGTCGAGATCGGGCTCCGGCTCAGGAGCGGACCCCGCTTCCCCGGACCGCGGCGTCGCGAGGATCTCCCGCCCACGCTCCGGGGTGATCAGCGCACCCAGTACCGGATCGGCGAGCAGGCCGATCGGGGCGATCAGCGAGGGCCCGGGCGCCTCCCACAGCGGAAGCGCATCGCGCAGCATCCGCCACGCGGCGTCGGTCGCCCCCCAGCCGGCCGCCTCCCGGGCCTCGGAGACGGCCCGGCCCCATGGCCCGGGAGGCGTGTAGCGGTGGACGCCGTCCCGGATCGCGCCCAGCACGGCCTCGACGGTCTCCCGGGCGACCCCGCGCGCGGCCATCATCCCGAGCCAGTGCTCGTCCCCGCCCAGCCGCCATTCGCCGCGCGCCGGCGTCATGGCCTGCACAGGCAGGATCTCGGGCAGGTAGCGCGGGTCGGCCACCAGGCTGCCGTAGTCCCGGGAGTTGCGCGGGGCCAGCAGATGCCGGAGCTGATTCAGCAGGACGGCGCTGTGCGGCCGTCCGAACGACAGCGCCTCCTCGAGCAGGGACAGGGCCTCCTCGTGGCGTCCACGCAGGGCCAGCAGACGGGCCTCCTCCACATGGGCGTCCTGGGCGAGCGTGGTCGCGTTCACGAAGTCGGCTCTCTGCGCCCGGTCGGATTGGAAGCCGCGGTACATGGCCTCCATGTACGCGCGGAACGACGGGTAACGGTCGGGGTATTCACCGCCCCAACCCTTGTAGACGTAGAGCGCCCACTCACCGTCCTGGTCGGTGTCGCCCGGGTCGAGCAGGGCGTACGACATGTCGGAGTCCGTCTCCAGCCGCAGCGCCCGCCGCCACATCCCGGCCAGCAGGACCTCCTCCTCGCGCGGGTCGTCGCCCAGACTCTCCTCGTACAGCGGGGTCATGTCGAACGGATCCCCGAACCAGCCGATCTCCGCGACGCCGCCGAGCCAGTAGATCCCGGCCGTCTGATCCACGTGCCACCCGTCGCTCACGGCCAGGAACTCCCGGTACGAAGGCGGCAGCCGCCGCCCCAGCCGCTCCTCGGCCGCGGCGATCGCCGCCTCGACCGCCCCGGGCCTGCCCAGGTGGACGCCCGACTGCCCGCCGTCCTCGTCCTCATCCTCATCCTCATCCGCGCGCGGAACCCACTCGTCCTGCCAACGTCCCAGGAACTCGTGCCAGTTGAAAGAATCGCCGCTCATGGCCGCATGGTGCCATCCGGCACCGACAACGGCCCGAAGCAGGAGGAAGTCGTGGCCGGCCACGCCGATACCCGGCCTGAGCGGAAACGCGAACCCGGCCCCGGCCGGTTGGCAGCCGGCTCCGCATGCTGTCAGTCGGTGTGCCTACTGTTGGTCCCGACTCTGTCTTCAGGCCGCGGGCACCGTTCGTCGTGCACGCGGCCGCACTTCTTGGGAGCCCGCACGTGATGTCCGCCCTCTCCACCCCCGCCGTCGGCGACGACTGGGAGCGATCGTTGACCCAGGCTTTCGGCGTCCTGCTGGGCCGCCCGCTCTCGGACTTCGACCCCGGTGCGGAGTACGCGGCCTACTACAGCGGCAACTGGCTCTACGAGACCGGGTCCAACACGGATCCCGCCTGGCTGGAGCCGGCCGCCCTCGCCGGCCGGGAGACGAGAACCGACGAGAACCTGCTGCTGCTCGACGAGGTGGGCTACCCGGAGCTGCGGTTCGACGCAAGCCGGTCGCTGTTCGAGATCGACATCTACGCTGCGGAGTTCCCGGCCGCCTTCAAGGAAGAGCTGGCCACTGTCGATCTGGCCGGTTCCGGCAGACTGCCGGAGGTCCGAGGCATCGATCTGGCACGTCTGACGGCACGTCACGGGGTCGACCTCACGTCATCCGGTCCGCCCGCGAGCGCATGGTGTCTGACGCAGGCCAGGATCGTCTCGGACGGCACCCTCCTCGATGCCCTGCGGGCAGCCACCGGCATGGGCCATGGCGGCCCCGACAGCCTCGTGCCGAGCGGGAAGGCGGACGCGGAGACGGAGGCCGCGATCGCGGCCGTGGAGCACCCGGGCATCCGGGCGCACCTGCGTGCGTTCTGCGACCCCGCCTCGGACGACATCGCCCTCTGTCTCTACAGCATGCGCAAGTCCTGGGAGGAGAACGGTCCGCTGGTGGCCGAGTGGCAAGGAGCCGTCGACCAGTACGAGATCACCGTGCAGCAGGTCAGGGCATGACGCCCGCCAATCGTTTTCGCCCGCTCGTGCCTCACGACCGGGGGCGGAAGTAGGCCTCGGTGGATTCCTTGCCGACGACAGTGGCAACGCAGCGATAGACCCGCAGGCCGTCGGCGTACGACAGCTGTGACGGCGGCACGATGTCGATGGTCCAGTCCGCGAGGGCGATGTCCTGTGCCTTGCCGAGCCGGGACTTGGCCAGGACGTCGCGTGAGCAGACTTTGCGCACGGTGGGGTGGCGGGCCAGCTCCCGCTGGTTGATGGTCATGCCGTCGGCGGGCAGCGGTGCGATGGCGAAGGTCTCCCAGGGGTGCTCGACCAGGCAGTCGGAGCGGTTGACGGTGACCATGCCCGAGATGGCGACGATGCCGCCCCAGCACTCCGCTGTCTCGGTGCAGCGCGCGTCGGCCCCGGGCACCGCGGCCGCGGGGCAGTCCTCGGTGGTGGTCGTCACCCTGAAGTCGATGGCGGCGGAGGTCGGCGTGGCCGACTGCGAGGCCTGCGACGTCGTGCTTCCGGCGGAGCCGTGGGCGGATCCCGTCGACGCCGAACCGCTCCCGTCCGCGAGGACCGCGGTGACCCCGACCACCGCCAAGGCTGCGGTCGCCGCGAGCGCGAGCACTGTCGATCGCCGTCGGCCGCCGCGCCGTTCGGCCCCGGGCACGGTCGGCGGCAGCACGGGGACCGACCCCGGAGGCGTGGCGGGCAGGCCGGTCGAGGACGACGTGCTGTGCGGTGCGTGCAGGTCGGCCGCGGCCAGGGCGTCGCGCAGGGCCTCGGCACTGGCCGGGCGGTCGGCCGGATCGGCGGCCATGGCTTGCCGCAGGACTGCCATGAGCGCCGGGGGCACACCTGGCACGTCGGGCAGCGGCCAGGTGTGCCGCACGATGACCTCGGCGAGACTGAGGCTGCCCTGTTCGGGCGCGTGTGCCGGGCGGCCGTGCAGCAGGGCGTAGACGGTCGCGCCCAGGGAGTACACGTCCCCCGCGGGCGTGGGATCGGCCAGGCGGAACGCCTCCGGCGGGGCGTACGCGGGTGTCAGCGCCTCACGGGTGACCGAGAGTTCCTGACCGGGCCGAGGCATCGCGGCAAGTCCGAAGTCGGCCAGGGCGACCTCGCCGTACTGGTTGACCATGATGTTGCCCGGCTTGATGTCACGGTGCAGCACTCCGGCGGCATGCGCCGCGGCGAGCGCGTCGGCGATGCGCACGCCGATGCTCCGCGCCTCCTCGACGCGGAACGCCCCCTGCTTGTACAGCCGGTCGCCCAGCGATCCTCCTGGGCACAGCTCCAGCACCATGTAGGGCCGGCCGTCGGCGAGGACTCCGGCGTCATACACCGCCACCACATTCGGATGGCCCGACAGCTGGCCGGCCGCAGTGACCTCGCGCAGGAACCGCTGCCGGTCACGCGCGACCGCCAGCACACGGCTGTCCACCTTCAGCGCGACCTCCCGTCCGACCGCCAGTTGGCGCGCCCGGTACACGGTGGCGAATCCGCCTTGGCCGAGGACTTCCAGAACCTCGTATCCGGACAGGCCCAACAGTTCGGAGTGCATGGCGCTGACACCTTCAGGGGGACGGGGAGGAGAAAGGACAGGACGGCGACTGTAGCCCGCCCCACTGACACGGGACCTGGGCCCCCTACGACAGGGGAGGGTTCGCATGTGCGGCACAGCCGGGCCCGGAGAACGCTCAGTCGATACAGAACTCGTTGCCCTCGATGTCCAGCATCGGGATGCACGAATCCTCGCCGTCGTACAGCGTTCGCACGTGTACCGCGCCGAGCGGGACCAGTCGTGCGCATTCGGCCTCGAGCGCGGCGAGGCGTTCCTCCCCGACGAGTCCGGTGCCGACCCGCACATCCAGATGCACCCGGTTCTTGGCGGCCTTCCCCTCGGGGACGCGCTGGAAGTACAGTCGCGGGCCGACACCTGAGGGATCACTGCAGGCGAACCAGGAGTCCCGCTGCTCAGGTGGCTGCGAACATCTGAAATCGTCCCAAGTGGCAAACCCCTCCGGTGGCGGCGGTACGACGTACCCCAACACCTCGCACCAGAACCGAGCGAGGCGCTCAGGTTCCGCGCAGTCAAAGGTGACTTGGAACTTCTTGATCGCTGACATCGGCGCAACATACCAGGGGGGCTCGGGCGCCAGGAGTCAGGAATCTCCGGCGGCGTACGCGGCCATCGCCTGAGGGCGCCCGGCAGCCCGTAGCCCATCACCAGCAGGGGCAGGTACCTCGACAGCTCCCTGCCGGCGGGCAAAGGGTACGGCCGGCGTCAGGACATGTAGGCGAGGAGCCCGATCTCCGGTGCCAGCGCCCCGGGCTGTGCCAGGGACCGGAAGTCGGCTTCGACCGCCGCCAGGTCGAGGGCGCCGGCGCGTACGGCGCGGTACCGGACGATCGACCAGACGAAGACGTCGAGGTTGTCGTACTGCGTGTCGGCTTCGATGACCTGCTCTTCGTGGAACCAGACCGCGATCCGACCGCTGGTGAGGACCACGTAGTAGTTGCCCCCGCCGTCGGCGCCGAGGGACCACACGTCGTCGCTGGAGAGCTTCGTCGCATAGTCGGAGTCCAGGATGTCGCAGTCGTTGGCTGCGAAGTCGAAGCCGTAGGACCAGTCGTCGATATCCGTGAAGTCCGCCATGGTTCCCGATCGGACCTTGCGGTCGAACGCGGCCAGCGCAGTCGCGGCGTCCTGCGGGAGCTTCGCGAGGAACGGTTCGACGGGGCGTACCGACGCCGAGATGTCCACCCGCGGCTCGTCGGGGAACCAGCGCGCCAGTTCGGCGTCCAGATCACGATCCACGTACCCGGTCAATTGATCAACAGTGAGTGACATGCGGTGAGACTAGCCGGGGGAAGGCGACCGAGGACTCCCACCAGAGTGTCAGTGGGGGCTGGTTGGATGCGGGCATGCGCGGTTGACCGGCCCGTCGTTCGAAGCAAGGAGAATCCGATGTCCGAGCATGAGATCGAGGACCTGGTCGCGGACTCGGTCATCGTCCTGGACGGCCACACCGAGCCGCACGACCCGCGCGTCCGCGACTGGTTCGCGACCCTGTACGACTTCCAGAGCGGCTACGACTGCTCGTTCACACACTTCCGCGTGATGGACGTCCTGCTGCGCCGCGGCTACACATACCGGTTCCCGGTCGACCGTCACCCCGACCACGCCGAAAGGTCCGGGTACTTCGACGCGCTGACAGAGTTCACCGGGCTGCGCACGTTCGACGAGGAGTCCCCCGACTTCGCCGGCTACGAGTCCTGGCTCGAGGACGGCTACGTCGACCCCCCGTTCCTCTACTGCTACGCCGGCACCGAGCTGTGGCGGCGCATGGCCGCCGCCGGTGAGCTCCACGGTCCCGACGCCGCCCCACCCCGCCGGACCCCGCTGATCGAAGTGGTCCGCGAGGTCGCCGTCGCCGCGGAGCAGGAACAGGACCACGAACTCATCGGCATGTGGTACGCGTTCGGCTGCGACACTCTGCTCCGCGGCCCCGCAGGCTGTCCCTTCGACGTCACCGAACTCGCCGAAATGCCTGCCGTGCAGGATCTGCGCGCCGTGGTCCGCCGCACCGGGGCCCTGCCCATCGCGCAACGGTCGCCCTACGCCGTCCCTGTGGAGTTCGCCGATCACCACGATCTCGAAGCCTGGTGGTGGCAGCTGTAGGCCGGGCCGCTCAGTTCACCCCACCGATCACGGCCTTTCCCTCGGCGGCGGCCGCGAAGAACGGGCACCCGCGTCGCAGCAGCGTACTGCCGTGGCCGACCGCATGGTCGTCGTGCGCGGCGCGGCCGCGGGTGGCGCTGCTGGGCAGCGCGCCCAGCGCCGCGGCTCCGTCATCGGCGCGTTGCGCACCCGCTGCATGGAAGCAGGCCTCCTGCGCCCGGACGTCAGCACGGCAACGCCGACCTGACGCTGGTCAGCGCGGTTCGGACGCAGCCGGTCGAGTTGCGGCGAAGCGCACCGGGGCGCGGAAACGGGCCCTGCGGGCCGCCCGTCGGAAGGTGGTCAGGACCGCCGGTCCGGCCAGCAGGATGCACACGAAGTTGGTGACGGCACGGCCGGTGTCCCAGCCCAGCGAGGTGGCGATGTCGAAGGCGATGTAGCGCTGCCACTGCTCGGTGAAGGGCAGGCCGGGCAGATAGGCGAGGGAGCTGTTCGGGTCGACGGAGAACGGCCAGAAGGAGAGGTTGAGGAGGAAGCCGAACAGGTAGCCGGAGAGCGAGCCGTAGACGGCCAGCATGAGTACCTCGCGGCGGCCGCTCGCCCGGGGGAGGAACCCGGCGAACATGCCTACGAACGCGCATCCGAACATCTGGTACGGCATCCAGGGGCCGACCCCGCCGGTGATGAGCGCGGAGGCGAACAGCGAGGTGCAGCCGAGGGTGAAGCCGAACCCGGGGCCGTAGACGCGTCCGGCGAGGACGAGGACGAAGAAGACGGTCTCGATGCCGGCGGTTCCGGCGCCGAGGGGGCGCAGGGCGGCGTTGACGGCGGACAGGACGCCGAGCATGGCCAGTGCCTTGGAGTCGATGCCGCCCTCGGCGATCTCGGACAGTACGACGCACAGGACGAGCAGGAGCAGGACACCGAAGACGATCGGGGGTGCGTAGTTGGAGCCGAAGGTGCCCGGGGCGACGACGAACGGCCAGAAGAACGCCACCAGTCCGAGGAAGGCGGCCAGTGTCATCACGATGGCGACACGAGAGGTGAGGCGGATGGCCGCGGTCGCGCGTGACGTCACAGGGCCGTCCCCTCGCCGCTCGCCGTCGGCAAGGCGTCCATGACCTGTCCGACCGTCAGAAACGAGAGCGGGGCGAGGATCTTCGCCGTCTGCGGCGCGAAGACGGGTGAGGAGACGATGACGTCGGTGGTCGGCCCGTCGGCGACGATGTCCCCCTCCGCCATCACGACCACGCGGTCGGCGGCCCGGGCGACGAACTCCACATCGTGCGTGGAGATCACGACGGCCCTGCCCTCGGCCGCGAGGGCGTCGACGATGCCGATCAGGGCGGTCTTCGCCCGGTAGTCCAGACCACGGGTCGGTTCGTCCAGGAACACCACCCTCGGTGCGGCCGACAGCTGGACGGCCAGGACGAGGGCGAGCTTCTGCCCTTCCGACAGGTCGCGGGGATGCGTGGCGTCGTCGATGCCGGGCGCGAGCCGGTCCAGGATCGCGCGAGCGCTGTGCTCCGTACCTGATTCCTTGTCGGCCTGGTCGAGTTCCTGTTTGACGCTTTCCAGATAGAGCAGATCGGCGGGGGTCTGGGGCACCAGGCCGACGAGAGTGCGGGCTCGGGCGGCGGACACCGTGTGGGGATCGACGCCCGCGACGCCCACCGTCCCGGCGCGGCGCGGGCCGGAACCCTGCAGAGCCCACAGGAGGGAGGACTTGCCGGAGCCGTTGCGGCCCATCAGGGCCGTCACCTCGCCCGCGTGCAGATCGAGGTCGACTTCCCGGACCGCCGGAACGCTCTTGTAGGTGACGGTGACGCCCCGTGCGGTGAGCAGGCGCGGGCGGTCCTCCGGCGGGTACGGGCGGTCCCCTGGCGGGTACGGGCGGACGGGAGCCGGGGCACGGTCGGCCAATCGTGCTCGCAGGGGTGCGGCGGTGCGGCGGGCATCGCGGATGGACAGCGGGAGAGGAGACCAGCCCGCGGCGCGGCCCAGCTCCACGATCGGCGGGGCGATCGTGGACGTACGGAGGATGTCGGAGGGTGCGCCGATGCGGGCGTGGCCGTCGCCGGGCAGGTGGAGAACGCGGTCTGCGTACTGGACGACGCGTTCGAGACGGTGCTCGGCCATGAGGACGGTGACGCCGAGGTCGTGGACGAGCCGGGTGACGGCGGCGAGGACCTCCTCGGCGGCCGTCGGGTCGAGTGCGGAGGTCGGTTCGTCGAGGACCAGGACCCGGGGGTGGGCCGTGAGGACGGAGCCGATCGCGACGCGCTGCTGCTGGCCGCCGGAGAGTTCGTACAGGGCGCGGTGGCGCAGGTCGGCGAGACCGAGCAGGTCGAGGGTCTCCTCGACGCGCTTGCGCATGGTGGCCGGTGGTACCGCCAACTGTTCCATGGCGTAGGCGAGTTCCTCCTCCACGGTGTCGGTGACGAAGCCGTCGATCGGGTCTTGGCCGACCACTCCGACGACGTCGGCGAGCTCGCGGGGCGGGTGGTGGGCGGTGTCGCGGCCGTCGACGGTGACCCGGCCGTACAGTGTGCCGCCGGTGAAGTGCGGCACCAGCCCGTTGACCGCGCCGAGGAGCGTGGACTTGCCGACGCCCGTGTGTCCGACGACGAGGCAGAGTTCGCCCTCGTCCACCGTGAAGTCCGCGTCGCGGAGGGCGGGTTCGGGCGCGTCGTCGTACTGGATGGTGACCTGGTCGAAGGTGATCACGGTGCTCCAGGTGGGGGTGCGACAAAGCCTGCCGTGCCGGCGAGGAGGATCGCGGCGGTCGGCACGAGCGGCAGGTCGGGCCAGGTGAGCGGGTAGAAGGTGGGGTTGAGCTGGGCGGGGTCGTAGCCGAGGTTGCTCAGGAGCAGGACGGCGGACAGGACCCCGCTGCCGGCGACCGCCCACTCGGGCAGGCGCCAGGGGTCTGGGCGGTAGGTGGTACGGGTGACGCGCCGGCCGCCCAGTCGCAGGCCCGCCACGCACAGCGCCGCGCCCAGTCCCATGGCGGGCAGGCCCAGGAAGGCGGGCGCGGTCGCGTCCAGCAGCCCGTACGCTCCGGCGCACAGGCCGCACATGCCCAGCAGCATCAACGCACCCGTGATCCGGCGGGAGTTGCGGGTGGCGGTGCCCGCGCGGCCGTAGCCCCGGGAGTCCATGGCGGCGGCCAGTCGCAGTGAGCGTTCCAGGGCGTCCTCCAGGACCGGGACCACGATGCCGCGCAGTGCCTTCATGCCCTGTGTCCGTCCGGCGCGCAACTTCCTTGCCCTGGCGACGCGTTGCACGCTCTGCACGAGCTGGGGCGCCACGCTGATCGCGACCGTGACGGCGACGCCGAGTTCGTACAGGGCTCCGGGCAGAACGCGCAGCGCGCGCTTGGGGTTGGCGAGTGTGTTGGCGGCGCCGATGCAGCACAGCATGCACGCCAGCCGCAGCCCGTCCGTCGCAGCCGACAGCAGCGCCTCCAGGGAGACCGGACCGCCGATCTCGATGCCCGCGTACCAGTCGGGGGTGGGGAGGCGCGGGAGGGAGAACAGGAAGTGGTCGCGTGGGGTGATGCCGGTGGCGAAGACGGCGCGGAAGACGACGCGGATCGCCACGACCGTCAGGGCCAGGTACAGGTAGTACTTGAAGCCGCGCGCCCAGGGCGCCTCCGTGCGGCGCGCGGTGACGACGTACCCGAGGACGGCGAGGACGAGGAACAGCAGCAGCGGATTATTGGTGCGGCTGACGGCGGTGGCCAGGGCCAGGGCCCACACCCACCAGGCCATCGGGTGCAGGATGCGCGGCAGCCGCCGCCCGCCCGAGTCCGGTGCCGGGCCGGGCCCGGTGGTGGGCGCCTTCACGGTCGTACGGGCCATCGCGATCACTCGGTACGACGGCGTCGGCGCGCCACGAACACCGCCGCACCGCCGATCAGCAGGACGAGCGCGGCACCGGTGACCACGGGCGTGATCGAGCCGGCGTCGTGCCGGGCGTCGGCGGCGGGGGCGGCGTCGACGACGGTGGGGCTGGAGCGGGGCGGCGCGACGGCCGACGGGGTTCTCGCGGCGCCGGTCGCCGGGCTGGGTGTCGGCGAAGGTGATGTGCTCGGCTTGGGCTTCGTCGGCTGCGGCTGCGGCTTCGGGGACGTGGTCTTCGGCTGCTCGGGGGCCGGGCCGGTGTCGGCATCCGGCGGCGGCGCGGGGGCCTTGTCGGTGGAGGCGGGCTCTCCCGCCTCTCCTTGCGGGCGGGTGTTGTGGGCGCGCAGCTGGTCGGGGGTGACCCTCGGCCGTCCCTCGGTGCCCTCGATGTCGGTGCCGCCGAAGATCCACAGGTCGACGCTGCCCGGCCTGGGCTTGTAGAGCATCGCGCCGAGTTGGCTGTAGCTCCAGTCGTTCGCACCCGGATCGGCGTGCCAGTACGACCAGTAGGCGGAGGCGGGAGGCGTGAGGACACAGTCGTCCTCGGCGGCGGTCGGATACTGCTGGCCGCTCCGGTGACCGCTGTAGCCGATACGGCAGATGAACGCCGGGCCGTCGTGTCCGGTGCCGGTGGTGCGCCAGCCGCCCTGGTTGAGCAGCTCGTAGCCGGTGGTCGGGGTGGTCCCGCAGGAGCGGTAGATCGGGCCGCCCCAGTAGCTGAAGTCGACGGCGAGCACCACACCCGTGGAGGTCGTGCAGCGGCCCATGGGCTGCGGGGCGGCTGCGGCCGGGGCGGTGGTCGCGGCGAGGGCGGCAGCCGTCACGCCGAGCGCGCCCGCCGTACGCAGCAGGGGTGCGAGGATCATCGTCGGCTCCCCGCGTCGGCCCTGCGGCGGGTCACGACGACCGTGCGCCATCCCGCGAGCACCAGCAGCGCGGCGATTGCGGCGAGGGCTCCGGCCTGGGCGCCGGTGGAGGCCAGAGCGCCACCGCCTCCGTCGCCGTCTCCACCGCCACTCGTGTCACCGGGGGTGACGATGTCCGGCGCGCTGCCGCTCGGACTCTGCGTGGACGTCGGCGTCGGCGTCGGCTGCGGTGAGGTACCCGCGAGACTCCGCTCCAGCTCGGCGAAGGAGATGCCGGTCGAACCGCCGACCGCCTGGGTGGACGCCCGCAGGTCGGAGCCTCGCTGGCCCTCCTTGGCCACGTTGAACCCACCGTCGGAATTCTGCTGCGAGGCCAGGAACTTCCGCGCCTTGCCGATCTCCTCGGCGTATGTGACGGCGTCCAGCGACAGGCCCTGGACGGCGAGGGCGGCCGAGTTGACGGAGTCGCCCGCCGCGCCCGGGAAGCCGCCGTCCGGCAACTGCTTGCCGGCGAGCCATGCAAGAGCCTTGTCCACGGCCTTGTCGGTCGCGTCGCCGCCGGCCAGGTCGAGGGCCATGGCGGCGATGGCGGTGGAGTCGACGTCGGAGTCGTCCGTGGCGGGGATCAGACTCGGCCAGGCCCCGCCGGCCTGCTGAAGGCTCGCCAGATAGGCGAGCGGCTCCGCCGCCTTCTCCCCCGCGCGCAACTGCGCGATGACGGCGAGGGATTGGGAGAACACCGAGGGCGCGTAGGTGTAGGCGCCCTTGGCGGCGCAGGAACGGTCGGGGGACGTGCTCGCCTTCGTGCATACGGCCTTGTCGAGTGCGCCGATGAGGTCGTGGCCGGCGAAGTCGCGCGGGTCGCGGCCGACGGACTCGGCGAGCAGCGCGAGCTTGCCGAGGGAGCCGCCCGCGGCGTAGGCGGTGCCGATGCCGGTCCAGTCGTCGACGGTGCGGGCCTCGCCGTCCTTGCCGCCGTGGTCGAGGAAGTCGACGATGCCGCGCAGCTTGGCGTTGTCCAGGCCGGTGGCGGCGAGCGCGTAGGCGCCGTCGATGGTCAGGCCGAAGTCGGCGCGGACCGTCCCGGGTCCGGCGGTGTAGTACTGGCCCTGCTTGAGGTTGGCGGTGCTGGTGAGGTAGGAGACGCCCTTCTTCAGGTCGGGGCCGTCGTAAGGGGTCGGCGTGGGGGTGGGTGTGGTGGGCGGTCCGGTCGGGTCCGTCTTCTTCGTGGTCAGGGTGACCAGGCTGGTGCCGGCGCCCGCGAGGACGGCGGCCGGGGTCGGGTACACGGCCGGATCGGTGGCGCCCTCCTCGAAGCCGAAGCCGCCGCCGTCGAGCTGCTGCCGCGAAAGCCAGCCCACGGCCGCGTCCGCGCGGTTTGTGTCGCCGAGGGCGCGCAACGCCTGGGCGGCACAGGCGGTCGCGTACACGTTGCCGGTGGTGGATCCTGTGTAGCCGGAGAAGGCGCCGTCCTGGCGCTGGGACTTCGTCAGGTAGGTGCGGGCCTTCGTCACGGCGTCGTCGTGGCCGCCCGCCTTGTGCAGTACCAGGGCGACGAGCCCGGTGGTCGCGGGGTCGCCGTCGCAGTACTCGCCGGGGCGGATGAGGATGCCGGTGATCCCGCCGTCGTTGCACTGGAGTCGGGTGAGGCGATCCACGGCGGCGGTCGGTGGCGTCGCCCCGGCGCGCAGCAGTGCCAGTACGGACAGTGCCTGGCCGTCGGTGTACGTGGCGCCCCGGAAGTCGCCCTTGGCGGTGCATCCGGGGGTCGGCTCACCGGATTCGGGGCCCGCCGTGCACACGTTCTTCGTCAGGTCTCCGACGAGGTCGTGGCCGCCGAAGGCATGCGGATCCTGCTCGGTGATCTCCGCGACGAGGGCCAGACGGGCCGCGGCTGTCGCGTCGGGGGCCTGGTCGGCGCCGTTCGGGTACGCGTGGTCGCCGGTATGGGCAGCGAGGAAGGCGACGACCTTGTCGAGGACGGCGCTCTTGCCTTCGGTGGCGGCAAGGGCGTACGCGGTCTCGGTGGTCAGCAGGTGGTTGGGGGTGTCGGCGCCGTCGTCGACGATGCGTTCGCCGTCGGTGAGGCGGCCCTTGAGCCAGGCGGCTGCAGCGGTCAGGTCGACCTGGCCGGGTGCGCCGGTGGGCGTGCCGCCCGGGTCGGGGGTGCCGGTGCCGCCGGCGCGGACGTCGTCCGGGCCGAAGGCGGGCTTGCCCGTGCTGCCGCCGACGTCCGTGCCGCCGTAGACCCAGGCGTCGACGTCGCCGTCCGTCAGCTTGCGGTCCATGGCGCCGTACTGGCTGTAGGTCCACTCGTCCTGGCCCGGCGAGGCGATCCAGTACGACCAGTAGGCGGTGGCGGGCGAGGTCAGGACGCAGGACTCCTTGTCCGCGGTCGGATACTGCGTGCCCGAAGTGCCCTTGCCGATACGGCAGATGAAGCCGGGGCCGTCGTGCTGCGTGCCGGTGGTCGTGAAGCCGCCCTCGTGGAGCAGCTCGTAGCCGGTGGCGGGGGTGGTGTCGCAGCCGCGTTGCACCGTGCCGCCGAACGGCCCGAAGTCGACGGCGACGATCGCGCCCTCGGTCGCGGTGCAGTCACCGACCGGGTCGGCTGCCGCCGGGGCGGTCGTGGTGAGGAACGTCACGCAGGCGGCCATCAGCACCAGGAGGGCCGCGGCAAGTGCCGTCCAGGGAGCGGGTCTTGTGCCCGTCAACCTGTCTTTTCGCTCTTCGGTGCGCACCGCGGCCCTCCTCCGTCCCCTGTCCGGCGCGGGACGGAAACGTGGCTGAGGGCCCTCGCGGCGCAAGGGAGTTCCCCGCGTACGAGAGTTGATCGCACCACGCCGTAGTCCGCGACGGCGTCTGTTGCTGTTGAACGCTCGCTGTTGAACGCTCCAGGCATTCCGGCTCGCCCGGCGGTGCCGGGCCTACGGTTGCGGGTCAGCGCCGGGTTTCGACCGGCTTCCCCTGGAACTCCTTGCGTATCAGCCGGATTTGAACATGGTTCACAGAGAGCGTCAAGCCGCTCCACAGGTGGCCGGGAGAGTTGACGGAGGTCCCCTGGCCACGGGTGTGCCGGTCGGGTACCGTCCCGCACTGCCGAGTGGGGGAACCCGGTGGGAGTCCGGGGCTGACGCGCAGCGGTGTGGGACGGCGGAGGCCGTGCCGAGCCCGAATGCCCGAACGGTGCAGCACCTTCAAGCTGATCCACGCGTCCCAGGAGCAGGCCATGTCCCTTCAGATGTCCCGTCGTTGCGCCGTCACGGTCCTCGCCGCACTCGGTGCGTTCGCCCTGACCGCACTGCCGGCCGTGGCGACCGCCACCCCGGCCCAGATCGCCACCTCGAAGACGAACGGCGTCACCTACCTCAAGTCCCTCCAGGCGGCGGACGGTTCGTACGCCGGGCCGGGGCTGTCCAACGAGTGGGCGTTCAGCGCCTTCGCCGCCGCCGGCACCGCCGCGGTGGATGTCACGCCCGGCGGCGACACGAGCAAGAACGCCAGAACCGTCTACCGCAACCTTCTCTCCACGAGCGGCTGGCCGTCCGCCTCCCCCGTCGTCACCGACTACGAACGCGCCGCCCTCAACGCCTACGCCGCCGGCATCGACCCGGCCCGCGTCTCCGCCTCCCGCAACCTGATCGCCGACGTCTACGGCTACTGGCAGACGGCCGAGAGCGGCTACTTCGGCCCGTCGGCCAATTTCAACGGCACGGTGTTCGCCGCGCTCGCGCTGAACGGCGCGAGGACGACGGCGGGCCAGGTCCGCGTCCCGCAGGCCCTGCGCGACGCGATCATCACCCGGCTGCGCGCCAACCAGCACAACGACGGCGGCTGGAACTACAGCAAGGCCGAGGGCAACGCGACCCAGCTGGCGGCGGCGAGCGACATCGACATGACCGGGGCCGCGATGGCGGCGTTGTGCGTCTCGGGCGTACCGAACACGGACATCGACATCGTGCAGGCCAAAGCGTTCCTCAAGAGCAAGCTGGTCGCGAGCAGCGGGGCCTTCAACGCCCTGTTCGGCGTCAACACCGACTCCAACGGCTGGGCCGTCTCCGGCCTCAACGCCTGCGGAATCAACCCGCAGACCGGCGACTTCCTCACCTCCCAGGGCAAGACCCCGGTCGACTTCCTGATCGCGCAGCAGTTCAACCCGGGCGGCGGCTTCAAGTACCTGCCCGGTGACACCAGCCCGTCGGCGTACGCCTCCGTCGACGGACTGCGCGCGGTCGCGGGCGGCGGCTTCACCTCCGCGCCACCCGTCCCGGTCACCGCGGGTGCTCCGCAGTGGGTGGGCGAGTCCTCCCTCACCTCCGGTACGGCGACGAAGCTGGCCCTGACGGTGGACGACGGGACCGGCGCCCTGAAGGTGTGCTCGGTCGCCCTCACCCCGACCGGCTCGACCACCACGCTGGGCGCGGTCCTCGACGCGGCCCTGAGCGCGGCCACCCCGTCGGGCTGCGTGACCGCCGTGACCCCGTCGTCCGGCACGGGCGCCGTCACCTCCCTCAACGGCACGGCGAACAGCGGCGCGAACACCTGGAAGGTCAGCATCGACGGCTCGGCCTTCACCATCGCCGCGCGGGAGACGACCGTGGGGGTCGGCGACACGATCGCGGTGCGCCGGGGCGCCTGACGGCGGCGACGGGGTCGCAGGGTCGCGGCATGCGCGTCGTGTCCCTGCTGCCCGCCGTCCCGACGGACCTGTCTGACCAGTCGGATCGGTCCGACCGGTCAGAATGCCGTCCAGGTGAAGGCCACCTTGTCCCCGGCGTTCAGCTTGAACTGGCAGCCGCCGACCGGCGTGGACGTACCGTTGACCGAGATGTTCCAGTAGGCGACCCCGCCTCCGTCGACGCCCTTGATCGTGTCGACCGAGTAGTCGTCGAAGGACGGGTACCAGGTGCCGTCCCAGGTGAAGTGCCGCTTACGGGCCGCGTCGTCGAGTGCGGCCGTCGGGGTGGGGACGGCGGTGGGGTTGGCGCCCCCGTTGGTCCCGTCACATCTGTGGGTGCCGCCCGTGGCGGTGGTCACGTCATGCCCCTTCGTCCTGATCTTCCCCTTGAAGAGCAGGCCGTCCGGTCCCTGGACGGTCAAGGTCACCTTGACCGGGGCGTTCGTGTCCGCGGTGTCCTGCGCGTGGGCGACGGCGGGGGCGGAGGTGAGGGCGAGACCGAGGGCGGCCACGGTGATCAGGCCACGTCGTGCGGGTATGCGCTGCAAGGCTGAGCCTTCCTGGTACGGGCGGCCCACGGCTCGGCACCGAAGAAGCGGACCGGCCTCCGGGCGCGAAGTCCTCGAATCCTAGGAGCAGTTGAGGCGGGTCGCCAGAGGGCGCGCCCTCGCGGGAAGAGCTCGGTACGGGATTCGCGCCGGCCGTCGCCTTCAAGCATCTGAGCCGTGGCCGACTGGGGCGCGCGTTGTTTCCGCGCGCCCCGAGCGGGGGCTCTACCGGAAGGCCGGCAGGTTCCGCGCGACCCACTCGTCGAAGGAATTGGACGGCCGACCGAGGACGTTCTGGACATCGGGACTGATGGCCTGCTCGGCCGACAGCGGGACGCCGAGAACGTCCAGGGTGCCGCCGATGACCTCTTCGGGCATGAACTGCGCCATGTGGACGTGGGCCTCATCGCGGGACAGCTCCACGAAGGTCACGTCCTCGCCCAGGGCCCGGGAGATCGCCGCAGTCTGCCGGCGCGGGCTGATGGCCTCGGGCCCGGTCAGTTCGTAGGTACGGCCCGTGTGCCCGTCTGCGCGCAATGCCTCGGCGGCGACCGCGGCGATGTCGGCCGGGTCGACGACCGGCAGGGCGACGTCGCCGAACGGAGCGAAGACCGTGCGTTTCGTGCGCACCGACTCGGCCCAGGCGAAGGCGTTGGAAGCGAAGCCGCCGGGGCGCAGGATCGTGAAGTCCGCTCCGGACGCGCGGACGGCGGACTCGAACTCGCGCAGCCGGGTGTGGGAGAGCGCCTCGGGTCGGGTGGAGTTGAGCTGGGAGGAGAGCAGGACGATCCGCTTGACCCCGGCGTCCAGGGCCGTCTCGAGAAGGGCATTCGGGCTTTCGCCGTGGCCGTTGAGCTCGCCGCCCAGCAGGAGGAATAAGGCGTCGGCACCGTCGAGGACGGGCCGCATGCTCACACTGTTCCCGATGTCGGCCTGGGCGCGCCCGACCCCGGCCGGGAGCCCGTCGGACCCAGGCCGTCGCGAGACGGCCACGACGTCCTCTCCCGCCTCGGCCAGCAGGGGCACCAAGGTCCGTCCGATGTTGCCGGTTGCGCCAGTCACCACGATCATTGCGACTCCGTAAGTTAGTTAGTCGGCTGACTTAGAAGGACCGTAGCACGGGCACACCGGGGCCCGTCTATAGTTAGTTGGGTGACTGACTCAGTGAAGCCCAGGGCGCGGGCGGCCGACAAGCGCCGACGACTCACGACCGAGGCGGCCCGGGTCCTGCACGAACAGGGCGTCGAGCGCACCACCCTCGCCGACATCGCGCGCGCGGCCGACGTTCCCGTCGGGAACGTCTATTACTACTTCAAGACCAAAGACGACCTGGTGCTGGCCGCCCTCTCCGAGCACAGCTCACACCTCGACGAACTCACCGGCCTGCTGGACCGGTTGCCCGACGCGCGCGACCGGCTCAAGGCCCTGATCGAGGGCTGGGTCGACCAGCGTGAGGTCGCCGCCCGCTACGGCTGCCCCACCGGCACGCTGGCCGTCGAACTCGACAAACGCGCCGACGGAACCCTCGACGCGGAGGCCGGCACGGTGATCCGGCGGCTGCTGGCGTGGAGCGCAGACCAGTTCCGCGCCCTGGGCCTGCCCGACCCGGACGACCTCGCCGTCACCCTCGTCTCCGCCTATCAGGGCATGTCGCTGCTGGCCAACGCCTTGCGCGACCCGGACCTCATGACCCGCCAGGGCACCCGCCTCCTGCAATGGCTCGACTCCCTGCAGTCCCCGACCGTGCACTCCTCGACCGGACGCCCTGACCCGGCGGACGATCACCGGTCGGACTGATCCAGCGGCGACAGCGGCGATCAAGGGGCCGTGGCTTCCCAGACGAACCCGTCCGGGTCGCTGAACGGGCCGGCGGCGCCGGCGAGCACGAGCCGGTGCGATCCGGTGCCGTCGGCGGAGACACCCGCGTCCTTGGCAAGAGCGCGGCGCTTGTACAGAGCCAGTTTCACGGGGCCCGACCCGGTGGCGAACTCTACGTACTTGCCGCCGAAGCTCTTGCCCACAGTGAGGCCCCGCTCGACATAGAACTGCTTGCAGGCCTTCACGTCCTCGACGCCCAACAGGAGTACGAGCTCGTCGACGTCCCGGGTGACCGGGCCCGTGTCCTTCCTCGCCGACGTCGCGATCTTCCAGATCGTGCCGTCCGGGGCCTGAACGACGCCGCCGTAGCCCCACAACGACTTCGAGGCGGGCTTGAGGACGGTGGCGCCGGCGTCGAGCGCAGCGCCGACGACGGCGTCGACATTGCCCGGCTGGGACACCACGAGCGACAGGGTGAAACCGCGGAAGCCGGTCGTCGGGGCTTCGGAGGCTCGCAGGCGCACATGCGACGAGTCCAGCCCGAAGGCGGCGGAGTAGAAGCGGGCGGCGGCCGCGGGGTCGGCCACCTCAAGGGTGACGAAGTCGATGGAGTTCACGTCGATGGAGTTCACGTCTTCGACGGTAGGGGCGGCCGGGTCACCGACGCTTCTCGAAAACTGCTCGATCCGGCCGCCGCTCCCTCCAGAAACTCCAAGGTTGGACTGACCATCACGCAAGATTACTTCAAGCTAAGAGTGACTCACTTGGCGATTTGATCCACGCTTGGAGTATGTTGAGGGCATGGAACAGGAACGGGAGACCACCGAACCGCATTGGCTCGACGCCGACGAGCAGCAGCAGTGGTACGCATTCGCCTATGTGCTGACCCAGCTGCCGGCCGCGCTGGAGGCGCAGATGCAGCGGGACGCGGGCATCGCGCAGTTCGACTACGTGGTGATGTCCGCGCTGTCGATGGCACCGGAACGGACCCTGCGGATGAGCGAGGTCGCCCAGTACGCCGGAAGCACGCTCACGAGGCTGTCCAACGTGGTCATCCGTCTGGAGAAGCGCGGATGGGTACGCCGCCACCCCGACCCCTCCGACGGCCGCGCCACCCTGGCCACCCTCACCGACGAAGGCCAGGACAAGGTCGACGCAGCGGCCCCCTACCACGTCGAGGCGGTGCGCCGCCTGGTCTTCGACCCGCTGACCAAAGCACAGCAGCGGCAGCTCGGCGCCGCCTCCCAGCGCATCCTCGGCGCCCTCCGCGCCCCGTGCCCCACGGACTGGGGCCCACCCGCCGCGCCCGCCGCCAAGGCGCCGATCGACGGGGACTGACCCGCCGGCACGCGCATTCACCCGATCGACGGGGACCGCCCACGAGGCCACGACCCCACACCACCCGCGGCCAGGCACCAGGGCGCGCACTTCATCGACGCCTGACGCCAGCACACCGACGACGGGCGCCGCCCACTCGCGCTGTCACCGACCGGCGACCGCCCGTCCCCTCCCTGGGAGCATCATGAAGACCATCCTCATCGCCGGTGGCAACAGCGGCATAGGCCTGCAGGCCGCCCGCGACCTCCTCGCCGACGGCCACCGGCTCGTCCTGCTCGGCCGTGACCCGAACAAGGCCGCGGCCGCCCTGGCCTCCTTCGGCGCCGACGCCGACCGGGCGTCCTTCCTCGCCGCCGACCTGTCCACCCACGACGGCGTCCGCGACGCCGCCGGCCGCATCGTCGACCAGCACGACCGCCTCGACGCCCTCGTTCACACCACCGGCGTGTTCACCTCCCAGGAGAGCCGCACGGCCGACGGGCTCCACCCGTTCTTCGCGGTCAACTACCTCAGCCGCTACCACCTCACCCAGCTCCTGCTGCCCGCCCTGCGCCACGCCGAGCGGCCGGTCGTGCTGATGATGACCGCGGCGGTGCCGCCGACCGACGACGCCGACTTCGCCCGGTTCCCCGAGTTCGCGCCGTTCGACTTCCGCCACGACCGGGAGCCGATCCAGCTCGCCAACCACCACTACGCCGCCCACCTCACCCGCACCGAACCCGGCCTCGTCGCCGGTGTGGTCAACGCCGGCGCCGCCAAGACCGACATCCTGCGCATCGCCCCCCGGTACATGCGGGCCGCCGCCAAGGTCCTCGGCCCCGTCCTCTTCGACGCCGTCGAGACCTCCGCCCGCAACGTGGTCGAGGCCACCCGACGCGACGACTGGCAGACGCCCGTCTACTGGAGCAAGCCCGGCCGCTTCGAACAGCGCACCCAGATCACCCTCGACGCCACGACCACCCAGCGACTCATGGACGCCTCCCGCAGGCTCACCGGCGTCTGACGGCCCCACCGCACTTCCTCACGCAAGGACAGCGCCGCCCCGAGGCGGCCGCCGAGCAGGTCGTGACGGCCATCGGCAAGCTCGACAACGTGGCCAGGGTGTCCCCCGCCAGCTTCAACAAGGCGGGCGACACCGCGTCGAGCACCGTCACACCGAAGTCCGGCCCCTCCTCCTGCCGGCCCGTCCCATCCCGTCCTGTTCAGCCGGTGCTGCGCCAGGAACGCAGACGCTCGGCGACTTCATAGGAGTCCACGCGCAGGGCGCGGATGTCGTAGATCAGCTCTCGCCACAGCTCGAACTTCGTGTCGACCCGTTGCCCGGAGGCCTCCAGGTAGGCGATGGCGACGCCGTAGCCGAACAGTTCGTTGCGGGCGGGGAGAGGGCGTAGCAGAACGCACTCCTCCAGAAACACGGCAGCCCGCCAGCAGGCATCAGGGTGCTGGTCGTGCCGGGGCGGGTCGACCCGGTGACGGGCGGCCATGCCGACGAGGACAGAGAAGTCGTTCACGGTCAGGTCGTCCGGGAGGAGCTCTTCCTGACGCTCCAAAAACCACCGGTAGTCGACGTGCAGTTCGGGACCAGGCACAGGTCAGGCCGCCCGCGAGGTGTCGCGCGCTGCCGTCGGAAGTCCGCCGAACTCCGCGTCGAAGGTTTCCACGAGGCCGGGTTCATTGATGACGCGCCGGAAGGCCGCGGTTGCCGTTTCCAGGCGGCGCGCCGTTTCCTCCCGCCGGGCGAGGTCGGCGAGGTACTCCTTCATGGACATGCCGCGTTCGTCGGCCAAGGCCTTGAAGAGGTCCCGCGTCTCGTCGTCGATCTTGAGACTGGTGTCTGCCATGTCTCAGAGTATGCCGCTCGGCATACCCGAGGCGCTACCCGGATCGCCGATCCGGGTGCGGTCCTCGTGAGGTCAGCGGAGGCGGCAGACCAGCTCGGTCGGAGCAAGGAGACCTTCCTCGATGTTCTGGAGCGCCTTTGCGACCTTGGTCGATGCGTCGGCGCCCATCGCCACGTTGATCGGGGCCGGAGGTGTGTCCCCACCCGCAGGGTGGCGGTGCGCGTCGCCCGCGTCACGAAGCAACTGGGCGGCCTGCGAGCGGTGATCGTACTCGGCGACGATGTCGAAACCGGCCTTGCGCAGCAGCGAGCGATATTCCTCGGGGCGGGCCAGGAAGCTGTGTTCGGGCTCCGCGGCCCACGGCAGTGGGTAACTGACGAGCGTGGGATCGCCGAGGAGCATGACGTCGTAGACGATGAAGAGCCCGTTGTCGGTCAGGACGCGGCTGATCTCGGTGAACAGGCGGGCCTTGTCCTCGATGTTCATGCCCACGTGCAGCATCCAGGCCCGGTCGAAGCTCGCCCGGGGAAAGGGCAGCGCGGTCACGTCCCCCTGCTGGAAGCGGACCCGGTCGGCGAGGCCCACCCGATCGGTGAGCCGGCGCGCGACGTCGACGTACTCCTCGGTCAGGTCCACGCCGGTGACATCGGCGCCCGCGTGCTGGGCCAGATGCCGGGCCGGGCCGCCCAGGCCGCTTCCCACGTCCAGGACACGCAGGCCCGCGCTCAGGTCCAGGTGTGCGGCCAGTTCTCGCGTCGCCGGATGGCCGCCGGTGTGGAACTCGTCCACGGCGTGGAGGTCGTCGGTGGTGAGCGCGGTCCGCCCCGGGTAGCGGCGGTCGAGCGCTTCGTCGATCTTTCGGCGCAAGTCGCCCTGCCGGTAGTGGCCTGCTATGGCGGACGGTTGTTGTGCGGACGGTTGTTGTGTGGTCACGGGAACCTCCTAGTCGTGGTCGGTGGAGAGGGCGACGTGCCGCCAGGCGTCCATCTCCTTGCGGAAGGTGTCCAGCTTGGCGTCGAAGGCCTGCAGGGTGTCGGCTCCCAGCGGGAGGCGCAGGGGCGGCTCGGGGGCGGCGGCCAGCTCGACGATGGCGCGGGCGGCCTTGACCGGGTCGCCGGGCTGGGCGTGGTTCAGGCTCGCGGCGGCCGTACGCATCGCGCCGACGGTGGGCGCGTAGTCGTCGATCGCGTCGGGGCCGGTGTGCAGGCTGGCCGGGTCGAGGAAGTCGGTGCGGAAGAAGCCCGGTTCCACGAGCGTGACGTGGATGCCGAGGGGGGCCAGTTCGGTGTGGAGGGTCTCGGTGAAGCCCTCGACGGCGAACTTCGTGGAGGCGTAGATGCCCCAGCCCGGCGCGGTCGCGAAGCCCACGATGGAGCTGATGTTGATCACGTGGCCGGAGCGCTGGCGGCGCAGCACCGGCAGTACGGCGCGTTGCACGGCGAGCGGACCGAACACATTGGTCTCGTACACCGCGCGGACCGCCGCGTCGTCGGACTCCTCGACGGCGGCGAGCAGTCCGCTGCCCGCGTTGTTGACCAGGACGTCGATCCGGCCGAACCGCTCGACCGCCGTGTCGACGGCCGCTTGGATGCTCTGCGGGTCGGTCACGTCCAGCGCCGCGGTGAGCAGTGCGTCGCCGGCGTCGGGGAACTGCTGGCGGACGGTTTCGGCCTTCCGCGCGGTCGCGACCACCTGGTGGCCGGCTGCGAGGGCGGCACGGGTGATCTCCAGGCCGAAGCCCCGGGACGATCCAGTGATGAACCAGACGCTCATGGTGTTCTCCAGTGCAGTGTTCAGGCAGTGGTGGGCAGGTCGAAGGCCGGGCGGTTCCGGGCGATGAAGCCCTCGACGTCGAGGGGGTCGTCGCCGCCGATCGTCTTCACCAGGTCGTTGGTGCCGGCGAAGACGCCGTTGCGGTAGTCGACGGCCACGGCGAGCAGGTGCTGGACCAGGTGGTCCGGCGCGCCGCGCCCGTGCAGGATGGCGGCGAACTCGTCGAGTTCGATGGGCACGTAGGTGACGTCACGGTCCAGCGCCCGGGACATCTTCGCGGCGATCTCGTAGTGGTCGAGTTCCTCGGCTCCGTACAGCGGGTAGATCTGGCCGGCGTGCGGGGCGGGGTCCTCCAGGATGGCCGCGATCACCTTCGCCTGGTCGCTCTCCGCGATGGGGGCGTGGCGTCCGTCGCCGAACGGCAGGCGCAGTTCGCCGGTTCCGTCGGCCCAGGTGTCGATCAGCCACTGGGCGAAGAAGGTCGGCCGGATGTGGGTGACGGGGACCGGGGAGTGGTCCAGGAGGCGTTCGGCGACCCAGTGCTGGCGTGCCGCGTTGCTGGCGGTGTCGCGGCGGGCGGACACCTGCGACATGTTCACGATCGCCTGGACCCCGTTCTCCTCCGCTGCCTGTGCCACGTTCGCGGTGGCGTCCATCAGGCCGGAGCCGATCGGATAGGTGAAGTACAGGGCGTCGATCCCCTTGGTCGCCCGGGCCAGCGAGTCCAGGTCGAGGACGTCGCCTTCCACGACGTCGGCTCCGAGGGCGGCGAGCCGCTCGGCGCGCCGGTCGAGGCCGCGGACGAGCGCGCGAACGCGGTGCCCGCGCTGGAGCAGGAGTTCGGTGGTGTGGCCGCCGGTCTTGCCGGTGGCGCCGATGACGAGGAGGTTGCGTTCCATGGTGGTGATCTCCGTTGTTCGAAGGGGAGTTGACGGGTTTTTGAGTGGCGGCAGCCCCGTGGTCAGGGTGTGCGGCGGGGCCGGAGGGCGAGCAGTGCGGCGGCCGCGGCGAGGCCGGCGCCGACCTGGACCCACCAGGCGTGGTCGAACCCGGTGGTCGTGGCCTGCGGGGTGAGGGCGACGAGCAGGGCCACGCCCACGGCGCTGCCGATCTGCCGGCTCATGTTGAGTACGGCGCTGCCGGTGGTGGCGCGTTCGGGTGCGAGCGTGCCGGCGGCGGCGAACAGCGGTGCCTGGGCGAGACCGCCGACCAGGCCGACCAGGATCAGACCCGGGAACATGGCGCCCCAGTAGTCGGGGGTGGTGTGCACGGTCGCGAGCCAGTAGCCGGCGGCGAGCGCCATGGCCAGGGTGCCGGTCACGGCGGGGGCGGTGCGTCCGAAGCGGCTCTGGATCGGGCCGGCGTTCATCGCGAAGGCGATCGAGGCCAGGGGGGCCGGGGCGATGGAGACGCCTGCGCGCAGCGGGCTGAAGTGCCAGACCTGCTGCATGAACAGGGCGGTGCTGAGCAGGACGATGGCGAAGCCGGCGGAGAACAGGAACAGGGCCACGGTGGCGGCGGTGAACTGCCTGCCTGCGAACAACTGCCTTTCGATCACCGGTGCCTTGGCGCGCAGGGTGCGCTCCACGGTTGCGGCAGCGGCCAGGGCGGCTGCGGCGAACAAGGCCACCGTGCGGATGTCCGTCCAGCCCCACCCCGGCCCCTGGACGGTGGCGAGCACCAGCAGGCTCACGGCCAGCAGCAGAGCGAGGGCGGAAGCCGGGTCCGGCACAGCGGCGCCCTTGGCCTGGCGCACCTCGGGCAGCAGCAGCGCGCCGGCGACGAGAGTGGCGATGCCTACGGGAACGTTGATCAGGAAGATCCACCGCCAGTCGAGGGTGACGAGCAGACCACCGACGGGCGGGCCCGCCGAGGCCGCGACGGCACCCACGCCCGCCCACAGGCCGACCACCAGCGTGTGCTGACGCTTGGGGAAGCTCGGGTAGAGCAGACCGAGCGAGGTCGGCACGATCATCGCCGCGCCCACGGCCTGGACGGCCCGGGCTCCGACCAGCACGCCGAGACTGGGTGCCGCGGCCGCGACTGCGGAGGTGAGGGTGAAGAGCGCCACTCCGGACAGCAGCATCTTCTTGCGGCCCCATTGGTCCGCGATCCGGCCCGCGGGCACCAGCACGGCGGCGAAGACGATCGCGTAGGCCGACAACACCCACGACACGCCCGCGACGCCCCTGCCCGGGAACGACTGCCCGATCCCGTCGAGGGCGACGTTGACGACGAAGAAGTCGAGCTGCGCCATGAAGGCGACGGCGCCCAGCACCGCCATGATGCTCCAGCGGCGCGGGTGACCCACCTCGGCAACGGCCGGAGCCGGGCCGGTGCACGGTGTCGTCGGGGCCGCCTGCGGTGCAGCCTGTGGGGACATCCCGTCCACCTCCCCAGAAGAATGGGCTTGTCAACCCTTTTTCGACTTGCCCCAGGGAACACCCAACAGAATGGGTTGTCAAGCCCTTTTTTGCGGTACGATGGTGACCATGACCACCACCAGCGAAGCGCCGGGCCAGAAGCTGACCGCCAAGGGCCTGGCCACACGCGAACGAATCGTCAGGGCGGCCGCGGAGCTGATCTACGAACACGGCGTGCAGAACACGAACAACGAGCAGATCCGGGAAGCCGCCGGGGTCAGCGGCTCACAGCTGACGCGCCACTTCCCCACGAAGGAGTCCCTGGTGCGCGCGGTGCTCGCGTGGCAGGCCGACACCATCGTCGCCCGCCACCAGGTGCCCGAGCTGGGCGAGCTGGACAGCTTCGCCGCCCTGCGCCGATGGGCCGACTCCTACATCGCCTCGCAGGACATGCTGCGCGGCGGATGCACGTTCGGCTCCCTGGCCGCCGAGGTCGTCAAGGCCGAGCCCGCCCACCAGGAGGCGGTGGCTCACGGCTTCGAGCGGTGGCAGAAGCTGTTCGAGCGCGGCCTGAGCAAGATGCGCGAGCGCGGCGAACTGCGGCCGGAGGCCGACCCGGCCGCGCTCGCCCACCTGCTCACCGCCGCGTTCCAGGGCGGAGCGCTGCTGGACCAGGCGGCCGGCGAGTCGACGCCGCTGCGGGATGCGCTCTACGGGGCCCTGGCCTACGTCGAGTCGTTCGCCGCAGAACGCTGAACGGAACCTTCGTGCGGGGAGCGCTCAGGAAACGTCGGAGACGGCTGGGCGGGACGCCTGCCGGGACTGGGACCGGGACCGGGACCGCGCCTGTGCCGTCAGCGGGAGCCCTTCGAATGCCTGATCGGCGACGCGCTCCAGCGCGACCACGTCGAACCCGGCCCTGGCCAGCACCTCCATGCCCCGGTTGGTCGCCATGAGCAGGTGACCGACGTCCCGGGTGTCCGCCTCGGGATCGAGGTCGCCATGACGCTGGGCGGCCTGAACGCACCCGGTCAGCGAACCCTCGATCCTCCCGAGGGCCTGCCTGACCCGGGCACCGGCCTGCGGGTCGTGGTCGACGCCCTCGACGACGAAGCCGGTCACCATGCAACCGAGCCCGTCGGGGTCGTCGTGCACAGTTCGCGCCGACGTCACGAGATACGTGTGCAGCCGTTCCAGCGCGGTGTCGTCGGGGCCGTCGAGCACGGCCGCCCAGGCGGCCTCGGTGCGGTCGCAGTACGCCTCCAGCGTCCGCAGATACAGCTTGCTCTTGTCGCCGAAGGCGGCATAGAGGCTGCCGCGGCCCAGCCCGCCGACCTTGGCGATGTCGTCGACGCTGGTACCGGCGTATCCGGTACGGCGGAACTGTCGCTCGACGGCCTGTACGACCTTGTCCTTGTCGAATCCTGGTGGGCGCCCCATGGGGGCCAGCCTACAGGCCTCCCAAGCGTTCTTGACATTCCGTTCCACAAGTTCTTACGGTTCCTGACAGCGCGGTCCAGAACCCTGGTGTCCGTTGCTCGCGGCATTCCGCGAATCCCGCAGAACGGATGAGACGCATGTCCTCGCACGGCGGAACCAACAACCTCGCCACCAGTGACGCCAACCCCGTCGCAGCACACCGCGGTCGGACGGCGGCCGATGTGGTGACCTCTGACCTGGTGTCTCGACTGACACGAGGAGTGGAGGGCAGTGGCCGCACCGTGAGCCACACCCCCATGACGGGCGAGATCGTCGCGGAACTGCCCGAGTCGACACCCCACGATGTGGAGGTGGCGTTCAGCAGGGCCCGGGAGGCCCAGCGTGAATGGGCCTCGCTCCCGGTTCGAAGGCGTGCGGCAGTGCTTCTCCGATTTCACGACATCCTCCTGGACAAACAGGCCGAGGCGATGGACCTGATCCAGGTGGAGACCGGAAAGGCCCGCCTGCACGCACACGAGGAAGTGCAGGGAGTCGCCGTGGTGGCCCGGCACTACGGGCGCAAGGCCCCCGCATACCTCCGGCCGCAGCGACACCTCGGCGCGTATCCGGTGCTGACGAAAGTCACCGAGTGGCACCACCCGCGAGGCGTCGTCGGGCAGATCGTCCCCTGGAACTACCCCCTGGAACTCTCTCTGGGGGACGCGCTGCCCGCGCTCGTCGCCGGCAACGCCGTCGTGACGAAGCCGGATACGCAGAGCGCCCTGACGCCGCTGTGGGCGCGTCGACAGCTCATCGAGGCGGGGCTGCCGGCCGACGTCTGGCAGATCGTCATCGGCGACGGCCGGGTCGTCGGGCCCGCCGTCGTGGATCAGGCCGACTACGTCGCGTTCACCGGCTCTGTTCGCACCGGCCGGGAGGTCGCAGCCCGGGCGGCGGCCCGTCTGGTGGGCGCGTCACTCGAACTGGGCGGCAAGAACGCCCTGCTCGTGTTGGCCGACGCGGACCTCGACAAGGCGGCCGAAGGCGCGGTGCGCACGAGCTTCACCTCGGCCGGCCAGCTGTGCCTGTCGACCGAGCGGATCTTCGTCCACTCGTCGATCGCCGCTGCGTTCTTGGAGCGATTCGTCCGGCGCACAAAAGCGCTCACCCTCGGCACATCGCTGAGCTACGGGGTCGGAATGGGTTCGCTGGCGGGCCGACGCCAGTGGGAAACGGTGTCCCGGCACGTGGACCAAGCCGTCGCAGAGGGAGCCACCGTCCTCGCCGGCGGAAAGCCCCGCCCCGACATCGGCCCCTTCTTCTACGAGCCCACCGTCCTGGACGGCGTGAAGCCCACGATGGCCGTCCATGCCGAGGAGACCTTCGGGCCGGTCGTATCGGTGTACCGCTTCGCCGACGAGGACGAGGCGATCGAGCGGGTGAACGCCACACCGTACGGCCTCAACTCCAGCGTGTGGACGAAGGACACCCGGCGCGGTGAACGCATCGCGGCCCGGCTGCAGAGCGGCACCGTGAACGTCAACGAAGGCTACACATCCGCCCATGGCAGCGTCCGGGCGCCGATGGGCGGCATGAAGGACTCCGGACTCGGCCGTCGGCACGGCCGTGAAGGCATCCTCAACTACACGGAGCCGCAGACCGTCGCCACGCAGCGGATCCTTCCGCTGGCTCCGTCGATGGGCATGGACGATCAGCAGTACGCGGCTTTCATCAGCGTGAGCCTGCGTGTCATGAAGGCGCTGAGGCTCGGTTGATCCACGCCGCTCCGGACCGCGCGGAGCCGCTCGTCCGCCGTCGTCGGCACGCATGGCTGCTCGTCGCCCTCACCGAACTGATCGGCGACTGCGCACAAGCCGCCGGCGAGGTGTACGGGCCGGTCGCCGAGGCCCGGCCCGCGCAGACCGACGTCCCCGTGCACCTCGAACCGCTGGCCGACCTCTGCCGGTCCGCCGGCACTCGGGTGGACACAGCACGTGCCCGGGACGCCGCGCGTCGGCCGCCGTCCGTCACCGGAGAGAAGGAAGAGGCCGAGCGCCTGACGCCGTGTGCGGCCGACACTCTGGCAGACGCCGGCTCCGACTTCCTCACCGAACTGCTGGACGTTCCGGCGCAGGCCGGCCGACGGGCGCAGGAACTGGCGAGCGCAGGCGGGTTCACCGTGGATCAGATCCTTGACGAGGCGGCCGATACGGCCGTGCTGTCCGGACTGCTCTCGCTCCACGAAGCACAGCGGCAGTCCGATCCGAGCACTGCGGCGGCGAAGTGCCTTGCCGCCGCTGGGCACTTCGCCTTGGCCGTCTCCGTGGTATCGGTCGACGTACCGGCCGCCACGCCCTGAATGCCCGTACCCGGCCGAGCATCCGACTTCACAGGGGACTACCGCCCACCGGAGTGTGTCACCTACGGACGAGGAGGCCCGTGAGCAGTACGTGCAGCGTCTGGTGCAGGGCGTCCGGGAAGTTCGAGTCCATGAAGGCGAAGCTCGGGTCGGCGTCGTAGACGGCGCGCACCGCGGGCGCGGGGTGCGTGTGGGTCCACAGGCCGCAGATCAAGACGATGATCAGGTTGGCGCCCTGTTCGGAGCGCGGTCGATCGAGCTCGGGGAACAGGTGCCGCAGCAGCTCGGCCAGTCCGAGCAGGCTGTCGCGGGCGCCTTCCTTGTATCGGGTCGCGACCTCGATGGAGATGTTGTGCTCCAGTACGCCGGCCTGCGCACTGAGCAGTTCGCACAGCATCGGCCGGGCAGCGAAGGACGCGGCCAGCCCGGATGCCGCGGCCTCGATCCTGGCGTCCAGAGGGTCGCGCGCGTCGGCCAGTGAGCGGAGCTGTTCGCCCGCCTCCGTCAGGAAGTCACTGGCGCTCTGGTCGAGCAGGTCGAGCAGCACGGCTTCGCGTGATTCGAAGTAGCGCAGCACGTTGGACTTGGCGAGTCCGACGCGGCGGCTCAGCTCATTGAGGCTCATCGCGGAGACCGGCATCTCGGCGAGCATCGCTGCGGCGGTCTGCAGGATGCTCTGCCTTCGCGCCAAGCGTTGTTCCTCGCTCCTCGCCCGCTGGAAGGTGGTCATTCCCGGAGTCTACAGACTGACGGTCTCTTGATTACAGACCGGCGTCCTCTTGTGTTCAGACCGGCGGTCTCTTATATTTGTGAAGGTACCGGGCCACCCCCCGACCCCGTCAGCGCAAGAACCCGTGAGCACAAGGAAAGGCCCTCTGGTGCCCAGTCCCGTCAAGCCTCGTCCGCAAGCCCTGTTCGTGCTGTCCTCCGCCCGGACTCTGCCGCTGAGCAGACCGGCCGGCCACCCAGGGATCCCCACCGGCTTCTTCCTGGTCGAACTCGCCGCGGTCATGGCCGCGTTCGAGGACGACTACGACTTCGTCCTCGCCACTCCCGACGGCAAGCCGCCGCAGCTCGACATCAACGGCCTGGCCCTCAACTTCCACGCGGCAGGCAGCTTGGGCAGTGCCACCGCCCGCACCACCATTCAGAGCGCGGCGAAGCACTCCAGCCCCCAGACGCTGCGCGACAAGAACCCCGCCCTGCTGGAACGCCGTAACGCCGAACTGGCCCTTGCACGGCGACACCTCGGACGCATCCCGGTCTCCGAGGCCCTGCCCAGAACCGACCGGGAGGCCGCCTCCATCAGGGACGAGGTCGTCGCAGGCTTCGAAAGCCTGCCGGAGCACGACTACCACTCGATCCCCGACCTGATCCGCCGGCACCGCGACCCAAGCGACGACTTCTCCTTCGACGGCCTCACGTTCGTCCACCTGCCGGGCGGACACGCGCCGATGGTCGACTTCCACGACAACCCGTGGATGGGCGAACTGCTGCACACCCTCCGCGAGAGTGCCGTGCCGATCTCCCTGATCTGCCACGCGCCCGTCGCGCTGACCTCCGCGCGCTACCGCGTCGATGACGAAGGCACCGTCACGACCGATGAACAGCACGGGTTCAAAGGCGCGCGCATCACCACGGTCCCCCGCCACGGCGAGCGAATGATGCTGGAGATGCAGTACCCCAAGGTGCCCGGCGAAGCCACCCGCCTGCCCTACTACGTCGACGTCGCCCTGGACGCGGCCGGGTACGACGTCAGCCTCACCCTGAACCCCGCCTCCGCCAAAGTCGTCTGGGACGACGAGCACGCCCTGCTGACCGGCAACGGACCCCAGTCCGTCGACGCCCAGACCGAACACCTCGTCCGGATCACCCGGCGGACCCGCACACCATGACCCCCGCCGGGCCGGCCACCCTCACCCCGCCGCGCTCTCGACACCCGGGCTGTCACGCGGCCTCGGCCGGAACATCGCGGACGATCTCGGCCAGCTCGCCGGAGTCGATGTCGTAGAAAAGGCCGTAGATCTCCACGTGCTTCGGGGTGCCCGGGCTGTTGCGGATCAGATTCACGTCGTAGTTGAGCGACTTTTCGAAGTCGGCGATGGCAATGCCGTCCCAGTCGTACAACGACGCGATATCGGAATGCTGCTCGTTCTTCCAGGCAGAGGTGATTCCCTCCGCCGTGAAGGAGGTGGCGCCGCAGAAGGAATGGTGTACGACGACAACTCGCTCGACCCCGAAGAGATGCTGGGAGACCGTGATCGAGCGAAGAGCGTCCGCCGCGCGCCCACCCCCGACGATCAGGGGGAACACCGTCGCTGTGGAGCCGATCTTCCTGCCGGTCCCGTCGAGGAGAAGTTCACCGGGGTAGACCTCGTCGCCGAAGTGATCAGCCACCGCTTGAGCGGCCCCGGCGGCCCGGGGGTCGAAGCAGTGCATGACGATCGTCCTGACGGGAATCGAACCGGTGACGATCTCCCGAGCCACCGCTTCGTCGAAACCCGGCTGCGCTCGGAAGGTGAACTCCGCAAAATCCGACATTGATCGACTCCGCTTCTCATGGTTGATCTCCCGGCTTTCTCGGGAAGCCGGGAACGTTTCACAAAGGGAATGGGTATGTGGCACCAGGTGGGTATGTGGCACCAGGGGTGAGGGCTCTTCGCTACCCCCCCCCCACGGTCCGCCGACCACGCCACGCTCCATGGTGGTGACGCCGTCGGCTGCCCGCTCCTGCGCAAGGTGGAAGGCGAGCGCGTAGGGAGGCGCGGCCGTCTCGGAGCGGGCGCCGTGGGCAAGGACTTCCTCGGCCAGATGGCGGGCCATCTCAAGCCGCGGATACGCGGCATGGATCTGACGCTGCTCCTCGGCCACGAGGTCGGCGTTCTTGCCGAAGTCGATCCAGATGCCTTCGTAGGTCAGATAGGTCAGCAGCCCCATGCGTTCGGGGATCTGCGGAGTGGTGTGCAGAGCGATGGCCTCCCAGACCTTGTCGACATCCCGGGCCGGTGCGCCGAGACCGGTCAGCAGGGCGGCGGCGAGATCGGCGCTCTCGATCTCGAACCGGAGCAGGCCCGGTGCGTCCGGCCCGGTTCCCAGGTCGTGCAACACGTTGGCGGCGAAGAGGAGTTCCTCGTTGTAGTCCGCGTCGTTCAGCACCCCCTTGTGGGCGGCGAACAGGCGGGACCAGTAGAAGCCGCGGATGCAGTGGTTCAGCACGGACGGATGCACCGCGGCGCGGGCTGCGGCGAGGCTCGCCTCGACCAGCGGCCCGGAAGGGGGATCGAGCAGGCCGTCGTGCAGCCTGTTCGAGAGGGCGGGAATGTCGGTCATGGCTCGACGCTACGAGCGCCGATCCCACGCGAAAAGTGGCACTGATGCCATCCATCGCTACTGCCGTGCCACTATGACGAAACTATGACGAACAGACACCATGTCGCCGTGCTCGTGCTGCCCGGAGTGCTCGCGCTCGAGTTCGGCGCCGCGACGCAGATCTTCTCGACGGACCCGCACTACGAGCTGACCGTGTGCGCCGAGAACGGTCCCGGACCCGTGCCCGGGTCCGGCTTCGCGATCACCGTCACAGCGGGCCTTGAAGCACTGGAGGACGCCGACACCGTGATCGTCCCTGGCTACGACGACATCGACGCGCCCCTGTCAGCCGGTTTGCTGACGGCCCTGCGGGCGGCTCACTCCCGGGGGTCCCGGCTCGTCTCCATCTGCACCGGGGTCTTCGCCCTCGCCGCGGCCGGACTGCTCGACGGGCGTCCCGCCACCACGCACTGGCGGCAGGCCGAGCAACTGCGACGGCGCCACCCGCAGGTCGATGTCCTGCCGAACCAGCTCTTCGTCGACGACGGCGACATCCTCACGTCCGCCGGCGTGACGGCGGGGATCGATCTGTGCCTGCATCTGATCCGCACCGACCTGGGCGCCGCGGCGGCGAACACACACGCACGGGACCTCGTCGCGCCGCCACGGCGACGGGGAGGTCAGGCGCAGTTCATCGAACAGTTCCGCCCCGAAGCCGACGGAGACGAACTCGCTCCGCTGCGGGAGTGGATGCTGGACAACCTCGCGGCCCCCCTCACCGTCGACGACCTCGCAGAGCACGCCCATATGTCCCGGCGGACCTTCATCCGCCGCTTCCGCGAAGAGACCGGCACCACGCCGATGGCCTGGTTGACCGATGCGCGCATCGACCGAGCACGGGAACTGCTGGAGGCGAGCGCCGTGCCCGTAGAGCAGGTCGGCCGACTCACCGGCTTCGGCGCCCCCGCTTCCCTGCGGGCCGCCTTCCACCGGCACCTCGGCACCTCCCCCCAGGAATACCGAACTCTGTTCCGCCACAAGGCGGAGCCGGCGCAGACCTGACCTGACGCCGGCTCGGGGGCCGTCCGAGCATTCTTGACATGTCGTTCCAGAAATCCGTAGGGTTCTTGACAAGGCAGTCCAGAACTATGCCGCCAGCCACTCTCGGCACCCACCAAAGCCCACGGAACGGACAAGACGCATGTCTTCGCAAGATCAGATGGCCCCTCCGCTGACACAGGGGGGAGGTGAAGGCTCCTCGAACGCCCATCCGGCTCTCATCCTCGCCGTGCTGGCCATGGCGAGTTTCCTCGGTCAACTCGACGTATGGATCACCAACGTCGGCCTGCCGAACATCGGACAGGGCGTCGGCTCGACGTCCTTGTCGGACCTGAGCTGGGTGCTCAACGGCTACGCGATCGTCTTCGCCGCCCTTCTCGTCCCCGCGGGACGGCTCGCCGACCGCTTCGGACGCAAGAACGGCTTCCTTCTCGGCATGGCCGTCTTCGTGGCGGCGAGCCTCGGCGCGGCTCTGGCCGGCGACGTATGGGTGCTGGTCGTCTTCCGCGCCATACAGGCTGTGGGCGCCGCCCTGTTGACTCCCGCCAGCCTCGGTCTGGTCCTGACGAGCGCCCCCGCCGACAAGGTGGAGCGGTACGTCAAGATCTGGTTCACCGCGGGCTCGCTGTCCGGGGTGTGCGGACCGATCTTCGGCGGGCTGCTGGTCCAGGCCTCCTGGCGGTGGCTGTTCCTGGTGAACATTCCCGTCGGCCTGCTCGCCATCGCACTGGCCGCCCGACTCGTGACCAACGTCAAGGACGAACCGGACTCGCGCGTCCCCGACCTGCTCGGCGGCGTCCTGCTGATCGTCATGGTCGGCGCCCTGGCACTCGGCATCGTGAAGGCACCCGACTGGGGCTGGTCGGACACCCGGGTCGTCTCGTCCCTGGCCGTCGCAGTGGTCGGACTGTTGGCATTCCTGTTCCGCTCGTCACGGCACGAGGCGCCCGTGGTCGACCTTTCCCTCTTCCGTGACCGGATCTTCGCCTCGGCGAACCTCGCCGGCATGCTGCAACTGGCCTCGTTCGCCAGCCTCCTGCTGTCGACGATCCTCTGGCTGCAGAGCCACTGGCACTACTCCGCCATCAAGACCGGATGCGCCAGTCTTCCCGGCCCGATCGGCTTTGCGCTGGCTGCCACTGCCAGTGAGACCCTCCAGCGCCGGTTCCGGATCCCGGCCGGTGTCATCTCGGCGATCGGCAGTGCGTTCGCCTCTGTCGGCATCCTGCTCTTCGTCTTCCTCCTGCACGACGAACCGAACTACGCCTCCGGAATCCTCCCGTGCTGGCTGCTCTTCGGGTTCGGCGCCGGCCTGGCGCTCCCGACCGTCGTCTCTTCCGCGACGGTCGGTCTGCGCCCCGAACAGGCCGCTACCGGCAGCGCCATCGTGACCATGGCGACTCAGATCGGCTCGGTCGTCGGCATCAGCGTCCTGGTCGCCATGCTCGGCACCGCCTCCGGTGGAGCCTCGCTGGACACCTATCGGGGCGCGTGGTTGGTCGCGATGGCCCTCATGGGCGCCGCGGCCGTGGTGTCGCTGGGCGTGTCGCAGAAGAAGGCGGTGACGGTCCGATGACGGAGTCCGGTCCTGCCCAGGCTTCCCTCACCGCGGCCCCCGGCGGCAGCGGGCGGGCCCGCTGGTTCGGCCTTCTGGTGGTCTGCCTCGGCGTCATGATGGCCTTCGTCGACGTCACCTCCACCATCTCGGCCCTGGGCGAGATACAGAGCGACCTGCACGTCAGCGCGAGCACACTGGTATGGATCACCAGCGCGTACAGCCTTGCCGTCGTGAGCTTCGTGATGTCCGCCGGTACCTTCGGCGACCTCGTGGGACGTCGGCGCGTGTTCAGCCTGGGCGCCGCCGTCTTCCTGGCCGGCAGCGTGCTCGCGGTCTTCGCCGACAGCGCCGGCATGCTCATCGCCGCACAGGCGATCGCGGGCCTCGGCGGAGCAGCCGTGCTGCCGACGAGCCTGGCGATCGTCAGCGCCACCTTCCCCGATCCGCACGAGCGCATTGCCGCGATCGGCATCTGGGCCGCGTGCTCCGGAGTGGGCCTGGCCATCGGCCCGATCCTCGCCGGAGCCCTGCTCGAACACTTCTCCTGGCACGCCGTCTACATCGCCAACATCGTCATCGCCGGCGCGGCCCTCCTGCTGGCCCCGGCCTTCGTGGCCGAGTCCCGACACCCCACGCGCAAGCCCGATCTCGCGGGCCTCGTCCTGGGCACGGTGATGACGGCTTCGGCCACCTACGCGATCATTCAGGGTGGCTCCACCGGATACACCGAGGCGCCGATCGTCACCATGTACGTGGTCTTCGCCGTGTCGCTGTTCCTGTTCGTGCGGGTGGAACTCCGTAACCCCGACCCCATGCTGGACCTGAGGCTCTTCCGGAGCGCTTCCTTCTCGGCCGTCATGGGCGTGGCCGCCATCAGCGTGTTCGGACTGGTCGGGGTCGCCCTGCTCAGCGTGCTCTACATGGAACGTGTGGGGCAGACCAGCCCCCTCGACGTCGGCGTACGCCTGCTGCCGCTCTTCGGACCGTTCCTCGTGGTCACCGCGGTGACCGCCCGGGTGCTGGCACATCGGGTCGGCCTCACGCTCTTGATCACCGCGGGCCTGGTCCTCATCGGAGTCGGATCTCTCGCGCTGCTCGCGACCGATGCCTCGGGAGGGTACGGGGCGATGTGGCCCGGAATGCTCGTGGCGGGCATCGGCGCGGGTCTGCTGACGGCGCCTTCGACGGCTGCCGCGGTCAACAGCGTCCCGCCGGAGCAGGAGGGCATGGCGGCGGCAGCGGTGAACATGGCGCGTCAGCTGGGAACGGTACTCGGCCCCAGTGTGCTCGGGACCATCGTCACCAGTCGCTTCCCCCGGAACCTGCACGACCGTCTCGTCGAGGCGGGCATCCCCTCACCGCAGGCGGACAAGATCGTGGAGGGCGCGTCACACGGCGGCGGCGCGACGGGCCTCCCCGCATCCCTCGCCCACGTGGTGGGAACGGCGGTACCGAGGGCGTTCACCGACGCCGTGCACCTGGGCAATGTCATAGGCGGAGTCGTACTGATCGTCATGGCCGTGCCCGCGGCGCTGTTCGTCCGCCAAAAGGTTCACAGCCCCAGGACGTCCGCCGAAGCGTAGTCGGTACGCCAACGGGACGGTATGCGGCGCCCTCAGGGCTTCTGGCCGAACAACGTCCCCCCGAACAGCCGGTGTTGATCGCTGAGCACAGCCGTTAACACCGGCACCGCCCACGGACCGACCACCAGCCGAACAGCCGAACTGCCGAACAACCGAATAACCGAACACAGGACCGGACCTCCGGGCGACGCCGTGATCGATCGGCGGCCCGGCTCGAACCAGACTGAAACCGTGCGCCTGACACCCCGCGTCAGCGTGCGCGCGCAAGGGAGACATCGCCATGGCCAAATTCCTGCTCAGCGTCCACGTGCTGGCGGCGATCCTGCTCATCGGACCGGTCACCATCGCGGCGAGCCTGTTCCCCCGTTATGCGCGCCAGGCACTGACCGACGGACCCGAGCAGCAGTCGGCCAAGGGCTCGGTCCTGCTGCTGCACCGGATCTGCCGGGTCTACGCCGTGGCCGGCGTCTCCGTGCCGGCCTTCGGCGTGGGCACCGCCCAGGTGATGGGCGTGATGGACAGCGCCTGGCTCATCGCCTCCATGGCTCTGACAGTTGTGGCCGCCGTCCTGCTGGGCATCGCGGTGCTCGGCACCCAGGACGACGTGGTCACCCAGCTCGACAACCCCGAACAGACGCCGACCACCGCGGAGTCCCTGATCGCCCGGCTGCCCCGCCTGTCGACGATCACCGGCCTGTTCGCCCTCGCCTGGCTGATCGTGGTGGTCCTGATGATCGTCAGGCCTGGCTCGACGACGGGCGCGTAGCGGCTCAGCCAACGCGCGGATGGAGACAGCCAGCACACGTCAGCACGCCGTGCTCATCGACGGATGTGCTCTTGAGGATCGTTTCGGGCCTTGTGCGGCAGGGCAGTTGACCGCAGAGCCTGGCCCCACTGGCCATCAGGCCAACAGCGTGACCGCGGCGCAGGTGACCAGGGATTCGCTCATCTCTGGCAGGCGTTCAGCGTCGGTTGAAAAACCGTTGCCTCCCGGTTGCGCATGCGCAGGTCGGCGTCGAGCAGCGGGCTCTCTTGTAATCACGTCGATCTCCTCGCGGCTGGTGCCTACTCTGTGGGCATGGCTCATGCGAAGACCTCGTACGTCTGCCTGCCTTGCCGGGCGTCGTACAAGCAGTCTCACGGCGGGGATCAACGGCGGATCTGCCCGCGGTGTGCGGAACCGCTGATCCATGTGGGGTCGGCCTTCGCTGCGCCCCGACGGCGGGACGCCGAGGCGTGGCGGACACTCTCGGTGCTGCTGAACGCGGGCGTGCGTTTCCACAAGAGCTGCTGCGGCGGACCCGGCTACCGGCCTCGCACCCTGCACGAGGTGCGCGAGCGGATGGCGTACGCGCGGCGAACCGGCAGGCCTTTCGCCGAAGCGCTCGTACTGCGTGACCTGTCGTAAGACCACCGCCGCCGCCGACTGGCTGCTCACCTATGACGCGTCTCGCCCTCACCAGATCCGGATCGGCGAGCACAGCGCCGGCTGACCCGACGCTTCGCGGTTTGCCGCAGGCGACGGACATGTCAGCGTGACGTCGCCTGCGGTCGAGGATGTCCGGAAATCGACTCGGTCACGTGGACCCGGTGCCCGTACGCACTTGCGACGACATTCTGCGGTCCTCGTCCGGCGCCGGGTCGGCCGGTCCGGGCTCCCCGCCGGGACCGGCCGCTGGGACCGGGCGTCCGGGGGCCGATTCGGCGCTCTCGCCGAGGAAGCCGCCCGACTGGTGCTGCCACAGCTTGGCGTAGGCGCCGTCCGCCGCGAGCAGCCCCTCGTGGGTGCCCTGCTCGACGACGCTTCCGCGGTCGAGGACGACGAGACGGTCCATGCCGGCGACGGTGCTCAGACGGTGGGCGACCACGAGGGCCGTACGTCCGTCCATCAACCGCCACAGGGCGTCCTGGACGAGGATCTCGCTCTCCGAGTCCAGTGCGCTGGTCGCCTCGTCGAGCAGCAGGATCGGGGCGTCGCGCAGGATGGCCCTGGCGAGGGCGACGCGCTGGCGCTGGCCGCCGGAGAGTTTCACTCCCCGCTCCCCCACCAGGGTGGCGAAGCCGTCGGGGAGTTGGTCGGCGAACTCCGTGACGTGCGCGGCCGCGGCCGCCGCGCGGATCTCGTCGTCGGTGGCGCCGGGCCGGGCGAAGGCGATGTTGTCCCGCAGGCTGCGGTGGAACATGGCGGGCTCCTGCGGGACGTAGGCGATCAGTGAGCGCAGGTCGGTCTGGCGCAGGCGGCTGATGTCCTGACCACCGATCAGGATGCGTCCGTCGTCGATGTCCGACATCCGCAGCAGGAGCCGGGTGAGGGTGGTCTTGCCGCCGCCTGACCTGCCGACCAGACCGATCCGTGCGCCTGCGGGCACGTCCAGGTCGAGTCCCTGGAAGATCGGCTTCGCACCCGCGTGGGCGAAGGTCGCCGCCTCGAAGCGGATGCCGGTGTCCTGAGGTGCGAGCGGTTCGGGTTCCGTCGGGTCGAGCACGGTGGGCGGATCCAGCAGCAACTCCGTGAACTGCGCGGCCTCGGTCATCGAGCTTTCCAGACGCCGGTAGATCTGATTGAACTCGAACATGATCTGGGTGGCGTTGGAGTAGTAGGTGAAAGCGACGACGATCTCCTCCACGCCCTGGCCCGGGCCGCCGAAGGCGATGGCGACCAGCAGGCCCAGCACGTTGGTCAGCACGGACATGGGGGCGATCAGGGTGTCGACGCGCAGATTGCCGTAGTCCCACGACCTCAGCGTCAGGCGCCGGGAGTCCGCGACACGGCTGCGGTGTTCGTCGGCCTCCCGCCGCTCGGCCGCGAACGCCCGGATGGTCTCCATGTTCATGAGGCTGTCGGCAACGTGGCCGGAGACCCGGGCGATCGCCGCCTCACGGTCGTTGACGAGCCGCTGCCGACGACGGATCAGAGGTGTCGCGGCCACCACGGTCAGCGCGATCATCACAAGGAGGCCGACGACGAGCATCGGTTCGTAGGTCCACAGCACGGCGGCGCCGAACACCAGGGGGACGAGACTGCCCACGATCCGGTACGTCACCGTGTCGACGAAGTCCTCGAAGCGCTTGCCGAAGCTCAGCACCCGTTTGGTCAGGGAGCCGGCGAAGTTGTCGTGGAAGAACGCCGCGTCCTTGGCGAGGAGTTCGTCCATGCCGCTCACGTACAGGTGTTCCATGCCGAGGGCGTCCACGCGGTTCAGGCAGTGCTGCCCGACCCGCCACACGACCTCGGCGACCAGCAGCGTCACGCCGAAGCCCAGCACGTACGGCAGCGCCGAGGTGAGGGTGAGACCGCCGTCGTCGGCGGCCTGGCCTGCAAGTTTGGCGATCAGCAAGGGGGCGACATAGCGGGTGCCGATGTTGCCCGCGGCCGGCAGCAGCAGCGCGGGCAGGGCCAGCAGTCGTAGTCGCAGCAGTTCCCGGCAGTAGCGGCGCAGTGCCAGAACGACCGCGCTCCTGCCCGGCGTCGGCCCTCGCGTATCTGTTGTCCCCATCACACTCCCGGAGGTTCGGAAGTCGGAAGTTTCCCGTCCGGGGAGGTTCTCAGTCCAGGCATTTACCGCGGACTGGCGAGAACCGGACACGGCTGCGTGCGCGGGCGTCGGCCGCCTTCGTCAGTGACGGATCAGGCCAGTGCGTTTGACGGTCGCCAGTAGCGGGGTGGTGTCGATGGCGGTGACCCCGTCGAGGGGGCCGACGGTGTCGGTGAGGAAGGTGTAGAGGGCGTCGAGGTCAGCGGCGGCGACCGCGACGACCAGGTTGGCGGGACCGGTGGTGGCGGCGCAGAACCGGACGTGCGGGTGGGTGCTCAGGGTCTGCGCGGTCTTCTGTAGTGCGCCTGGTTGTACGGCGATCCACAGCAACGCCTCGGTCTGCGCACCGAGCAGTGCGACATCGACCTCGGTGGCCAGGCGCAGCACCTGGCTCTCCACGAGGGCCTCGAGCCGTCGGCGGGCGGTGAGCGCCGTGGTGCCGGCGCGACGGGCCAGGTCCGTGTAGGCGGCCCGACCGTCCTCGGTCAGGCCGGCGATCAGCGCGGTGTCGACGTCGAGATGCGTGTACGACGGTGCGGGCGTCGTCGGAGATGCGGGGGCGGGGGTGAGTTCGGCCAGTTCCCGGGGCGAGAGGAGACCGGCGGTCCAGCGGAACGCTGTGGGGAAGACCCGCAGCAGGGTGTGGGCGGTCCAGGAGCCGACGGCGTCGGTGGCGGGCAGATCGCGCAGCAGCAGGTTGTTGCGGGCCTCCGGACCTTCCAGGAAGAAGACCGTGGAGATCTCGTCGCCGCCGCCGAGGATGTCCACCCAGACGGTGTCGGTGCGGCGGGCCAGCGCCTGGGCGACCTGACGGATCTTGTTGGGGCGGCAGCGGATGCGCAGGGCGACGGGGACCAGGTGCGGGAAACGCGCCGGGTTGCGCACGACGGTCGCGCGCAGGGTGCCGTCGGCGTAGAGCAGGGCGACCCGGCGTACGACGGTGCGTTCGGACAGCCCCAGACAGCGGGCCACCTCGCGCCAGGAGGCCCGCGGCGAGGCGACCAGCGCGGCCGTGATCCGCCGATCGGTTTCGTCGAGCACCTGTCGCATGATCTGCATGATAGGCGGAGGTGTTGGCGTGTTTCCTGCGCAGGTAGCTTCCATTTGGCGGTGAATGCCCGCACCGCTCCTACAACAGTCTCGTCACCGAACGACACCTTCGGGATCCGACACCTTCGAGATGAGGGAGCAGACGATGACTGATCATGGAGCCGACCTGCTGATCCGCGCCGACGCGGTGCACACCCTGGTGCCCGGTCAGGCCCCGCAGCGGGCACTGGCCGTGCGCGGCGACCGTATCGCCGCCGTGTCCGCCGACCCGGGCGGCCTCGACCACCTGGTGAGCACGGGAACGGAGGTGCACGACCTGCCCGGCGCCACCGTGCTGCCCGCCTTCGACGACACCCACACCCACCTGATCTTCGCGGCGCTCGGCGCCCACGACGTCCCCGTCCACCGGGCCCGGAACATCCCCGAGTTCCTCGACCTGATCCGGCAGCGGGCCGCCCGCACCCCCGAGGGCGAGTGGATCCGCACCACCACCAACTGGCAGGAACTCAATCTGGCCGAGCGCCGCATGCCCACGGCGGCGGAACTCGACCAGGCCACCGACCGGCACCCGGTCCTCGTCAAACGCGGTGGCCACAACGACGTCGTCAACACCTACGCGCTCCGTCTGGCGGGCATCACCGAGAACACCCCCGTGCCGCCGGGTGGCACCATCGGCCGCGACGGCGACGGCAAGCTGGACGGCCGGCTGATCGACAACGCCCTGCACCTGGTGGAGCACCTGGTCCCCGCCCCGGACCGGACCGAGCGCATCGACGGACTGCGCCTGGCCAGCCGCGACTATGCCGCCACGGGCATCGGGACCGTACGCGACTGCGCGGTCACCCCTGAGGACTACGCGGTGCTCCTGGCCGCCCGTGAGGCGGGGGCGCTCAGCACCCGGGTGCGGGTGCTGATCTCGGCGCTCGGACTGACCAGCGCGGCCCAGGTGGAGGACCTGCTCGACGTCATGGAGGAATGGCGTGACAACTCCGATCCGTGGCTCTCGGTGTGGGGTGTGAAGTTCGGCCTCGACGGCGGCCTGGAGGCGGGGGCCACCGAGGAGCCGTACGCCTGCGACCACTCCTTCTCCGGGATGCTGATCTGGGAACCGGACGCGCTGGTCGAGGCGGTCGAGGCGGTGGTCCGGCGCGGCTGGCGGGTCGGCACGCACGCTTACGGCGACCGCGCGGTCCGCACCCTCCTGGATGTCTACGAACGCGTCCTCCAGCGCAACCCCGGCCTGCCCGCCGGCACGCTGGTGATGGAGCACGGTGGCCTGGCCGGTCCCGAACAGCGCGCCCGCGCCGTCGCGTTGGGCGTCCCCGTCACCATCCAGCAGCCCCTGCTGCACGACACCGCCGAGGTGGAAGAGGGCTTCTGGGGTCCGGAGCGCGTCGCCCGGCTCTTCCCCGCCCGCGGCTGGATCGACCTGGGCGCCCAGGTCAGCGCTGGATCCGACTTCCCCGTCGGCCAGTTCGGCGCCATGCGCTCCGTCTACGGCATGACCACCCGGCAGACCGTCATCGGCGTCAAGGGCCCCGAGCACGTCATCACCTACGACGAGGCCCTCATCCTGCACACCGCCAACGCGGCCCGCCTGCTCGGCGAGGAAGACCTGCGCGGCACCCTCACCCCCGGCCGCCTCGCCGACCTCACCATCTGGGACCAGGACCCCGCACACTGCACCGGCGACGCCCTGCGCGACCTCCGCCCCACCCACACCTTCGTCGGCGGCCTCCTGGTCACACCCACCGGCGCCCGGTAGGCGCTAAGTGACGGGGGTTCGGACCAGCACGCGGCTACTGCGGGCGCGAGCGCCTGCGGTAGCCGCTTCCTTCCACGAGCCCTGAGTGGCCAGGCACCTGTGTCGGGCCCGGGCCTCCGGGCAACTCGACGCCCCCTTCAGTATCCGATCGTGAAGCGGCGCTGGACGAACCGTGGCAGCTCCGCCTCGTCGACCAAGGCGACCGCCGCGTCCTCCGCCGAGATGCGGCTGCGCCCCTCCGCGTCGCGGACCGCTTGGTCGCCGCCGATGCGGAAGCGGCCGGTGCGCTCGCCGGGGGCGATCTCCTCGGCGGGGCTGAAATAGGTCCACAGCCGGTTAGAGGTGCGCAGGACGTTGAAGCCGTCGCGGGCGCCGCGCGCCGCCGCCGCGTAGGCGCGGGGCAGCCCGAGCTGGTCGAGGGTCGCGTGCATGCGCTCGTCCGAGTCGGCGAGCACCAGCCCGGGCTCGACCTCCAGGCTGCCTGCGCCGCCGATCACGATCAGCCGGGTCCGCTGGTGGCTCTCGAGTGCCTTCAGCAGGGCGCGCGCCACGGTGGAGTGGGTCGAGGGGTCGGCGATCGAACGCCGGACGGTGTCCTCGAAGTCCTTGGCGGCATTGCCGGGCTGGTAGGCGCTGACGAGAACGTCGAGGCCGGGCAGCACGGCCATGATGCTCGCCGCGTCCAGGACATCGACGCTCGCCCAGGTGATGTTCTCCCGCTTCTCGTCGGCCTGCGGCCGCGACGCGTCACGGCTCAACGCCCTGACGTGATGCCCCCGGTTGAGGGCCTCGGTGACGACACGGCTGCCGATGGTCCCCGTGGCCCCGACGACTCCGATGTGCATGGTTCTCCCCTGTGCATGCGGATAGGAAGGCGCGCCCAACCCGATCGGCTACGCCGTGCTGTGACTATACGCCGTGAAGTTTCTGCACGGTGCTCGATTTCGGTGACGCTGTAGAGTGTCCGGGTGGCAGGTACAGCGAGCAGGGCAGGAAGCACTACGGGGCGACGCGAGCGTCTGCGGGCCGAGACAACCGCCGAAATCAAGAGCGTGGCGCTGGAGTTGATGGCCTCGGGCGGGCCCGAGGCCATCACACTGCGGGCCATCGCCCGCGAGATGGGCATGACGGCCAACGCCATCTACGGCTACTTCGCCACCCGCGACGACCTGGTCACCGCGCTCATCAAAGACGTGTACACCGAGCTGGCCGACGCCGTGGACACGGCGTGGGAGAGCGCCTCCGCCGAGGGTCCGGCCACCCGGATCCAGCGCTGGGCCGACGCCTTCCGGAACTGGGCCCTGGCCAACCCCGAGGGCTTCCGGCTCGTCTACGGCGATCCCGTTCCCGGCTACGACACCCCCCACGGAGGCGCTGCCCCGGAGGCCGCCCACCGGGTCTGCGCCGGGCTCACCGCGCTCGCGGCAGCCGCCTGGCCGCACGCTCAACACCTCTATGAGAGCAGCGAGTTCGAGTGGTCCGACTTCGACGCCGGGCTCGTCGACAAGGTCCGCACGGACTTCCCCGGCCTGCCGCCCGCCGCCGTCGCGCTCGCCCTGCGCATCTGGGGACGTCTGCACGGCCTGGTGTCACTGGAGGTCTACGGCCATCTGCGCACCCAGACGACCAGACCGGACAAGCTCTTCCGGGAGGAAGTGACCCAGCTCGTACAGTCGTTGGGCGTCCCGCTCCGCAGCTGAAGCCTGACTGTGTGCAGCTCGACGCATGCAGGATTCTGCATCGGCGGCGTTCAGATCGCGTACGGCACCTCTGGAGCCCTGAGCCGCCGGAGAACGACACACGAGGAGCACACCTCCCCTGCGCCGCTCGGAGCTGATCGAGTTCGCGCCCGATCGCCCTGCCGTCCGGCGAATTGGGGGCCTCAGGTACGACCGGAGCGGGGGCGTGTGCGACTTCGGCGGGCCCTCCGACACGTCCGGGCGTGGCCCACGGCCTCTGGGGTCAACGGCTTCCCGGCACGCCCTCACCCGCCCGTCTGCGACCTCCACGAAACGGCTCTGACCTGGTGCTTTACTGGATTTCGCCTAGGCTGGGGAGGTCTGCCGGACGCCATGGGAGGGGTCTTCATGAGTGGGCGAGGCACGAGGTACGACGCTGCCCAGATCAAGGTGGTGGAAGGAGGGGAAGCCATTCGGAAGCGGCCCGGGATGTACATCGGCTCGACCGGCGAACGCGGCCTGCACCAGCTGGTGTTCGAGGTCGTCGGCCGGTCGGTGAACCAGTTCCTGGCCGGCCGCTGCGGCTCCGTCGACGTCACGCTCATGCCCGACGGCGGCGTGCGGGTCGCCGACGACGGGCCGGGAGGTCAGTTCACGGCCGCCGGGGACACCGACGGCCCGGACCTCGAAGCACTGCTGACAAGCTTCCACACCGGGTCCGAGCCCAGTGGCCGACACCTCGCGATCGTGGGCCATTTCGGTATGGGGCCCTTCGTCGCCAACGCCCTGTCGAGCCGGCTGACGGCCGAGGTGCGGCGCGAGGGCACGCGTCAGGTGCACGAATACGCGCGCGGTGTCGCCGTCGCCCCGCCCACCGCCGCGGTACCGGCGACCGGAAGCGGGACGGCCATCGCCTTCTGGCCCGACACCGAGATCTTCGAGACGACACACTGCTCGTTCGCGGTCCTGGCGGAGCGCTTCCGGCAGGTCGCCTTCCTCAACCCGGGCCTGAGGATCTCCCTGACGGACGAACGCCCGGCGGGCGCGGCACGGGCGGTGCTGTTCCGGTACCCGGACGGCGTCCGGGACTTCGCGGCCGCCCTCGCCGCGGAGAGGGGCGCGGCTCTCCATCCGCACGTCATCGGCTTCGAGCGGGAGGACGCGCGCATGGCGGGGACGATGGAGGTGGCCCTGCTGTGGAACGGCTCAGGCGAGGAGCGGATCCGCGGCTTCACCAACAGCCAGGCCACTCCCCAGGGCGGCACACATGTGGACGGCTTCCGCGACGGAGTGGCGGCCGCGGTCACCGCGTACGCGCGGGAACGGGGGCTGCCGGCCGCGACAGACCCCGACCTCTGCGCCGACCTGATCGGCAGGGGCCTCACGGCAGTCGTGTCGGTGAAGCTCGACCATCCCCGATTCCTCGGCGCCACGCGCGGGTTGCTGGGCAACCCCGACGTGCGGGTCTGTGTCGAGGAGGCCGTCCGCGAGCACCTCGGCAACTGGTTCGAGGAGCAGCCGGAGCGGGCCGCTGAGGTGGTCGACCGCATCGTCCGGGGCGTCCGTCAGGACTGAACACAGCGTGGGCGTGGCCGCCACGGAGTCAGGAGGAGACCGCCTGGAGGGGCAGTTCGACGAGCGCATAGGCGAGGAGCGCACAGGGCACGGCTGCTGCCAGAGTGAGGACACGCTCCCGGTGCGTGCGGGCCATGAGTGGGGGGATCAGGACGAACACCGCGAAGCAGGTCCAGGCTTGCGGCGCGTAGTGGAGGTCCCAGGCGTACATCGCCCCCTCCATCCCGAAGAGTCCGGCGAACGCGGCCAGGCCGGCGATACGGTTCCGTGCGTCCCTGCCGCGTCGCCACGCGTACGCCGCGACACCGAACAGCGGCCCCGCCACGCATGCCATGCCGAGCCAGACGAGCGGGAAGAACAGAGCACCCATGCCATCGCGCCCGAACTCGGCGTAGCCGTAGTACCCGACGACCAGTCCGGCCTCCGCGCCCAGCCCGCCAAGCGCGGCCCTCAGCACCGCGCCCCGCTCGGCGAGCAGAGCTCCGGCGGCGAATGCGACGGCCGACCAGACAGCGCCCGAGTTGGCGAGCTGGTTCCAGGCTCCCGGCAGCCATCCCTGGGCCAGGTTGGTGAGCACGCCGAGCAGCATCCCGCCGACTGTCGCCGTCATCGTGGTGCCCCACGAACCGAAGCCACTGCCCGGTTCCGCCAACTCGTCCGGGGTCGTGGTCGTCGCCATGCCGGCCTCCGCAGTCACGCTCACACCTGCCGCACCTCGCGTGCGCCTCGACGTACTATACGCACACTGTATACGCGCGGTGTATAGCCGTCCTGTCCTCATCGCCTCCGAGGCGAACACCAACCGCCGCTCAACGGAACGGGACGGCCGCTCCGCCCACGCGGTTCGACGCGGGCGGAGCGGCGGACCCGGCGCAACGGGTCAGTGCACGGGGACCATGGGCTGTGTGCCGGGCTGCGCCGTCGGCGTCTGCCGCTTCCGTCCCTTGTCGTGACGGCGCTCGCGGCGCGTCTCGACCATGGTGTAGAGGGTCGGGATCAGCACCAGGGTGAGCAGTGTGGAGCTGATCAGGCCGCCGATGACCACGACGGCGAGCGGCTCGGAGATGAATCCGCCCGCCTCGGTGATGCCGAGCGCCATGGGGATCAGGGCGAAGATCGTGGCGAGGGCCGTCATGACGATGGGCCGCAGCCGGCGCAGACCTCCCTCGACCACCGCCTGACCGATGCTCATGCCCTGCTCGCGGTACTGGTTCACCAGGTCGACGAGGACGACGGCGTTGGTGACCACGATCCCGATCAGCATCAGCATGCCGATCAGTGACGCGAGGCCGAGCGGGGTGCCGGTGATCAGCAGCAGGAGGATCGCGCCGGTCGCGGCGAACGGGATGGAGACGAGCAGCACCAGCGTCTGACGGATGCTCCGGAAGACCCCGATCAGCAGCAGGAACACCAGGGCGATCGCGGCGACCATGGCCAGACCGAGCTGGGAGAACGCCTCGCTCTGGTCACTGGTGACACCGCCCATGACGTACGTGGCGCCCGCAGGCAACTCCACCTTGTCCAGGGCGCTTTCGACGGCGGAACTGGCCGCACCCGTGTCGTCGCCGACGGGGACCGCGGAGACGGTGGTGGTCTGCTGCCCGTCGGTCCGGGTGCGCTCAGCCGGGGCCTCGGTGCGGGTGATCGTGGCGACGTCACCGAGCTTCACGGAGCCGTCCTGGGTGGGGATCTCCAGCTTCTGCAGAGCCGCCGGCGAGTCGGGGGTGTCGCCCGCCGCCTCGATGACGACGTTGCTCTGCTCACCGTCGAGGACCACCTGTGCGGCGGTCTCTCCCTGGAGGGCCTGGTTCACCGCGGAGGCCAGGGCGGCGCCGGTAAGACCATGTTCGGCCGCGGCCTCGCCCTTGGGGACGACGCTGATCTGCGGGGCGCTCTCGGCGAGGTCGCTGGTGACCTCCGTGACCTCGGTGACCTTGTCCAGCGCCTGCTGGATGCGGTCGGTCGCGGTGCGCAGCACGGTGGAGTCGTCGGCCTGGACCGTGACCTGGACGTCGCTGCTGCCGCCCACGCCGCCACTCGCCGCGAAGGCGAAGTCACCCGCGCCGCTCAGCTTGTCGAGGCGCTTCTGCAGCTTCTCCTGCAGGCTGTCCGCGGCGACTCCGTCGTCGAGCACGATGGTGTACGTCGCGGTCGTCGCCCCGGTGCCGTTGGTACTGGTCGAACCGCTGCTGCCGAGGCTTCCGGCGGTCACCTGGTAGACGGAGACGCCCTCCGTAGCGGCGATGGTCTTCTCCACCTGGCGCGACGCCGCGTCGGTCGCGGCCAGGCTGCTGCCGGGCGACAGTGTCTGGGTCAGCCGCAGGCTGGTGGCGTCGGACCCGCCGAGGAAGCTGGTCTTCAACGCGGTCGTCATGCCCAGGGTGAGCACCAACAGGGCGAGCGCGGCGGCCAGTACGGTCTTTCGGCGGCTCAGCGACCAGGTGATCACCGGCAGGTACCAGCGCTGCAGACGGCCCTCGCGCTCCTCTGCCTCGACCCGCCTGCGGTACTCCTCGGGATCGACGGAGCCGACGTCGGCGGGAGGCTTGAGGAACCAGTACGCCAGCACCGGCACGATGGTCAGCGACACCACCAGCGAGGCGAGCATGGCCACCGTCACGGTGACGGCGAAGGGACCGAACAGTTCGCCCACCATGCCGGAGACGAAGGCGATCGGGAGGAAGACGGCGACCGTGGTGAGTGTGGAGGCGGTGACGGCGGAGGCCACCTCGCGCACCGCGCCGATGACGGCGTGGTCGCGGTCCTCACCGTAGGCGAGGTGGCGCTTGATGTTCTCCAGCACGACGATCGAGTCGTCGACGACCCGCCCGACGGCGATGCTGAGGCCCCCGAGGGTCAGCATGTTGAGGCTGTAGTCGCGGGACCACAGCACGATCAGCGCGATGACGAGGGACAGCGGGATCGAGATCGCCGTGACCAGCGTGGAGCGGACCGAGCGCAGGAACAGGACGATCACGAGGACGGCCATGGCCAGGCCCAGGAGCCCCTCCTTGAGGAGTCCGTCCACGGAGTTGCTGACCTGGGGGCCGGCGTCCGAGACCACGGTCAGACGCGCGTCGTCGCCGAGCTTCTTCTCCAGGTCGGGAACGAGCCCGCGGACGTCCTCGGAGATGGACACGGCGCTGCCGTCGTGGTCCATGGTCACGCTGATGCCCAGGCTGGGCTTGCCGTCGGTGCGGGTGAGCGAGGTGGCCTCGGCCTCGGTCAGCCTGACCGAGGCGACGTCCTGAAGCCGAACGGGGGTGGAGGTACCGCCCGTTGAACTCGGAGAACTGGCAGAACTGGCGGAACTCGCGGACGGGGAAACCCACAGCTTCTTGATCGCGTCCAGGTCGGCCGCGTTCTCGGACACGGAGACGCTCAGCGACTCCTTGTCGCCGCTGACCGAGCCGGCGGCGTGCGTCCCCAGGTCGGACAGGGCGGTGGAGAGGTCCTGCGTGGTCAGGCCGGCCTCGCTCATTGCCGTGGGGTCCGGGGTCACCGCGACGACCCGGTCACGCGCGCCGGACACGGTGACGTCGTTGACGCCGTCGACGTTCCTCAACTCCGGGACGACCTCGTCGTCCAGGGCGGTCGCCAGGACCTGCTGGGACGCGCCGGAGGTGGCGGCGAGGACGATGGTCGGCTGGTCGTCCGTGCTGCCGGTCATCACCTCGGGGTCCACCCCCTCGGGCAGTCGGGCCGAGATCCTCGACACCGCCTGTTGCGCCTTCTGGGCGCTGTCCTCGATGTCCGCCTCGAAGTCGAGCTGGAGGACCACCACGGCAGAGCCCTGACGGGAGGTCGAGGAGACGCTCTCCACCCCGTCCAGGGACTTGACCGCGTCCTCGATCGGTACGGCGACTTGACTCTCCACCACTTCGGGCGAGGCACCGGCGTAGGTCGCGGCCACCGTGACCATCGGGAAGGAAAGGTTGGGGATCAGCTGTTGCTTGATCGACGGGACGGCGTAAATGCCGAGAGCGACAACGAGAAGGGTGAACAGCGCCGCCAGTTTTCGATTGGCGATGCTGATCCTGGTCAGCCAGGACATCGGCGCGTTTCTCATTCCGTAGGGCCGGGAGGTTACGACGCCCCGCCGTGGGGGGCGCACGCCAACCCTGCTGCTCGGGGCCCTGCTCCGGCGTCGCCCTGACGCATGGATCCTGGCTACCGCCCGCGCGTTACCCGCGGTCGGGCCCTACTGCGCCGACGGCTGGCTTCCCGGCTTCACCAGGCCGCACTCGTAGGCGATGACCACGAGCTGCGCCCGCTCGCTGACGCCCAGTTTGGTCATGGCCCGGTTGATGTGCGTCTTCACGGTGTGCCGGCTCAGCTGGAAGAACTGGGCGATGCCGTCGTTGGACAGGCCCTTGGCCACGAGCGTGACCATCTCCCGTTCGCGTGGGGTGAGTTCGGCGAGTCGGCCGGGGGTGGTCGGCGGCGGTATGTGCCGCTGTGACTGGAACCGCTTCACCAGGGCGAGCGTGGCCGTGGCCGAGAGCGCCATGTCCCCTCTGGCCACCGTCTCGATGGCCGCGAGCAGCTCGGGCGGGTCGGTGCCCTTGCCGATGAAGCCGTTGGCACCGCTCAGCATCGCCTCGGCGACGTACTGCTCGGTCTCGAACGTGGTCAACACGAGGATCTTCACGTCGTCGAGAGCGGAGTCGGCGCGCATCGAGCGCGTCGCCTGGAGTCCGTCCGTCCGGGGCATCCGGATGTCCATGAGCACCACGTCAGGCGCGTGGGCGCGTACCAGCGCCAAGGCCTCGTCGCCGTCCGATGCCTCCCCGACGCACTCGTACCCGGAACTGTTGTCCAGCAGCAGCCGGAGGGTGCCGCGCAACAGGGTCTGGTCGTCGGCCAGGACCACTCGGATCGTCACCGCGCCGCCATCTCGGTCGCCGCGGGCTGCACACGGCCGTTCTCATGGAGCGGCAGGACGGCCGTCACCAGGTATCCGCCCTCGTGGACAGGTCCGGCCTCGCACGTTCCTCGGACGGCCGCCGCGCGTTCCTTCATGGACAGCAGTCCCCGGTGTGTCCCCTCCGCCGCGACGTGGGTCGGCCGCAGGGAAGGGCCGTTCCGCACGTTCAGCACCAGAGCGCCCGCCTCCCAGCACAGCTCGACCTCGGCCGTGTCGACGTGGGCGTGCTTCTGCACATTGGTCAGGGCCTCCTGGAGGATGCGGAAGGCCGTGACGTCCACGGTCGCGGACGGTCTGCCCGGCTCACCGCGCCGCCGTACATCCACCTTGAGCCCGGCGAGCTTGAACGACCTGGTGAGCTCGTCCACCATGGCCAGGCCCGGCGTGGGCTGGAAGAACTGCGCACCGCCGTCGGTGACCTGACTGAGCGCGCCGACCGTGGTGCGCAGCTCCTGCAGGGCGACTTTGGCACCGTCGCGGATCTGCTCCAGCAGTCCGTCCGTACGCTGCACTCCGGCGTTCTCCAGATGGACGCCGACGCCCGCCTGCGCATGGATCAGAGTCAGCTGGTGGGCGACGATGTCGTGCAGGTCGCGGGCGATCCGGACCCGTTCCTCGGCGACCTGGCGGGCGGCTTCCTCGACCCGTGTCCGCTCCGCGCGCTCCGCCCGCTCGCGCAGGGCCGCGACGACGGCACGTCTGCTGCGCACGGCGTCACCGAGCGCCGCAGCCGCGACGATCCACGCGACCGCGCCGAGCCGCTGCGGGTCGACAGGCTGCTCCGCCTGGAACGCGAGCACGGTCACCGCGACCCAGGCCGCCGTCAGGGCGGCGGTCGCCCAGGCGCCACGTCGGCCGGTCCACAGGGCGACCGTGTAGACGGCCACCTGGATGGCCGGGATCATGACGTCGAGTCGGGCACCCGCGGCCTGGTTCACGACCGACAGCACCAGCACCACGGCAAGGGTCGGGACGGGAGCGCGGCGCCGCATGAGCAGCGCGCAGCTGCCGGCGATGACGAGGAGCACATGTCCGACGCCCAGCGCTCGGACATCGCCCCGGTCGATCACCTGGAGGGTGAGCAGTCCGAGCACGGCGGTGATCACCGCGGGCATCCAGGATGCCGCGGCCGGGCGCTGCATCGCGCGTACGTTCGGAATGCCTGCCTTCATCCTTGAAGGGTAGAGGGAGGGCGGCCGAGCCACGTCCCGCGCGCGCAGCAGTCGACGTACTGCGAGCGCGGTATGCGGAGCCGGCCGACGGCCTGCCGGGGAGGTCCTGGAGCACGACCGTGGGCCCGCACTCGCCCGCCCGGCCCCTACCCCGCGGCCCTGCACTCGCCCGCCCCCACCCACTACTCCGTGATACCGTATAGTGGTACTCGGCACTACGTAGTACGGGGAGGATCGGAAAGGAGGCCCGCCATGGACGATCTGACGGAGATGCTGAAGGGCACTCTCGAGGGCTGCGTGCTCGAAATCATCGGCAGCGAGGAGACCTACGGCTACGCCATCACGCGTCGGCTGAATGAACTCGGCTTCACCGACGTCGTCGAAGGGACGGTCTACACCATCTTGCTGCGGCTGGAGAGGAACGGGCTCGTCCAGGTGACGAAAAAGCCGTCCGGAATGGGTCCCCCGCGCAAGTTCTATGCACTCAACGACGCGGGGCGCGAAGAGCTCGGGAAGTTCTGGGCTAAATGGAAGTACCTCTCATCACGAATCAACAAGCTCAAGGAGGGCGGGAGATGAGTTTCTGGGAGACCATTACCGGCAGCGACCTCACCAGGGAATGGAAGGCGTTCGAAGCCCGGGCCGAGGCATTGCCGGCCGACTACCGGGCGGCGTGGGAGCAGATCAAGGCTCACCTCTCCCCCTACGCGGACATCACCGGCCGCAACCTGATGCCGATCCTCGACGGCGCCCTGGGGCTGCTCGAAGAAACGGCGGCGGACGGGCAGAGCGTTCACGAGGTGCTGGGCGACGACATCGAGGGCTTCTGCGCGGCGCTGGCCGGTGGCGAAGGCACTCGAAGCTATCGCGACCGGTGGCGCGAGCAGTTGAACCGGAACGTCGCAAGGAAATTGGGCCGGCTAGGAGGCTGACGTGGGCATCCAAGACATCATCGAAGGCAAGAAGCAGTGGCGAGCGCACATGGCGCGGGTCAAGGCGCTCCCGCCGGACTATCAGATCGTCTACAAGGAGATCCAGAAGTACTTCTTCAAGGTCGGACCGGTCGACTTGCCTGATGGAGCCCTGCTTTCAGGGATCGTCGATTTCTTCGAGGAGGGCGTCGCGGCCGGCAAGGGCGTCCTGGAAGTCATCGGCACCGACGTCGCCGCCTTCTGCGACGACCTGATCAAGGGCTCGCGCACCTACGCGGACATCTATCAGGAGTCCATCAGCAGCAATCCCGGCACGAGCACGAGCCCGGCCACAGGAACGGGCACAGGCACGGGCACGGCCGAGAAGTAGGACCGACGACCCGCAGAGCGATCACTTGAGGCGGCGTGTGTGGTGGGACTGCCGTCCACCGGACCGTGTGTCGGCCGTGGCTCGACCGCCCCGGTAGCCCCTTTCTGACGCTCGTGCCCGCGGAACCGTTTCACCGGGTGCCGTGTCCTCTCCTTCACAGAGGGTGGTTCCACGCCGCGGAACCACCTGCGAAGGGGGATACGGCCATGGGGCAGGTACGCGAGGGGGCACGGTTAGGGGCTTGGGCCGTCGCCGGAGTCATCGGTCTGGCGGTGTTGTACGTGATCGGGGTGTTCGCCTTCGGCGGTGCGGCGTGGGTCACCGCCCCGTTCCGCGGTGAGGTGGACGAGCGCGAGAACACCGTCGCCTCGGGAGAGTTCCGTCAGACCACGTACGAGCAGTTCTTCGATCTGTGCGAGGCCGTGCAGAACGCCGAAGGGACGATCCAGGCGCTCCAGGAGGAGCGGAAGACCGCTTCGGAGACTCGCACGGCGCAGATCGACCAGTCGATCACCGCGCTGAAGGCCACGCGGATCGAGTCGGTCAACGAATACAACTCGAAGGCCGCCCAGGAGCACCGCGCGCCCTTCCGTGACAAGGATCTGCCGTACCGGCTGGACACCGCCGCCGAGCGCACGACGTGCACCAACTGATCCCCATCTCATCCCGGGAAGAGGGCAGCACCGCATGAAGAAGCTCATACGCATGGCCCTGGCCACCGTCGTCGCGCTCGTTGTGGGCCTCGCCCTGACGTCCTGCACGAGCGACACCAGCCAGGACAAGGAGAACGCGGCCAAGCAGGACAACTACGACCACCTCGTGGCCCAGCAGCCGGCGGGCCGCATGGAGTACTCGCCGACCCGCGAAGCGATCAACCAGTGGGTCGAGACGTGGGGGAAGCGGGGCAAACTCTCGTACGTCTACATCCAGAACGCCAAGGGCGAGTACGGGTACTTCATCATGAAGGGCCTGCCGGTGCCGCGCTGCAAGATGCTCACTCCGACGGAGAAGGTGGAGCACTCCGACAGCGGCATCGCGGTCCTCTCGCAGCCCGGCATGGACGGCACGTACACGACGGGATCCACCTGCAACGCCTACTACGGCTTCGATGCCACGACGAACGCGTACATGGAGTTCACGGTCGGCACGAACCAGTCGTTCTTCCTGTTCGACAAGCCCATGACGATGCCGGAGTACGCCAGCGCCAAGCAGTTGGGCCCGACCTCGGTGAAGGACGTCAAGAAGCAGCCTTGAGCGATGGTTGCTGTAGCCCTTGCCGGCGCTGACAAGTGCGCGTTCTACGCGTTCGGGTCCCAGTCTGCGAGTTGCTCCATCGGCTCGGTGTCGCCGGTGATCTCCAGGCCGTCGAGCGGGACGCGCTCGTAGAAGTAGAGGACCAGTTCGCTCGCTGCGCCTCGCATCGCCATGTCGCCCGGCTCCGCGTCGGCGGCGAGGTCGTCGCAGCGGACGCCGTCGGCGTCGAGGGTCAGGCGCCAGGAGCGGCCCTCGGTCGTGTGCAGGTCGATGGTCGCCGGCTTGAACGGCCAGGGGACGGTCGTCGCCGAGACGGTCGTCAGGAACTCGTCGACGCCCTCGACCGCGACGTCCGTCGGCAGCGGCTGTGCGGCGCCCTGGGTGAGCTGGGCGTCGTAGGTGTGGACGGCGAATTCCTGGATCTGGTGCCGGGCCACGGCTCCGCTGGTCTCCGGGGCCTGCGAGCGGCCCCACCAGGTCCAGCAGCCGCGGTCCGGGCCGGCCTCGCGCATCGCGTCGAGCATGAGCTCGGTCGACTCGGCGAGCCAGGCGTCCAGGGCTTCGCGGTCGCGGGGCGCGGTCGGGGCGCCCTTCGGGTCCGTCCTCGCCGGGGGCTCAGCGCCCGGGCCCGCCGCGACGATGGCGGCCTGGCGGCGGCGGCCGTCACCGAGGTGCTGCGCCAGTTCGCGCAGCGTCCAGTCCGGGCAGGCCGGGACCTGGACGTCAAGGTCGGGGGCGGACGCGATCGCAGCGCGGAACGCGGCCGAGCGGTCTTCGATCAGCCGCAGGACCTCGGGGAACTCCAAGATGTTTTGCACTGCGGTTGTGTATCACGGCGCTCCGACCGCCGGGTAGCGAATTTGTCGGACGAACGCGTCGACGGCCGGGCGGAGCGCCGTCGCCGGGTCCGGTCGGCAGCCCGGTGTACGGCAGACATCTGTCTGCACTGGCCGAGCTGTTGAGCGCACGCCACCGGCACACCGGGGATCGGGCGGGCGCGGCCGGGGGCATCGCCGTGTGGCGGCAGGCGGCGCGGCTGCCGCACGCAGCGGTGGCTGAGTCGACCCGGGCCCACTGCTCGCCTGGCGTGGCCTCGACCGCGCCGAACGCGAACGACTCCCCGTGCAGGGCACGTCTCGCTAGGGCCTGCCCGGCGGATCTTCGTTGATGGTTGACAAGAGGCCTGCGACCAAGGGGTTTCGGTCGTTCTTGCGCCAGGCGACGGCCACTCGTGTGCGGGCGGTTCCGGCATCGATCCTGCGGAAGGCGACGCCTTTGAGGCGGATGCGTCGGATGCTCGCCGGAGCCAGTGACACGCCCAGGCCGGCTTCCACCAGGGCGCAGACGGTCTGCCATTCCACCGCGCTCTGCACCACCCGGGGCGTGAAGCCTGCGGCCGTGCAAAGGCCGGTGATCTGATCGTGCAGCTGCGGGCCCACCGCGCGCGGCAGCAGCACGAAGGGCGAGTTCGCCAACCGGGCAAGGGGGACGGTCCGTCGGGCCGCAAGAGGGTGTGCGGACGGGAGGACGGCCACGAAGGGCTCGGTCAGTACGGTCTCGAAGTTCAACTCTGCTTCGTCGGCAGGGGGTTCGCGCAGCAGGCCGATGTCGAGGCTCTTGTCGCGCAGGGCGGTGGTCTGCGGTGCGGTGGTCATTTCGTGGATGTCCAGATGCACGTCGGGGAAGCGTTCCCGGAACGTGCGCAGCAGGCCGGGCAGGACGGTCAGGGCGAGGGAGGCGGCGAAACCGATCCGCAGGCGGCCGACTTGGCCGCTGCCGACGGCCCGGGCTGCGGCCAGACCGTCCGCGAGGTCGGTGAGGGCCCGCCGGGCGGCGGGCAGCAGTTCCCGGCCTGCCGAAGTGAGGGCTGTCCGTCCCGGTTCGCGACTGAACAGCTCGTGGCCGACCTTGTCTTCCAGACGGCGGATCTGCTGGCTCAGCGGGGGCTGCGCGATGCCGAGGCGTGTGGCCGCACGGCCGAAGTGAAGTTCTTCTGCGAGCACGACGAAGGCGTGCAACTGGGGCAGGGGAAGTTCAGGGCGCTCCATACGCCTAGAGATATCAGATGACGCTTCTGACCGTATTAGACGTATCTCTGCTGGTCGCCTAGCGTTCGGCGCATGACAGAGCGACATGCGATCCTCAGCGGCTCGACCTTTGAGGAGCAGATCGGCTATGCCCGTGCCGTGGTCGACGGTGACTGGGTGCATGTATCGGGGACAACCGGTTTCGACTACACCACCATGACCATCTCCGACGACGTGGTGGAGCAGGCTGAGCAGTGCCTGCGCAACATCGAGGCCGCGCTGACCGAGGCGAAGTGCACCTTCGCCGACGTCGTGCGCGTGCGGTATCTCCTGCCCGACCGCGTCGACTTCGAGCCCTGCTGGCCGGTCCTGCGCCGATACTTCGGCGACGTCCGGCCGGCGGCCACCATGCTCATGTGCGGTCTGTCCGATCCCCGTATGAAGATCGAGATCGAGGTGTACGCGCGAAGGGCCACGGACACGGCCACTGCCACTGCCACGACCACGACCACGGACTGACAGCCCGGGGCCGAGTATCCGCTTCCTTCGCGTCCGACAGAAACCCTTGAGTGCAACGAGGCCGATCGATGACCATCGCCGCTGTCCATGTCCACCGTCTGGTGGCTCCTCTCCACACGCCGTTCGTCACAGCCCTGGCTCGCCTGACCCATGTCTCGACCGTCGTCGTCGAGATCGTGGACCGCGACGGGCGTTCCGGCTTCGGTGAGGCGCCGGAGGTGTGGACTGTCACCGGATCCTCGCTCGCCTCCAGCGAGGCCTGCGTCACCGAGGCCTTCGCTCCACTGCTCATCGGTCGCAATGCCGATGACCTGGTGGAGAACTGTCGCAGGGTCAGCCGTGCCGTGGTCGGCAACGAGCCCGCCAAGGCGGCGGTGGACATCGCGCTCCACGATCTCGCGGCGGTCCGGCTCGGGGTCCCGCTGGTCCGGCTGCTCGGCGGCTCCCGGCTGGTGGTGTCCACCGATGTGAGCCTTGCGGTCGGCACGGTGGACAGCCTGGCCACGGCGGCGAAGAGCCGCGCCGCGGAGGGCTTCGACGTGCTGAAGGTCAAGGTCGGCACGGACGCGGCCATGGACGTCGACCGTGTGACGGCGGTCCGCCAGGCGGTCGGTCCCGAGGTGAGGATCCGTCTCGACGCCAACCAGGGGTGGACGCCCCGCGAGGCGGTACGGGTCATCCGCTCGCTGGAGGACGCCGGAACGGGGGTGGAGTTCGTCGAACAGCCGGTTGCCTACCGGGATGTGGAGGGCCTGGCGTGGGTGAGCGACCGCGTCGAGACCCCGATCATGGCGGACGAGTCCGTCTTCGACGTGCGCGACCTGGTCGAGGTGATCCGCCGCCGCGCGGCGGACCTGGTCAACGTCAAGCTGGCGAAGAGCGGCGGACTCAGCGCCGCCCGTACCCTCCTCGAACTGGCGCGGGCCCAGGGCATGGGCACCATCGTCGGCTGCATGCTGGAGAGCGAGATCGGCACCGGCGCCGCGGCCAGCCTGGTGGCCGCCTACGGGACCACGACGGTGAGCGACCTCGACGCGGTGTGGTGGCTCCGCCGTCCCGCCGTCGTCGGCGGCATGCGGTACCGGGGCGCGGAGATCGTGCTGCCCGACGCACCGGGCCTGGGCATCTCCGGCCTGGTCACCGCAGAAGCCCCGGAAACCCCGGGAAGCCACGGAGACACGGGCACCGGACCGGAGTAGGGCACGGCCACACAAGCTGACCGGCCCCGGCCCAACCCCACGTCACGCCCGCACGCACGCACGCCCGCACGCACGCACGCCCGCACGCCCGCACGCACGCACGCACGCACGCCACCGCTAAGCCCTCGCGGCGATGATGATGCCGCCAGGCACGTTGCCGCCGATGTCGATCGCCATGCGGACCGCGGCGATGACGGGCTCTTCCGGACCCTTGCGAATTGCGTCGTAGTTGAGGAAGGCGAACAGGTTCGGGAAGGTCAGCAAGGACTGGGCCACCGTGTGGAGGCCGTCGATCGTCTGCTGCGCGACCAGGCGGACGACGTTGCCCAGACAGGCCACCCCGATGACGGTCATGACGAGGGGCATCCATGGCTTCAGCACGCCCCAGCCCTCTTTCAGCTGGGCGAAGAAGAGGAACGCCGCGTAGGCGGCGAAGACGATCACACCGCCCATCGCAGCCTTGAGCTCGTTGGACCAGGTGTCGATCTCCGACAGGGCGACCCCTTGGAAGGTCAGCATGGCCGAGACTCCGGTCCACAGCGTGTTGAGGAGCGACAGCCACTGAGGGGCATCGTCCCCCTTGTAGTCGATGACGCACATCGGGATCACCTGGACCGCGGTGAGGATTCCCGCGGCCATGGTGCAGGCGCGGTACTGCGGGGTGCCGAAGGTGCTCTGCCCGGGGAGCCTGCCGTGCGGGAACGGCTGCTCGTCGACGCCCTCGGCCAACTTGTAGATGAGGGTGACCGGTACCGCGGCCGCGAGGGCGATCACCCCGGCGTAGGTCGGCTTGTCGTCGTCCGGGTTCCCGGACAGGCCGGCCAGCCAACGGAACAGCTCTTTGATGACGGCGTTGTCGATCTCGGCGTCGAGCAGTGCGCCGAAGCCCCGCATACCCGACTCGATGAGCGAGGCGCCCAGATCGACGATGGCGGTTCCGGTGTCGAAGGCGGCTCCGACGATGTTCTTCGTGCCGTCGAGGATCGCCGCCAGTTCCGCGCCGGAGACTCCGCCCGACGAGCGGAACGTGTCGAGCACGGCCGGGGCCAGCTCCTTGACGCCCTTCTCCAGCTCCTGCCCCGCGGTGGACATCCGCCGCGCGACCTCCTGCATGAGTTTCTCCGCGCCGTCGGGCTCCAGGGGCTGCGGCAGCGACAGCTCCGACAGCAGGGCCGGCAGGCCGGCGGACTGGAGCTTGTCCATCAGCCAGTTGTGGTGCACGTTGGCGGTGAAGTCGCTCTGCGGCACCTTCCCGATCGACGAGCCCTTGGGCGCCGTGGACAGCTCGGAGATCTTCTTGCCGGAGAACTGCCGGCTCACCGTTTCAAAGCTCTTGAGTACGTTGCCTTTCTCGTCCTGGAGCCATGTCGTCGCCCTCTGCCGCCCCGATTCAGTGGCCTTGGCAATCGCCTGCGGCGCTTTGCGCATGGCTTCTTCCAGCGCGCGCTTGGTGTTCCAGATGGACTTGAGGTCGAACAGCGCCTTGAGCCATGCGATGACCTTCTCGACGAACGCCTCGATCTGGTGGAAGACGTTGACCACGAAGTGCGCGGCCTGCTCCAGACCGTGGAGCGCGATCTTGATGCCCTTGACGATCGCCTTGCCGATCTTGATCGCGATGGTGGAGACCTCGTGGAGTCCCTTGAGGACCCCCTCGTGGATCGCGATCAGACCGTTCTTGGCCGCCCGCAGCAGGTCGCCGCCGAGTTGCCTGAGCTTGTGCCGGGTCTCGTCCGCCAGGTGCTTGGCACCGCTGACGGCCTCGTTGTACACGTGCTTGCAGTCGTTCCACCTGTCGCTGAACCAGCCGTACTCCGCCCCCTCTTCCTCACGGTCGACCTCCGCGACGGCCAGGTCCAACTCCTCCTGGTTGTGCAGCAGAACGCACTGGTAGGGCACGCCGTCGGCTGCCTGCGCCCCGGAAGCGGTCGACTCCAGGCTGAACCGCACGCCGACCGCGTTCTCGGGCAGCTTCTTGCCCATGCCGACGAGTGCGGTGCGCTGGATCGCCTGGGCGGCGGTCGAGGCGAGCGTCGGGTTCTTGTCGGCAAGCGGCGCCAGACGGGCGTTGTCGCGGCCCTTCGCGTCTTTCAACGTGTTGCCGTGCTTGTCGAACGTCGGCAGCGCGCCGCCCGGGTCCGTCTGGCGCAGCGTCCCGTGGCCCGAGAGATAGGTGTGGACGGCGTGGCCGGGCTGGATGGGTACCGGCTTCGCCAGATCTGCCGAGCTCAGTTCCAGCAGGGAGGCGCCGAGCCCGTTCGGCGCGACCCCGAAGGTGACCTTGCCACAGGCGTCGGTCAGGAGGTCGACACCCTGACGGGGGATCTTGATCACCCGGTTCTGGTGCGTCACCGTGCACGCGGAGGCGTGTTCCGCCGGCTTCAGCGTCACCGGGTAGTTCGCCAGGGGCGCACCGGTGGCGTCCGTGACTGCGGCTTCGACGCGGTAGTGGGTGACCTCGTACGCCTGTGCCTGCGGAGCGCGGACGTCGTGCTCACTCCACATGCTGGTGTGCAGGTCCTGGGTCTCCATACGGAGGCCCTTCCGGCCCTTGACGTATGAGAAGAGCGTCGGGGCGGCGACGGGCTCGACCGAGGCCGCAACGCCTGCGATGCCCTTGTCGAGGGGTGTCGGCGGGAGCCAGCGCGGTGCTCCGTCACCGCCGACGGGCTGGACGGGGTCCTGGCGCATCGACCAGAGGACGTCCCCCTCGTCGATGCCGTAGACGTCCCAGCGGATCTGACTGGGCTGCGGGGTCTCGCACAGGTGCGCGACAGCGGTGCGGAACGTCATGTCGCCGACGTGGCACATCCCCAAGGACCGGCCCTGCTGCCCGCAGATCCACAGGTGCAGGGTGTCATCCGCGTGCAGGATCAAAAACGTGGCCTGCCGGTAGTCGCCGAAGGCGGCCACCACGCGTTTCACCGGTGGGTAGTCCGGCACCTCCACGTCCCACTCGCTGCCGATGCCGCCGACGGCGCCGTGGTTGGTCATCAGCTTTCCGTTCACGACCGAGGCCGAGATCCAGTGGTCACTGCCCACGCGGGTCATGCGTGCGTTCTCGTCGAGGCGCGTCCACACGGAGTGCGGAGCAGGGTACAGAGCCCATCCCGAGCCCGACGCCCTGCCCGCGTACACGAGGGGGTACAGGCCGCCTTGACCGACGGCGTGGGAGACCTTCAGACCGCGGAGCTGGTCCCCCTCCCCGGGGCTGTGCACGGCGAGCGGTCCGGACCACGTCCCGTCGGAGTGCAGCACAGAGCGGTAGCCGCTGCCCCGGCTGAGGAAGAAGCACTCGACGAAGGACTCGCCCTCCCGGTTCTTCCCCGTGATGACGACCACTTCGGTCGGTGAGTGCGAGTCGAAGAGCTTCACCGCCTGCCAGCCCGTCGAGGACGCGGGGTCGGGGAACACATGCAGCAGAGCCGTGCCGCTGCTCCCCGCCTCACTCACCACGAGCACCTCCTCCGCCTTGGTGTACGGATTGCGGAAGACCGCGAGCGGGGCCGGGCTCGACTCGTCCACGTGGATGCCGGCCGCCATCACCACGTCCTGGCTCAGCACTTCGCTCACGTCGACCTTGAGCGGGAGTACGGGCTTGGGCGTGGACGGTACGGCGGGCGAGGGCGCGGCGGCGGTCTTCACGAGTGGCTCCCGGAGCGGTGGGGGGTGTCTGTCCAGTACTCCCTGGATCCCCCCGCGCCACTCGCGTCGCCCTGCGCGCGCCACCCGTTGGCATGGTGCGGTTAGCCCGTCCGACCCGCCGACGAGTGCCCCCACGGACACGGCATGCGCCGCTTCCGCTTCTACCGCCACTTGCACTGCCGCAGCCGTGTCGACCGCGCTCGCCCACTCGGATGGATTCGTGCGTCCGGCGAGTGCAACGCCACTCGTGCTGGCCGTCGGTGTGGTGCGGACAGCGGAAGGCTGTCGGACATGTTCACCCCACATGTTCGACCGGCGTCGCGGCACCAGGTTCGCCCTGGCCCGCTACCTGCCCAACGGCGCCCTGGACACAAGCTTCGACGGCAATGGCAGGGTGCTCACCGCCGGCGGCGGAGCAACGGACGTGGCGCTCCAGCCCGGTGACGGCCGGATCGTCGTCGCCGGAAGCAACGGACCCGGCGGCGATTTCGCCGTCCGGCGCTACAACCCCGACGGCAGCCAGGACACCGGCTTCGGCGCCGGCGGTCTCGCGACCGCGGACTTCGGCGGCAGCGACGCGGCCCGCGGCGTGGCCCTCCAGGCGGACGGGAAGATCGTCGCCGCCGGCGGGGGCGGAGCGGACAACGACTTCGCCCTGGCCCGCTTCGAGGGCGGCGGCGCCCCTCCGCCGCCTGCCGGCGTGGACCTGTCGGTGACGAAGTCCGGTCCCACCACGGTCAGCATCGGTGACCGGCCCACCTACACCGTGCAGGTCACCAACAACAGCACCACGACCTCCGCCACCAACGTCTCCCTGACCGACACACTCAGCGGCGTCGCCGTCTCGGTCGTCTCGGCGACCACCGGCGCGGGCACCTGCACCACCACCGCCACCACCGCGAGCTGCTCCCTCGGCACCCTCTCCCCCGGAGCCATTGCCACGGTGACGGTCGCCGCCGAACCACGGGCCACCGGCACCCTCACCGACCGGGCCACGGTCACGGCCACCCAGACCGACCCGAACACCGCCGACAACACCGCGACGACGACCACCACGGTCAACAACGCACGCGGCTGCACCCGCGTCGGCACCAGCGGCAACGACACCATCACCGGCACCTTCGGCAACGACGTGATCTGCGCCCTCGGCGGCGACGACACCGTCAACGCGGGCAACGGCAACGACACCGTCCACGGCGCGTACGGCAACGACCGCATCGACGGCGGATCCGGCAACGACACCCTCACCGCCGGCCCCGGCAACGACAATCTGATCGGCAACTCCGGGACCGACAACCTCAACACCGTCGACAACGTGTCCGGCAACGACACCGCCAACGGCGGCCTCAACACGGACACCTGCACGACGGACGCGGGCGACACCCGCCTCAGCTGTCCCTGACCCGCACGACTCCGCTGGGCCTCGCACGACTCCGTGCGGGGCCCAGCGGTGTCTACGTCACCGCCCGATCGCGTTTTTAAGTTAATTAGCAATTAATATTGACAGCCTTGAGGGGCCTGGGCACAGTTTCCGCCGTGGCACCGGCGCCCGGCACGACCGGAGCAGCGTGCCCAGAGCACCTCAACTCTCGGGAGACTTCAGTGGCTTCACATCGTGCGGGGACGGCACGACTGCGACAGACGGCGGCGGCGCTCGGCGCCGTGGTGCTGGTCGGGTCGGCCGTTCCGACGGCACACGCCGGGGACGACCAGGGCGCGCCGCAGTACTACGACAGCGGCCTGGCCCCCACGCCGTACATGGGCTGGAACACCTACTACGGGCTGGGCGCCCCGACGGAGGACCAGGTCAGGAAGGTCGCCGACCACCTCGTCAGCAGCGGGCTGCGCGACAGCGGCTACGACATCGTCTGGCTGGACGGCGGTTGGCAGGCGGACCAGCCGCGCGACCCGGAGACGGGCCGGCTCGTGGCCCACCCCACCCGCTTCCCCTCCGGCATCCCCGCGCTGGTGACCTACCTTCACCAGCGCGGTCTCAAGACCGGCATCTACACCGACGCGGGCGAGTACGACGGCGGCAAATGGTGCGGCCTGGGCAGCCGCGGCCACTACGAGCAGGACGCCCGCCAGTTCGCCGACTGGAAGGTCGACGCCATCAAGGTGGACTTCCTCTGCGGCATCGGCGCCGGGCTCGACCCGGGCCCGGCCTTCAAGGGGTTCAGCGACGCCGTCGCCAAGTCCGGGCGGAAGATGCTGCTCAACCTGTGCAACCCGCTCACCGACGACTGGGGCATGCCGCACACCCCCGAGCAGGACGCGCACAACGCCTACGTCTACGGGCCCACCACCGCCGACTCCTGGCGCACCGGCACCGACCTGGCCTGGGGCACCCCGACGGCGGGTCAGTGGCCCAACATCCTGCGCAGCATGGACGCCAATGCCTGGCACCCCGAGGCCCAGGGCCCAGGGCACTGGAACGACCCGGACTACCTCATCCCGATGCGCAAGCTCGCCGAGGGCGGCTATGAGCTGACCGAGGAGGAGTCCATCACGCAGTTCGTGATGTGGGCCGAGATGGCCTCGCCGCTGGTCCTCGGCAGCGACCCGCGCACGCTGCCGCAGTCGATGATCGACACCCTGCGCAACCCCGAGATGCTCGCCGTCGACCAGGACCCGCTGGGCATCCAGGGCGCCCGCGTGGCGACCGACTCCGTCGGCGACGTCTACAGCAAGGTGCTGACGGGGACCGGCAAGCGGGCGGTCGTCCTGCTCAACCGCTCCGACCAGGCGCAGGACCGCACGGTGACCTTCGCCGACGCGGGCCTGACGGGCAGGGTCGGGGTGCGCGATCTGCGGGCCCGCACCTCGCGCGGCACCTTCACCGGCTCGTACACGGTGCGCGTCCCCGCACACGGGACCGCCTTCCTCAAGCTGACCGGCGCCGACGACGCCCCGGGCGCGCAGCTGCCCGGCCGCTCCTCGGCGAGCCCGGCGCTGGTGCGCGACGGCGACGACCTGACCGTCTTCACCCGCGGCACGGACGGCGCGCTGCGCGCGCAGACCGCGCGCGGCGGTGACTGGTCCACGTCCCGGACCACGGATCTGGGCGGTCCGACGCAGGGCCGCATCCTGGGCCAGCCCGCGGCGTACGCCTCGGCCGGCGGACGGATCGACGTCTTCGTGCGCGGCGCCGACGACACCGCCTACCGGCGGGTGTACGCGAACGGACGCTGGGGCCGCTGGCAGAGCCTCGGCGGGACGCTGACGGACGCGCCGACCGCGGCCTTCGCGGGACCGGACGACTGGACGCTGTTCGCCCGCGGCGCGGACGGCAGGCTGTGGTCCCGCGGCCCGGCGGCCGACTGGACCTCGCTGGGCGCGCCGCAGGACCGTCCGTTCTATGGACGCCCGTCGGCCGTCGTCGACGACGCCGGGCGGCTGCACGTGGCCGTGCGCACCTCCGAGGACTCGGTGTGGTCGCGGATCCGGGACACGTCCGGCACCTGGTCCGACTGGACGGCCCTCGGCGGCACGATCAGCGGCAGCCCGACCCTGGTGGCCTCCGGCGGCACGGTGCACCTGTACGCCCGCGCCGGTGACTACACGCTCTGGACGCGCAGTTGGAGTGCGTCCGGCGGCTGGGCGGGCTGGAGCAAGAACGACGACTTCGTCAGCGGCGCCTTCGACGGCGCTCTCGGCGGCGTCGCCGGACCGGACGGCGGCGTGCTGGCCGCCTTCCGCGGGGTGGACGGCCGCGTCCACCAGACCGAGCTCTGAGCTCCGCACAGCACTGAAGATATAAATTAGTAATTAACCTGGCCTCAGCTCCGTTCCGTGGGCACATAGGGAGTGCACAGATGACCGCCTTCAACGCCACCCGCCGCAGATTCCTCGTAGGAACAGGCGCAGTCGGCGCCGGCGCGCTGCTCAGCGGCTGCGTCACCCAGAGCCCGTCCGCCTCCGGAGGAAAGTCCGGCGGCCCGGTGACCCTGCAGTCCAACCTCTCCTCCCCGCAGGCCAAGACCGCGATGCAGGCGATCGTCGCCGCCTTCGACAAGCGCGGCGGCGCCGAGGCACAGCTCAACACCGTCGCGTCGGAGACCTTCCGCACCCAGCTGCCGACCTACCTCACCTCGGCCAACCCGCCGGACGTCTACAGCTGGTACCCCGGCTCCGTCGCCGAGTCGTACGCCAAGAAGGACCTGCTCCTCGACCTCGACGACATATGGGAGAAGCCCGAGCTCGCCGGCTACTCCGACGCGCTGAAGAAGCTGTGCACCTCGGCCTCCGGCGGCAAGAAGGTCTTCGTGCCCACCAGTTACTACTGGTGGGGCATGTTCTACCGGAAGTCGAACTTCGCCAAGTGGGGCGTCAAGGAGCCCAGGACCTGGGACGAGTTCCTCGACCTGTGCGACAAGCTCAAGAGCAAAGGCGTCGCCCCGATCGGCCTCGGCGCCGGCGGCGACACCCCGTGGGTCGCCTCCGCCTGGTTCGACTACCTCGACATCCGCGTCAACGGCGCCGCGTACCACCGCGAACTCCTCGCGGGCAAGCACCGCTTCGACGACCCCGAGGTCCGCAAGGTCTTCGACAAGTGGGACGAGGCCCGCCCGTACTTCGACCCCGACGGCACGGCCATCCCCTTCCAGGACGCCACCACCGCCCTCCTCCAGGGCCGTACCGGCATGATGCTCATCGGCACCTTCTTCGCCGACGCCGCCCCCAAGGACGCCCTGGGCGACCTGGACTTCTTCCAGTTCCCCATCATCGACCCGAAGGTGCCGGTCGCCGAGGAGGCGCCCACCGACGGCTTCTTCGCCAGCGCCCGCACCAAGCGCGCCGACGGCGTCAAGGAACTGCTGCGCTACCTGGCCACCGCCGAGTCGCAGGAGCTCTACCTCAAGAGCGGCTCCGGCACCACGCTGCCCACGCACCCCGACGCCAAGGACGCCGGCACCCCGCTGGTCCTCAAGGGGCGCAAACTCATCGAGAGCGCCGTCGATCTGACGCAGTTCTTCAACCGGGACTCCAGCGACGCCCTCCAGCCGACCGCCGACACCGCGCTCGTGCACTACCTGGCCAAGCCCAAGGAGATCGGCTCCATCCTCACCACGTGGCAGCGCAGCGCCCAGAAGATCTGGAGCCAGTGAACATGGCGCTGATCAGCTCCACCCGAAGGTCCAGGGCCACCCGGGTGCCCGCGGTGGTCCTGGCCTTCGTCCTCGTCCCGCTGCTCGCCGAGGCGTTCTGGGTCTTCTGGCCGGCCCTCCAGGGCTTCTATCTCTCCCTGACCTCCTGGGACGGCCTGGGGGCCCCTGAGTTCGTCGGCCTCGGCAACTACAGCGAGATGCTGCACGACGCGGTCTTCCGCACCGCCGCGATCGACACGGTGCTGTGGCTGCTGCTCTTCGGCGGGCTCTCCGCCGCCCTCGGGCTCGGCGCCGCGCTGCTGCTCCAGCAGGAGCGGCGCGGCATCGCGTTCTACCGGGCGGCGCTCTTCCTGCCGGTCGTCTTCTCCCTGGTCGCGACCGCGCTGGTGTGGCAGGCCATGTACCAGCCGGACGGCCTGATCAACAATGTGCTGGAGGGCATCGGCCTCGGCGGCTGGAAGCACGCCTGGCTCGCCGACCAGGACACCGCCCTCTACGCGGTCATCGTGCCCGCGCTGTGGCGCCAGGTCGGCTATGTGATGGTGCTGTACCTGGCCGGCCTCAAGGGCATCGACCCCGTGCTGTACGAGGCGGCGAAGGTCGACGGCGCCACCCGCCTGCAGCAGTTCCGGCACATCACCCTGCCGCAGCTGCGCAGCGTCAACGCGGTCGTCCTGTCGGTGATCGTCATCGACTCGCTGCGCTCGTTCGACGTGGTGTGGGCGCTCACCCGCGGCGGCCCGTACCACTCCTCCGAACTGCTGAGCACCTACATGTACTCCACCGCGTTCCAGTCCCTGCGGCTGGGATACGGCTCCGCGCTCGCCGTCGTCATCTTCGTGCTGGCGTTCGGCGTCATCGCGAGCTATCTCGTGCGCGCCTTCCGGGAGGCCGACTGATGACCGCCACCGACGCGACCGCACCCGTCAAGGACGCCGAGGGCCCGCCGGGCCGGGCCGGCCTCGGCAAGGTCGCGGCGCCCCGCCGCCCCGCCGTGAGCGGCCGCGCCCTGCGCACCACCGGCTTCCACCTCACCGCGGGCCTGCTGTCCGCGCTGTGGCTGCTGCCGATCGTCCTCGTGCTGGTCACCAGCACCCGGACGTTCGACGACATCGCCGCGCACGGCGTGGGCAGTCGGCCGCACTCGTTCACCTTCGACAGCTTCCGCCAGGCGTGGGTGGACGGCGGCCAGCAGCACGCCCTCGTCAACAGCATGCTGGTCACCGTCCCCACCGTGCTGCTCTCGCTCGGCCTCGCCTCCATGGCGGCGTTCGCGCTCAGCCGCTACGACCTGCCCTTCCGGCGCGTCCTGCTGCTGGTCATGCTCGGCGGCAACCTGCTGCCCCCGCAGATCCTGCTGATCCCGGTCTCCAAGCTCAGCGAAGTGCTGGGCATCTACGACCGGTTGTACGCCCTGATCGGCGTGCAGGTCGGCTTCGGCGTCGGCTTCTACGTGTTCGTCCTGCACGGCTTCATGCGGGCGATCCCCGGCGAGATCCAGCAGGCCGCCGTCATCGACGGCGCGAACCCGTGGCAGATCTACCGGCGGATCATCCTGCCGCTGGCCCGCCCGGCGCTGGCCGCGCTGACCGCGCTGTCGTTCACCTGGATCTTCAACGACCTGCTGTGGGCCATCACGGTGCTGCGCACCGACACCCGGATGCCCGTCACCGCCTCCCTCCTCGGGCTGCAGGGCCAGTACGTGTCCATGTGGAACGTGATCGCGGCCGGCTCGGTGATCGCCGCCGCCCCGACGGTGGCCGTCTTCCTCCGCTTCCAGCGCTACTTCGTGGCCGGACTGAACCTCGGAGCCGTCAAGTGACCCCGCACGACCGGTGGCTGCTGCGCACCGACACCACCACCTACGCCGTCACCCTCGGCGGCGACGGCCGCTGGGCCGAACTCGCCGTCTGGGGGCCGTACGGCGTCGAGGACGGGCCGTCGCCCCTGGACCGGTCGCGGCGCACCCACTTCATCGTCCCCGCCGACGCCGCCCCGGCGGAGTACATCCCGTACGGGCTGCGGCCGTTCGCCGGCGCGGACCTGATCGCCTCCCGCCCCGGCGGCGACCGCGGCAGCTGGTGGCGCTTCACCGGCGCCACGCAGGACGGCGACCGGGCGCTGCGCCTGGAGTTCGCCGACGATCTGCTCGGCCTGCGCACCACGCTGTGCTACGAGACGGCGCCCGGCACCGACGTCGTGCTGCGCTGGACGGAGCTCACCTGCACCGGTGCGCAGGAGGTGCGCCTGGAGCGCTTCGACTCCGCCGCCGTCAACGTGCCCGTCCAGGGCGGCGCGCGGCTGACGTATCTGGCCGGACAGTGGTCGCAGGAGTTCCAGTTGAAGCACCTGGAGCTGGAGCGCGGGCGCTTCGAGATGGAGAGCACCCAGGGCTCGGCCGGACACGCCTACCACCCCTGGCTCGCCGTCCAGGACGCCGCCGACCCCGCCGAGGGCGCGACCCCCACTTACGGCATCGCCCTGGAGTGGTCGGGCAACTGGCGGATCACCGCCGACGCCGAGCCCAGCGGCTCCGTGCGGGTGCGCGCCGGCCGGGTGCCCCACGAGGGCGCGGTCCGCCTCTCCCCCGGCGCCACCCTCGTCACGCCCCGGCTGGCCTGTGCCTTCAGCCCGGACGGGCTCGACGGGCTGGCCCGCGTCTGGCACCGCTACGAACGCCGCCTCGCCGGCGAGCGCATCGACCGGCCGCGCAAGGTCCTCTACAACTCGTGGGAGGCGACCGGCTTCGACGTCGACGCCGCCGGGCAGCTGGAGCTCGCCAAGGCGGCCGCGGAACTGGGCGCCGAACTCTTCGTCGTCGACGACGGCTGGTTCACCGGACGCTCCGACGACACCGCCGGCCTCGGCGACTGGGATCCGGACCCGGACGGGTTCCCCGGCGGGTTCGACCGGTTCGTGGCGGACGTCCGCGCCCTCGGCATGGACTTCGGCCTGTGGGTGGAGCCCGAGGGCATCAGCCCCCGCTCCAGGCTCTACGCCGAGCACCCCGAGTGGGTGTACCGGATCGAAGGCCGACCCGCGACGCTGATACGCAACCAGCTGCTGCTCGACCTCGGCCGCGAGGACGTCCAGGAGTTCGTCGTCGCCACCCTCGACCGGCTGCTCGGCTCGTATGCCGTCGGCTACCTCAAGTGGGACATGAACCGACCGCCCACCGAGCGCGGCCGCCCCGGCCATCCGGCCGGTCCCGACCCCGAGTACCAGGACCTCGACGCCGACCATGTCGCCGGCTACCTGCGCGTCCTGGACCATCTGCGCACCGCCCACCCGCACGTCACCGTCGAGGGCTGCGCCGGCGGCGGCGCCCGCGTGGAGCACGCCACGCTCGCCCGCACCGACGTGGTGTGGCCCAGCGACAACACCGCGCCCATGGACCGGCTGCGCATCCAGTACGGCTATCTCCACGCGCACGCCCCGCACACGATGAGCTCCTGGGTCACCGACGCCCCCGGCGTCTTCGACCCGCGCCCCCGCTCCCTCGCCTTCCGGTTCGTCAGCTCCATCGCCGGAGTCCTGGGCATCGGCGCCGACATCCGCAACTGGACTCCGCGGCAGCGTGCCGAGGCCGCCGAGTGGATCGCCCGCTACAAGGAGATCCGCGGCATCGTCCACCACGGCGAGGTCAGCCTGCTGGGCAGCCCCGCCGACCCGACCTGCGGCATCCAGTACGAGGAGCCGGGGCACGGCGGAGCACACCGTGGCGCCCGCCTGGTGGTGACGGCCTGGAACACCGGCACGCTCGACGGCGCGCCGCTGGTGCCCGGCCGGGCCGCCCGGCTGCGGCTGCGCGGCCTGCCGCCGGACGCCGTCTACACCGACACCGCCACCGGCACCCGCTACAGCGGCGCGTACCTGCTCCACTCGGGGCTGCCGTTCACCTGGACCGCCGGACACGACGCGGAGCTGACCGTCCTGGCCCGGCAGTGACGACAGCGGAAGAATCTGCATCCCACTCGACTCTCGAACATCTGCACCCCACCTCCCCTCTCGAACAGGAGACGATCCCCCCGATGAACGCAGCCGCCCGCTTCACCAACCGTGTCGCCGTCGTCACCGGCGCCGCGTCGGGCATCGGCGCGGCCACCGCGGCACGCCTCGCCGCGGAGGGCGCGGCCGTCGTCCTGGTCGACATCGCCGCCGGACGCGGTGCGGAGACCGCCGAACGGCTACGCAAGGACGGGTCCCGGGCCCTCTTCGTCGCCGCCGACGTCGCGAGCGAGGACGACTGGCAGCGGGTGATCGCCGCCGCCCACACCTTCGGGCCCGTGGGCGTCCTGGTCAGCAACGCCTACACGGTGGCGGTCGCACCGGCCCACGAGACCAGCCTCGCCTCCTGGGAACGGCAGCTCTCGGTCAACCTCACCGGCGCCTTCCTGGGCGTCAGAGCGACACTGCCCGACCTGCGCGAGCACCGGGGGGCCGTGGTGCTCGTCTCCTCCGTCCACGCCCGCCGGGGGATCCCCGGCCATCCGGCGTACGCGGCGAGCAAGGGCGCTCTGCTGTCGCTGTGCGGCCAGCTCGCCGTCGAGTACGGCCCCGAGGTCCGCGTCAACGCCGTACTGCCGGGACCGATCCTGACCGCCGCCTGGGACCGGGTCCCACCGGCCGACCGCGAGCTCAGCGCCGCCGGAACCGCGGCGCGCCGCTTCGGCACCCCCGAGGAGGTCGCCGCCGCCGTCGCCTTCCTCTCCGCCGACGAAGCCTCCTACATCACCGGATCCAGCCTGCTCGTGGACGGCGGCTGGAGCGTCGCCAAGGACTCCGCCTGACGGAGCCGACCGCTCCAGCCATCGACCGACCAGCAAGAAAGGCAACACACATGACGCCATACGCACGCCGCGGGGTGCACGGCCAGACCGTGGAGACCCTCGCCCGCCGGGTGCTCAGCGGCGAGATCCCCGAGGGGGCGACGCTCGACATGGCGGCCCTGCAGAGCGAGCTGGACGTCAGCCTGACGGCCCTGCGCGAATCGCTCAAGGTCCTCGCGGCCAAGGGCATGGTCGACGCCCGGCAGAAGCGCGGCACCTTCGTCCGGCCCCGCTCCGACTGGAACCTGCTCGACGCCGACGTGCTGCGCTGGCAGTTCTCCGAGAGCACCGCCACCGGCGCCGACCCCGCGCTGCTCCGCAACCTCGGCGAGGTCCGCGGCATCATCGAGCCCGCCGCCGTACGGCTGGCCGCGGCCCGGCGCACCGACGCCGACCTCGCGGCACTGGAGGCGGCGCTGACCGCGATGGGCCAGGAGGGCGGCGCGAGCGACGCCGTCGAGGCCGACCTCGCCTTCCACCGGGCGCTGCTCGCCGCCACCCACAACGAGCTGCTGGAGCGCATGGAAATGGTCATCGAGTCGGGCCTGGCCCAGCGCGACCGGCTCGTGCACAGCGCCCCCCACAGCGAGGACCCGGTCCCCAGCCACCGAGCCGTCCTGGACGCCGTGCGCGACCGGGACCCGGACGCCGCCGAACACGCCATGCGCGCCCTGCTCGACCAGGCCACGCGCGACCTCGACAAGCTCAGCGTCCCGTCCGGGCCCCAGGGTGCGAACGGCTCCACCGAACAGAAGGACGGCCAGTCACAGTGAAGATCGTGCGCGTCGAGACCTTCCTCGTCCCGCCCCGCTGGCTGTTCTGCCGCATCGAGACCGACGACGGCGTCGTCGGCTGGGGCGAGCCGGTGGTGGAGGGCCGGGCCGAGGTGGTCCGGTCGGCCGTCGAGGTGCTGGCGGAGTACCTGATCGGCCAGGATCCGTTGCGCATCCAGGACCACTGGCAGGTGCTGAGCAAGGGCGGCTTCTACCGCGGCGGCCCGGTCCTCTCCAGCGCCGTCGCCGGCCTCGACCAGGCCCTGTGGGACATCGCGGGCCGCGCCCTCGGGGTGCCGGTGCACACGCTGCTCGGCGGCCCGGTCCGCGACACCGTCCGGGTGTACGCCTGGGTCGGCGGCGACGAACCCGAGCGGCTCACGGACGAGGTCACCGCCCAGGTGGAGGCCGGCTTCACCGCCGTCAAGATGAACGCCGCCGGGCGCACCCCGCCGATCGGCAGCCCCGCCGAGACGGCTGCCGTCGTCGAGCGCGTGGCGGCCGCCCGCGCGGCCCTGGGCCCGCACCGGGACGTCGCCGTCGACTTCCACGGCCGCTTCAGCGCCGCCAACGCGCGGCGCGTGCTTCACGAGATAGCCCCGCTGCACCCGCTGTTCGTCGAGGAACCCGTGCTGCCCGAGCAGGCGCATCTGCTGCCCGGGCTGGTCGCCGCCTCGTCGGTGCCGGTGGCCACCGGCGAACGGCTCTACGGGCGCGCCGACTTCCTCCCGGCGCTGACCGCGGGCGTCGCCGTGGCCCAGCCGGACCTGTCGCACGCCGGCGGGATCTCGGAGGTGACCCGGATCGCCTCGCTCGCCGAGACCTTCGGGGCCCACCTGGCGCCGCACTGCCCGCTCGGTCCCATCGCGCTGGCCGCCAGCCTCCAGGTCGCCTTCGCCACGCCCAACTTCCTGATCCAGGAGCAGAGCCGGGGCATCCACTACAACAAGGACGCCGACCTGTTGTCCTACCTGGTGGACACCGAGCCCTTCCGCTTCGTGGACGGCCAGGCGCACCGCACGGCGCTGTCCGGACTGGGCATCGCCGTGGACGAGGACGCGGTCCGCGCCGCCGACCGGTCCGGCCATGCCTGGCGCAACCCCGTCTGGCGGCACGCCGACGGCTCCTTCGCCGAATGGTGAGCGTCACGCGGCTGCCCGTCCACGTCACCACCGACCCGGAGCACGGCGGACGCTGGACGTCGCTGACCGCGGGCGGCCGCGAGTGGCTGTGGCACCGCGACGAGCCCCGCCGCCCCGTGGTCCGGCCCGGTGACCCCTTCGCCGACGCCGGCGGGCTGGAGGAGTGCGTGCCCACCGTGCGCGGGCTGCCCGACCACGGGGACGCCTGGTCGCGGCCCTGGCGCAGGGCCGGGGAGGAGGCCGTCGCGCGGTGCCCCGACTTCCGTCTGACCCGGCGCATCGCCGAGCGGGCGGACGCGGTCGTCGCCGACTACACGCTCGCCGCCGAGCCGGGCTACCGCTTCGTGTGGGCCGCCCACGCCCTGCTGGACCTCTCCCCCGCCGCCCGGATCGGCGTCGTCGGACCGGCGGCGACCCGGCTCTACCCGGACGAGGGCGACCGCTGGGTCGCCGGCGCCTGGCCCGACGTCGACGGGATACCGCTGGACCGGCTCGGGCCGGACGACGGGAGCGCCGTCGGGGCGGTCGTCCTCACCTCCCGGGTGTCCGTGCACGACGGCGCGGACACGCTGCACCTGTCCGTCGAGGCCGCCGGGCAACCGGTCGCGGTCGCCCTCTGGCGCAACCTCGGCGGCTTCCCCGAGGGCGCGCCCTACCGCTCGGTCGGCGTCGAGCCGATGCTCGGCCGCGTCTTCGACCGCGCCGCGGCCGGCGACGGCGACACCGCCGTCGTGCCCTCGACCGGCGAGGTCGCCTGGCGGCTCACCGTCACCGCGACCCGCCGCGCCTGAACCCACAGAAGACCTGAACCCCCATCACCGGAAGGGATGTCGATGAATCTGCTCGCCGAGCTGCGCGCCCACCGACTGCTCGCCATCGTCCGCGGCAGCGACCCGGGCGCCGCGCTGGCCACCGTGCTCACCCTCGCCGAGGAGGGCGTCCCCCTCATCGAGGTCTCCCTCTCCGGGCGGGGCGCGCTCGACGTCATCGCGAAGGCCCGCGCCGCGCTCGGCCCCGACGCGATGCTCGGCGCCGGAACCGTGCTCGGCCCCGACGACGCCCGGGCCGCCCAGCAGGCCGGGGCCGCCTTCCTCGTCTCCCCCGGGGTCAGTGACGGCATCGCCGCCGGGCGGGAACTCGGACTCCCCGTACTCGTCGGAGTGCTGACGCCCACCGACGTCCTCCAGGCGCTGCGGCTCGGCGCCGACGCCCTCAAGCTCTTCCCGGCGGGCAGCGCCGGGGGCCCCGGCTATCTGCGGGACCTGCGCGGCCCCTTCCCGGACCTGCCGTTCGTGCCCGTCGGCGGGGTGGACGCGGCGGCGGCCGCCGACTACCTGCGCGCGGGAGCCACGGCCGTCGGCGTCGGATCGCCCCTGATCGGCGACGCCGCCGAGGGCGGCGACCTCACCGCCCTGCGCGAGCGCGCCCGCGCCTTCCTGGACGTCGTCCGCGCGCAGGACCGGCCGTGACCAGTCCCGTGGTCCTGGGGAGCGACCGCCTCGAACTGGGCGAGGGCATCCGCTGGACGGACGGCCGCACCGTGCTGACCGACATCCTCACCGGCCGGCTGCTCGCCCTGCCCGACGGACCCGACGCGCCGCTCGCCCCGATCGCCCGACTCCCCTGCCCGCTGGGCGCCGTGGCGCCGGTGGAGGGGCGACCCGGTCACTGGGTCGCGGCGGCGGGCACCGGCATCTGCCGTATCGACCCCGCGGGACGCGTCGACTGGATCGCGCGCCCCGAGGACGACGCGCCCGTGCCGATGCGGATGAACGACGGCATCGCCGACCCGCACGGCCGCTTCTGGGCGGGCAGCATGGCGTACGGAGCCACCGAGGACGCGGGCTCCGTCTACCGCCTGGACCGCGACGGCCGCGTCACCCGCGTCCTGCGGGACGTCACGATCCCCAACGGCCCGGCCTTCAGCGCCGACGGCACCGTCATGTACTTCGCCGACAGCGCCCGCGGTGTCATCCGCCGCTACCCGGTCGACCCCGTGAGCGGCGACCTGGGCACCCCCGAAACCTTCGTCACCCTCGGCTCCGGCAGCCCCGACGGTATGACCACCGACATCGAGGGCGGCCTGTGGACCGCCGTCTGGGGTGCCGGGGAGGTCCACCGCTACCGCCCCGACGGGGGCCTCGACCGGATCGTCGACCTGCCCGTCGGGCAGCCCGCGGGAGTCTGCCTCGGCGGCCCCGACGGCCGTACGCTCCTCGTCACCAGCGCGCACATCGGCCTGGCCGCCCCAGGACCCCTCGACGGCGCCGTCTTCGCCGTCCGGGTGGACGTCCCCGGCGCACCGGCCGCCCCGTACCGCGCCGACACACCCTAGGAAGCCCATCATGAGCACCCACCGGCCACTGCGCCCCGGCCCCGTGGTCTGCGTCGGCGAGACGATGGCCGCCCTCGCCCCCGACCCCCTGGGGCCGTTGGAGGACGCCGACCTGCTGCGCGTCGACATCGCGGGCGCCGAGTCGAACGTCGCCCTCTACCTCGCCGACCACGGCATCCCCGCGCGCTGGGTCTCCGCGGTCGGCGACGATCCCTTCGGCCGCCGTGTCCGCGCCCGGATCGCCGCGGGCGGCGTCGACGTCAGCGGCGTCCGCATCGACCCGGAGCGGCCCACCGGGCTGCTGCTCAAGGACCCGGGCGCGCACGGCACCCGCGTCCGCTACCACCGCGCCGGATCCGCCGCCTCGGCCCTCAACCCCGAGGTGCTCGACGACCCGGCGGTGGCGGGTGCCGCGCTCGTCCACCTCAGCGGCATCACCCCCGCCCTGTCGCCCGGCTGCCGTGCCCTCGTCGAACACGCGCTGCGCCCCGACCGCCCCTGGCCCGTCAGCTTCGACGTCAACCACCGCCCCGCCCTGTGGGCCGGCCGCTCTGCCGCCGACCTGCTGCGGGCGCTCGCGGACCGCGCCGACATCGTCCTCGTCGGCCTCGACGAGGCCCAGGCCCTGTGGGGGGACCGGATCACCGACGCCGAGCGGGTCCGCGACCTGCTGTCCGGCCCGCGCGTCCTCGTCGTGAAGGACGGGGACCGCGCCGCCACCGCCTTCGTGGGGACCGCCGCCCACAGCGTGCCCGCCCTGACCGTGCGCGTGGCCGAACCGGTCGGCGCCGGCGACGCGTTCGCCGCCGGTTTCCTCAGCGGTCTGCTGCGCACGCTGCCCGTGGACCGCGCCCTGCGGTTGGGCCATCTCACCGCGGCCTCGGCCCTGAGGGTCGCCGCCGACCACGGCCCGCTGCCCGAACCCGCCCTCGTCGAGGCGCTCCTGAACGCCGACGACGAGACCTGGCGGGCCGCCGTGATCGACTGACTCGTGCGGAGGGACCGGCGGGGGTACCCCCTCACCGTCCGCGACGTGGTGTCGGTCGGCTGGGCGTTTGACGGATGTGTCAGCGTGGGTAGTTCGCCGTCGCTGTCGGACCAGGGGCCCGACCGTCGGGCGAGGAGAGAATGACGTGAGGGTCGTGATCACGGGCGCGTTCGGCTTCCTGGGCCGTCGGCTCACCGGCGCGCTGCTGCGGACGCCGACGTTTCGTGGCACACCGATCACCCGACTGGTGCTCGTCGACCGCGTCGTGGAGCCCGACTCCGTGGTGGCGACGAACCCGCTCGTGGACCTCGTGCACGGCGAGCTGATCGACCGCCTCGACGACGTGTTCGCGGAGCCGGTTCATCTGCTCTTCCACCTTGCCGCCGCGGTGTCGGCCGAGTGCGAGGCCGACTTCGACCTCGGCATGCGCGCCAATGTGGACACCACCCGCGCCCTGCTCGACGCTGCCCGGGCGCAGTCGGCCGCCGGAGGGCCGACGGCGGAGGTGCTGTTCGCCAGCAGCCTCGCGGTGTACGGCTCGGCCCCGGAGCTGGGCCTGCCCGCGGTGGTCAGTGAGTCGTCCCTTCCCGTACCGCGGTCGAGCTACGGAACACAGAAGCTCATCTGCGAGCAGATGATCGCGGACTGCACGCGGCGCGGCTTTCTCGACGGACGCGTCGCCCGCCTGATGACCGTCGTCGTGCGTCCTGGCCGGCCGAACGCGGCCGCCTCCGGCTTCCTGTCCGGCATCGTTCGGGAGCCGCTCGCGGGACTCCCGGCGGTCTGCCCGGTGCGGCCCGACCTGCGGGTGGCCCTGGCCTCACCGCGCCGGACCGTGCAGGGGATCCTGCGCATCGCGGAGGCCGAGCGCGGCGTCGGCCCCGGGCGGCTGGTAGGCCCGGCCCCGGTCAATCTGCCTGCGCTCACGGTCTCGGTCGCCGAGATGCTCGCCACGCTGCGGCAGGTGGCCGACGATGCCGTCGCCGACCTGGTGACCATCACGCCCGACCCTGCCGTCGAGGCCATCGTGGGCTCGTGGCCCGCCGTCCTCGACAGCAGTCGCGCCGCCGCACTCGGTCTGGAGCCCGACCCCAGCTTCCTGTCGGTCGTGCGGGACTACATCGCCGAACACCCCGACGCGGTCAACGGCGGATGAACTCGGGCCGAGAGGATCGAGCGGGGCCCAACACCTTTCAGCCGACCGGCGAGATCGTCCCGTACGCCCGTGGGCACGGCGTCGAAGTCACTCATGGCCGCCCGCCTCGCGCGCGATCTCGTCGAACTTGGCGCCCATCGCGGCGGCCAGCGCGTTCGCGCCCGAGAGCGGGCGGACCATGACCATGAAGTCGTCGATCTTTCCGTCCTCGTCGAAGTGGAGGAAGTCGCAGCCCGTGAGCTGCTTGCCGTTCACGGTGGCGGTGAAGACGAAGGCGTGGTCACGGCCGTCCGGGTTGGCGATCTCCCGGATGTAGGTGAAGTCCTCGAAGACCTCCGACACGGCGTTCAGGATCGCGGCGGTGATCGCCTTGCCCGGGTACGGCTTGAAGGCCACGGGGCTGGTGAAGACGACGTTCTCGGCCAACAGGGCGGCGACGGCTTCCTTGTCGCCTGCTTCGACGGCCTTGCGGAAGGGATGCACGAGATGCACGAGATCAACTTTCATAGTCAACGAGTTGAATAGGTGCATCGCACATTAGGAGCGGGGGCGCGAGAAGTCCATACCCTAGTCACTTTTTTGACTATTCAACCTGGTGCTAGGTTGGAGCCATGGCTCTACGCAACGCGGTGATGGCCGCTCTCCTGCAGGGCGAGGCGTCCGGGTACGACCTCGCGAAGGGGTTCGACGCCTATGTCGCCAACTTCTGGATGGCCACCCCCCAGCAGCTCTACCGGGAACTGGAACGCATGGAGGCCGACGGGCTCATCACGGCCCGCGTCGTGGAACAGGAGCGCCGCCCCAACAAGCGGCTGTTCTCCCTCACCGAGGCCGGACTGGAGGCGGTGTGGGCCTACACCGCCGAACCGCCGGGCAGGCCGACGGCCATCAGGGACGAGCTGATGGTCAAGGTACAGAGCGTCGACGTCGGCGACATCGAGGCCGTGCGCTCGGCGATCGCCGAGCGCATGGAGTGGGCCACGGCCAAGCTGGCCCGCTACACGCGCCTGCAGCAGCGCCTGCTGAACGGGCGCACGGAGGACGAGTACGTCGCCGGCGGCGAGCCCATCGGCCCCTACCTCACCCTGATGCGCGGCATGGCCTTCGAGAGGGACGACCTCCGCTGGGGGGAGATGGCTCTG
>NZ_JBSFWB010000033.1:0-92798 GCF_053592635.1 Streptomyces sp. NPDC002623 | reverse complement strand
GCGTAGCGGGTGGCGAGGTCGGTCAGGTCGGTGGCGGTGCCGAGCTGGGAAATGAGCCAGGCTTGGGTGGCTGTGTCCACGGGGCCCTCCTGGGGGCGGTAGAGGGGGTGCGGGTGCGGGCCCGCCGGTTGGCGCCCCCACCACAGGGGCGGGCCCGCACGCCGCTAGTCGCCGCTGGTGCCCTCCGCAGCGGCGTCCCGGCCCCGGGCCGGCTTGGCGGCCGCACTGGTCTTGCGTGCGGCGGTCTTCTTGGCCGGAGGGTCGGCCTTGGTGGTGGCGTCGCCGGGTTCGCCGTGGCCGTCCTTGGCTTCCGGGGCGTTTGCGTCGGGCGCGTGGCCGTCTTCCCATGCGCTGGGCATGGTGATGAGGGCGGCCAGGTGCTCGGCGGGTTCCTCGCCCGGCTGGAGGACCAGGTGGTGTCCGCTGTGCGGGTCGGTCACGTGGACCGCGCGTGCCAGCTTGGCCATGGCCGATCAGTCCTCCAGGACGGTCGCGGTGATGTGGATGTCCGGCACGTACAGAACTGGCATGCCGACCGCCGCGCCGCGGGTGTAGACCTGCACCGGGTTGTCTTCGACCTTGGTGACGATGACGATTCCGGGGGCCTGCTCGGCGGTCAGCGCCGGGTTCGATCCGGAGGACAGCTGGATGCCTTCGGCGGTCAGCCCGTACTGGGTTTCGGCCCACTGGCTGGCGGCGATCCCCGGCGTCATGATCCACAGGTTGTCGGGGATGACGCGGACGTAGTTGCCCTCGTCGTCGTAGACCTGGACGTCGTACTCGACGATCGGCGGCAGGCTGTAGCGGGCCCGGACGACGTTGACCTGGTCGGGGGCCAGCATTGCCGTCGGGGTCGTGGCGCCGATCGGCGTGTTGTAGTACGCGGCCCGGTACTCCTGGTTCCCGGCCAGGAAGGAGCGTGCCCGGCGGGAGGTGATGACCTGCCCCGGGGTCGGTGCGCCGATGCTGCGCAGGTAGTCCAGCCAGGCCAGCTCGTCGGTGAGCGGGGTGGCGTTGGCGTCGTTCCACGGCACGGTCGCGGTCGGCATGTTCGCCGTGGGCACGTTCCAGTCGACGTCCAGGCCGTTGCCGGGGAGGTCGACGACGCCGGTAGCGAGGAGCTTTCCGGCGGCGATCTCCTGGGCGGTCTTGATGGACTCGAAGTGCCGCTCCACGTCGTCGTAGAGCTTCTCGATGAACTGGGCCGCGTCCTGGCCGTGCGAGATGTTGAAGAGGATGGTCTCCATCTCGCTGATGGGCAGGGTCTGTCCGAGCGGGGGCAGCAGGCCCTCGTTGACGACCCGCTCGGCGTGCCGGGTGGCCAGCGCGGTCGGGGCGTCGTAGACGCGGAACTTGGCGGCGTTGACGCGCCGCTTGCTGCTGCTGGTGCGGAACTTGATGTTGTTGATGTTCCGTTCGGGCAGCACGCTGCGGGTCAGGAGGTAGTCCGCGGGGGTGGGCAGTTCGCGGACGAACGCGTTGATCTCTGCGGCGTCGAGCTCCCGCAGGAGCAGGTCGAGGTCCATGGTGACGGTCTCCTGGGGTGCTTAGTCGCGCCAGTGGATGAACGCGGTGGTGGAGGCCACGTCGTCGGCGTCGAAGGGGATGGGGAGCTTCTCGGCGTACACCTCGGCCTGCCACAGCAGGACGCCGCCGCACTTGGTGGATCCGGGGCTGAAGAAGGTCTCTTCGAGCAGGAATCCGGCCAGGACCTGGGTGCCGTCGGATGCGCCTGCCGCGCCGCCGGCGGTGCCGGTGGCGACCGTGACGGCGGGGCTGCTGCCGCCCGTCAGGGACGCGGCGGAGGCGGTCATTTGGGCGACGTCCTCGCCCAGGTAGGCGCCCGCGAAGGTGACGGATACGACGGTGCCGGGGTGCGGGCCGCCGGACACGGTGACGTCGCCGGGCGCGATGTTGGACAGCGCCTCGAGAGCGGCCTTCACCTGCGCGGCGGTGGCGTTGTACGGGATGCCAGCGGTGGTCTGGCCGGAGAACGTGAGCGTGTACGTTCCGCCGGTCGGGCTGCCGGTGATGGTGACCGTCTGGACCTCGGCGGTCGGGCCGGAGTACGGGCCGTACAGCCCGGACGCGGTGATCTTGCCGAGGGGGAGACCGGACTTCAGGACGTTGCGTCCCTGAAGAAGGGTCCCCTTGTCGTAGTGGACCCCTTCGACGAACTTCGTCAGATCCAGGACAATTCCGTTCCCGTCGTTGACTCCGACCAGCGAGGCGAGCCAGGGTCGGCCTGCGTTCGCGGTCTCGTTCAGGACGGTCACAGGCTGGAAGTCGTTCACGACCTGTGCTCCTTGTGGTGGCAAAGCGTGTAGGTGCCTGCAACACCACCGGGGTGGTGCGTCCACGAGGAGCGGGCGTGGTCCCAGCCGTCCACCCCTTTGGGTGGCCGGACGTCTATGCGGTGGCGGTCTTGTGGCCGCGCGATGCGGCCATGGCGCGGCCTCGGTCGCCGGGTTTGCCGGCGGGGGCCTGCCGGGCGGGCGGCCCGCCGGCCGGGGCTCCGCCGGGGGCCGGAGGGATCTGGGCGGGGGAAGGGTCGGCGGGCTTGACGCCGAACAGTTCGGGCCGGCGTTCCTTCAGCTTGGCGGCTGCCTGAGCCACCGTCTGGTCGTCGGCTTCGTCGTCCACCCGGAGCAGGGCGGCTGCGTCCTCCAGGTCGTCGCCGGTAGCGCCCAAACCGACGAGAACGGACCGCCGGTTTGCGTTCCGCTCGCGGGCCACGGAGGCCTTCTCCCGGGCTTCGACCTGGGATTCGCGGGCTGCGATGGCCTTCTCCCGCTTCTCCTGCTCGGAGAGGGCGTCTTCCTGGGACTGGCGGGCGGTGGCGATGAACTGCTCGGCGTCCTCGATGCTGGAGAAGCCGTGCTTCTCGGCGAACTCCTTGGCCGCGGACCTCTTGCCCTGGGCCTTCTCCTTGGCGGCGAGGGCTTCGACTTCGGCCTGGGTGAAGGTGCGCTGGGCGGGCGGGCCGGGCTTGGGAGGATCGGCGGCCGGGTCGGCGGCCGGCGGCGTGGGGTTGCCGCCGTCGTTGTAGAAGACGGCGAGTCCGCGGATGCCGCGGTAGGGGTGGGCCCAGCCGTTGCGGGCGAGCGGGCCGTACTGCTGCGCGGGGCGACGCATGAGTGCAAGTCCTCCCAAGACTTGTCCAGGCCCCGCGCCTAGATCCAAGTTGAGCACAGATCTCGTCACGTGTTGCCCCCGCTCCCCTGTCGCCCCTCGTCGTCCTCTTCGCCGTCGAGGTCGTCGCCGGCCGGCGGAAGCTGAACGGCCGGTGTTTCGGGCTGGTCGGGGGCCTTGCGCCCGAGGAATCCGGCCACCTCGTCGGGGTTGTTGAGGGCGTCGGCCAGGTCGCGGGCCTCGGCGAAGGAGCGGGACTGGATGCGTTCGATCTCTTCCTGCGCGTCCTCGATGGGGAACCCGGCTTCCATCAGCATCTGGATGCAGGTCTCCAGCGACAGGACGCCCTTCTCCTTGCCGAGGGTAACCTGCTCGAGGACGGCCTGCTTGTCGGTCGGCGTGTAGGGGCCGAACGTCAGGTGCGCGGGCTGGACCGTGACTCCCGTCCAGTCGGGGTGCTGGCCGGCGATGTACAGGCGCTGGACCATCTTCAGTAGCAGCATGTACTTGTGGTGCCGGGCCAGGCGCATGGAGGACACGAGGGCGTCCAGCGGACCCAGGGAGATCTGGAGGGCGTATCCGGAGGGGACCTTGGAGGGGTCGATGGTGCCGAGGGTGACGGCGGGCAGGCGGGCGTTGTTGGCGGCCCGGTCTTGCAGGTCGTGGACGTGGTTGCGGAGCTCTGCCAGGTTGGCGCTGGTGTCGACGGCGTCGATGCGGCCGCCTTCTCCCAGGGTCATGGCCAGGCCGGGGACGACTTCGTAGCGCTGCTGGGCGTTGACGGCCTTGCCGGAGATGCCCAGGATCGGGGCGCCGGTGGTGGCGGAGGCTTTGCTGGAGTCGGTGTCGCTTCCTGCCAGCTCGTCGAAGATCTGCAACACCTTGCCGAGGCTGGACTGTCCCCAGTGCTCTTCGGCCGGCGGGACGGTGTTGGGGAGATGGACGACCGGAACGAAGTCCAGGAGGAGGTCGAGGTGGTCGAGGACTTCGCCGTCGCCGCGCGTGGCGAAGGTGGCCTTCGACAGGGGAAGGGAGTCGACGTCGACGGGTCCCTTGATGTCCTCCAGGAGCCAGGTCGCGTCGGTCAGGTAGCAGGTGACGTACGAGGGTTCGTCGTTCCACGCGTACTGGCGGGCGATGGCGCCGGTGGCCGGGTTGTACAGGTCGCCCGGGGTGAGCGGGGGCGGCGGCGTGTCGGCTTCGGCGGCCCCCGCGGGATCGTCGGGGACGGGGGCGGGGGCGGGGAGCGGGGCGCGGACCGCGCGGCCGTTCTCGTCGACTCCTGATCCGGTGGCGGGACGGATCCAGTCCAGTTCGTAGGTGATCCGGCGGATGCGGCTCTTCAGTCCGCGCTGGGGGTTGTCGGGGAGTTCCCACGCGAAGTGGACCCGGGTGGGGTACTCGCCGCCGTCGTCGTCCTCGCCGATGACGGGGAAGTAGAAGCCGGGGTCGTGGACGCGGACGGTGGGCCGCAGCCGGCCGGGGTCCCAGGCCATGCGGTAGACGCCGTCACCAAGGGAGACGGCCTTGCGTTCGCACTGCTGGAGGCGCATGCCGAACTGTTCGGAGTCGGCCCAGTCGCGCAGCATCTCCTGGACGCGCGCGGCAATCTGTTCCTCGCCGGTGGGCTGCTCGCCGTCGTGTTCGGCACCGGGCACGGTGATGGTCTGTTCGCGTCCCAGGACGTGCGCCATGGCGGTGTCGACGAAGACGGACGGGTCGCCGAACTCGCGGCGCTCGCGGGCTCCGATGTCGCCGGAGATTTCAGCGAGTTCGGCGGCCTGGTTGTTGTCGTAGGCGGCAAGGACCTTGTACGCGGCGAGCCGGTTGCGGTCCTCGTCGGGTACCCACATGGCAGCGGCTTCGGGGAAGGCGCGCCGGTTGGGCATGCCGAGGTCGTCGGCGTAGACCGGCTTGTATCGCAGCCAGCCCCAGGCGTGGATCGCCACTTCGCGCAGGCCCACAGCTTTCCTTCCGCTGTTCGAGGCCCCGCGCCTGATCATCAGGGTACGGGCGTGGGGCCGGGGTGTTGCCCTGGCTTATCGGCGGCCGCGCAGCCGCTGGTCGCTGTAGTGCTGGGTGCCGATGCCTTCCTGCGCCGGGTCGGCGAGCTCGGTCAGGGCGTGCACGGCGGCGTCCATGCGGTCGGGGCTGTCCATCCCGGGCAGCCAGGTGACCATCTGGCCTTCCAGCTCGGTGAACTCGCCTACGTGGTGCACCAGGCCCTGCGCATACAGCTGCGCGATCGGCTCCGCGCGCAGCCGTTTTCCCTGCTTGGCGTGCACCTCGATGATCGCGGGCATCAGCATGTTCTTGGTCGCGCCTTCACGGCGCAGCTCGTTCCATGCCTGGATGACGATCTGCTTGGCCATGTCGCCGCCAAAGTTCTTCTCCAGCACGATCGCGTCGGCCTGCCGCTCGATGGCCAGGAGGCAGGCTTCGGCTCCCCAGGCGTCGGCGCCCATGGAGCGGGACCGGTCGTCGGTGACGTACAGGTGGCTGTCGGCGTCGCGTGATGCGCAGACGAGGCCGACTTCGTCGTTGCGCAGGGTGTCGCCGCCGGCGTGGTCGACGGCGACGACGACGCGGGTGGGGGTGATGCCGGGCCACGCCTCGGTCTTGATGCGGTTGCCTGTGATCCACGCCCACTTCCACACGCCGCCTTCCAGGGGTCGGGGCTTTTGCTGGTAGAGGGCGTACCAGACGCGTTCCCCGACGCTCTCGCGGATGTCGGCGAGCTCGGCGGCGTCGTACTGGTCTGGCCAGAGGGGTTCGCCGATGGCGCGGTGGAGGGGGTCGTCTTCGCGGTCTGCGAGGGCGGGAAGGTCGATCTGTAGCCAGCGGTGCGGTTCGTGCTGGAGGAGACGTCCGGAGAGGTCGTCTTCGTGCCAGCGTGTGTTGATCAGGATGAGCGATGCGCGCGGGGCCCGGCGGGTGAAGAACACCGACCGGTACCACTCCCACACGCGTTCGCGTTGTGCGGGGCTGGCGGCGTCGTCGTGTCCTTTGAAGGGGTCGTCGATGATGCCCAGGTTGAAGCCTTTGCCGGTGAGGCCGCCGCCGACGCCGGCGGTCACCATGCCGCCGCGTACGGATGACCCGCGGGCCTGCTCGAGGTCGAATCGGTTGGCGGCGTGGGAGGCGGGGTGCAGGCGGACTCCGAGGACGCTGGAGTACTCGCGGAGTTGGTCTCGTACCCAGCGGCCGTGGTCGTCGGCCAGGTCTGCCCCGTATGAGGCGATCATGACGCGGTGTTCGGGGTGACGGCGTAGATACCAGAGCGGTCCCCAGCGGGAAGCACGCTGCGATTTCCCGTGCCGAGGAGGGCAGGTCAGCATCACCTGCAACCGCTCCCCCGCAGCGATCCGCCGGAACGCGCTGTCGATCATGTCCAGGTGGGGGGCCTGCTTCTCCCGACCCTCGGTGAGGACCGCGGCCAGGGAACCCGGGGAGCGGTCCATGGCGATGGACCGCTCGATCCGGGCCAGCTTGATGCGTGTCTCCGGCCGGGCGCGCTGGGCGACGCGACGACGCTGGTCGGCGGGAAGGGAGCGGTAGCGGTTCAGCAGCTCCGCTTCGCGGTCACGCGTCTTCGTCGTCGTCAACGTCGTCCTCTTCGACGTCCCCGTCCCCGTCCTCGTCGTCCTCGTGCGCGTCCGGGTCGATGGCCGGTGCTTCGGCTTCTTCCTGGCCGGAGATGTCGATGAGGGCCTCCAGCTCTGACAGTTCGCCGTTGCTGAAGGGGATGGCGCCGCCGTCGGGTCCGGAGATCTCGGTGCGGACGGGCATGTCGAGGCCGTTCAGCTTGGCGCGGCGGTCCATGAGGCGCAGCACGGTGTCGACGGCCCGCATGTCGATGGCTTTGCCGACGACGATGCCTTCCTTGTCGAAGATGGGCTGCGGTTCGGTGGCGCGCGGCCAGGCTGCCTCGAGGAGTTCGTCGAGGCGTTCGTTCTCCTGTTGCCGGTAGGTGGCAACCTCGAGGGCTTCCGCTTCGCGGTTTCGGGTGAGGGCCCGGTTCATGTCGCGGCGGGCGGCGTTGGCGCTGGCGTATCCCAGGTCAAGGATGCGGTCGTCGTCGAAGCGGACTCCCTGCCGGCGCAGGCGGGCCAGCTTCCGCCGGCGTTCGGACACTTCGGTTCGTTGGGCTCTTGAGGCGCTCATGGCGGTGGGGCTCCCGCTCGTGTGTGTTTGTCAGGCCCCGCGCCTTGTCACAGATGATCGCCGATTTGGGCCGAAGCGTTCCCCCTGCCTGGGGTGTGGGGGGATGCTGCGCGGCATGAGCGAGTCGGAGAAGCGGGGTTGGCGTCCTACCCGTACGCAGAAGATCGTGGCCGTGCTGGTGCTGCTGGTGGCGTGGACGGCGATGGCGGGGCAGTGGGCGGACAAGGGATGCAACTTGCCGCAGGGGTACGGGCTGGTGGTTCAGCATGGGACGCCGGATCGGTATGAGGGGTGTGAGGACGAGCCGTCAGGTCCGGCGTATACGGACGACTACGGGGGCTGACAGGGGTGGGCCCCCGCAGCGCCTGCCCAAGGGGGGTGGGGGCGTTGCGGGGGCCGGATCGCTCGGAGGCCGGGGGGAGGGTCCCCGAGCGTCGGGGGTCTGCTGCCCGCGGGGAGTGCATATATGCAGGGTGTGCACGGCCCGGTACGAAACCTTTATGGCGGGCGCGGGGACGCTTACCTGAAGGAACAGGCCGGGCCGTGCAGTTCTGATGCTGCCGCACATTCCGGGCTGTGTCTGAGGGGGTATCCCCCGCGCACGCGAAGGCCCCGCTTGACGAATCCTGCGGTGCTCAGCGCGGCAGCCGGTTGTTGGTCTTGGCCCAGACGCCGCGGGTCTCGGTGTGAGTGCTGCGGTGGTCTTGGTGGACGTGGGCGCCGTTGTAGTGGTGGTGGTGGTGTTCCGCGGGAGCTGATTGGACGACCTGTTTGGCGCGCTTGAGGACGCTGGCGATGGCCACGATGGGAATCGCGCAGACAGGAGGGATGGCGACGATGAGGCCGACCACGGTGGGGTCGGCGTGCCCGGAGGCCCACAGGACCAGACTGACGCCTCCGCTGACGAGGACGGAGGTGACGCCGGCGGACAGCATGGTGGTGTTGATGTCGACGGCGCGCTGGCTCATCGGGGGTCGTCCGGGCTGCGGTACGGGCGGCGCGGTGCCGATTGCGGGCACGGGGGTTGGGTCCTTGTAGGCGGTGGGGGCGGACGTGGCCTGATCGATGGCCTGATTGAAGGCGTCGGCGATGCGGTCGATCTGACTCTGGTCGGCAGGGTTGAGGAGGGGCTGCCCGGCCTGGGTGGCGGTGGGCGGCGGGAGGTGGCCGGGCTGGATGGTCACGGTGCGGAGGCCTCTTTCGGTGTCGGGTTGCTGGTGGGTGGATACAGAAAGCCCCCGGGTACGACCCGGGGGCTTTCTGGTCGCGTGGTGTTCTCAGTCGGTGTTCGTGTCGTCGATGGAGCTCGACTGTTCGTTGAAGTAGATGGCTGCGAAGCGCACTGCGGAGTTTTCGCTGAGACCGGCCTTCTTCAGGGCGGCGATCAGCTCACTCATGTGGAGCATCGCTTCTTCCATCGGGGTCATCTTCAGGTCCTGGAACTCGTCCGACATGGGGAACCTCACCGCTCTCGACTGCCGCGTAGGTTCCATCATGGCCCCTGGCCAGCTTGTCCTGTAGGCCGAGTTTTGCGCACAGGTCGCGGAAGGTGCGCTCGGACTTGTCGTATCCGGCCTTGACCATGAGCGGGTACACCTCGGACGGCTTCACGGGCCTGCCCTGTGCACGGAACAGTTCGGTGGCCAGGGCGTCGTTCGACTTCGGCTTCGGCGAGGTCTTCGCGAGTTCGATGGCCGCCTCCTGTGCGGCGAGACGGTCGAGCTCGGCATCGTCGAGCATGTCCTCGGTGAGGCGCGGGATGTCGGCTGCGGAGCCGGATGACGGCGGGGCGATGGGGTCGCCGTCGTCGTCGGTGAGCCTGCCAAGGAGCAGGTCGTACGACGCCGGCGTGTCCCAGGACTGGTAGAGCTCCCACACCGACTCGTGCATGCGGGTGGAGTCGACGTTGCCGTAGGAGTCGCCGCGGAGGTTGGGGATGATGCGGGCCCATCGCTGGGACCAGGCAAGTCCCATGGCCTTGGCGGTGATCGGGTCCATGGCGGGGCGGATGTCGGAGAGTTGCCGGGCGGCGTCCAGGAACAGGGTGGACATGCGGTTGAAGTCGTCGCTGCCCTCGGTGAAGGCTTCGGCCATGGTGGCGTAGGCCTTGGCGGGCACGGGCTGGAAGGGCCCCTTGGTGGCGGACATGTACACCACGGTTCCGGGGTCGGTGAAGATGGCCATGTCGGGTGCGCCGTGTCCGGGGTAGAGCATGTCGAGTTCGCTGGAGTTGTTGGTGCGCAGGCCGATTCGGCCGGGGGTGAGTTCGTCCATGGCGGCGGTGATGTAGTCGCGGGTCGCGCGCAGGCCGGTGTTGGAAACGCGAACGTTGACGGACCTGCCTTCCTCGATGATGAAGTCGATGCCCTGGAGGACTTCGTCGGACATGGACTTGGTCTCGTCGACGCGAATGTGGATGGCGGGGATGTCCGGGCGGGCGGGCAGGTTGTCGAGGTCTTCGTCTTCGAGGAGGTCGGCGTACTCGGTCTTGCGGGCGGCGATCGCGTCCCGTGCTGCTCGGACCGCGAGGAGGCATTCGTCGTCGGTGGTGCATGGCCAGTCGATGAGCGGGACGCCGATGCCGTGTCGGAGCCACGGGTTGACGAACACGGCGGACATCTTGGCGGAGGTGTCGAGGTCGATGACGACGGCGTCGACGCAGCGAATCAAGCCGAGGCCGAGAGTCTTCATCAGGGCGGTCTTGCCGGATCCCTGCGCGCCGATGGCGATGAAGCCTTCGTCTTTCAGGTTCAGGCCTGCTTCGTCGCCGTTGCCGACGACGCCGAAGGCGACCGGTTTGTTGATCGTGGTGGGGGTGAGCTTCGGGTAGGGGATGGCCCCCGACATCATGTTTTTCTCAGTGACGGCGATGAAGACGACGTTGCGGGGGGTGGTGGGGCCGCCGGCGTTGAAGCTGACGCCGCCGCCCTTGGGCAGGTGCAGGGCTCCGGCGAGGGCGGCTTCGTAGCCGCGGAGCGCGTCGACGTTCATGTGCGACGGAAGGGTCATCTTGACGGTGTAGCCGGCTCCGCTGCGCCATCGGTCGATGACCGGGTCGGCGACTGCGCCTTCGATGCCGCAGATGTCCTCGAGGAGGCGCGCCCATCCGTCCTGGGCCTGCTTGATGTTCTCGCCCTGCTCCAGGCGGCGGTCGAGTTCCTTTTCGGCGGCGCGGGTTTCCTCGCCCCACTTGTCCATGCCGATGTTGACGGCGGCGCCGGCGGCCCAGATGGCTCCGCCGAACGCCATGGTGAGCAGGGTCGGCTTCGTGGCGAGGGCGTAGGACAGCCAGCCGGTGGTGGCCAGCCACGATGTGGTGCGGGCGACCATGACGCGCCGCCACGATCCGCGGGCCTTCTCGTAGAGCACTGCCGCGCCCGTGCACAGCACTCCGGCGCCCGCGCCCGCCTGCCACGGGATGTCGGCGAGGGGGGCAATCAGTGCGCTGGCGCAGGCGAGTTCGGCACCCCAGGCGGTGAGGCGTCCGTGGGTGACGGCGTCGCGGCTGAAGTCCCATCGCTTGGGCTTGTCGGTCGGCGTCTGGAAGCCCGCCGGAATGTCTGTGGTGGTCACGTCTTGATCTCCTCTCGGTCTAGTTGCTGGCGCCGCGGCCGGTGGCGACGTCCCACTTGGATTCGGCGCGCGCTCCCTTGCGCGGCTTCGCGTTCAGCTTCAGTTCGCGCTGGTGGGCCCGCTGCGCCGCCCTGATGGCCTTCTTCAGTTCGTCGGAGACGGTGCGGACCTTGGAGGCGGTCGCGCGGACGGTGTCGTCGACGACTCCCTCGGTGGGCCAGGTCTTGACCATGCGCCGGTACAGCTTGGTGACTGATTCGGCGACTGCCTCCACTCCGGCAGCGGATCCGGCGACTTCGGAGAGGACGTTGACCATGTGGCCGCGGGTGAAGCCCTTCATCAGGTTGATCAGCTTCTTGGTGCTGCCGTCGGATGCCGGGACCAGCTTGCTGCCGCCGCCGGCCGGGGCCGCACCGGCCGGTAGGGCGAGGCGTGCCGTGTGTGCGGAGGCGATAGCGGCGCGCAGTTTCGCGGCGTCGAGGGTGCCGGGGGCGTTGCGCAGGTTCCAGCGTTCCTCGCCGATGCGGGGGTCGAGGACGCGGATGATGTCCTCGCGATGCGCCTGCACGAACACGATCATGATGTTGTCGGCCATCAGGCCGGCGCTGCGGGCTGCGACTGCCGCGTTGTTCAGGTGCTTGATGACCGAGGGGTGCAGAGGTGCCGTACGGGCGAGCGCGCGGGCGGCTTCCTGAACGGCGACCGACAGGTTCTTGCACATGTTCGGGATGCCGGTGAGCTCGACGATGTGGTCCGCCATGTCGGCGTCGGCATCGTGGTGCAGGCCGTGCGCGATCTGGTCGGCCATCGCGCGCAGAATGGCGTAGGCGGTGGATCCTCGGAAGTCGACCTGGCGGGCGATGGCGACGTCGGCGGTACGGGTACCGGCCGGCGCGGCCTGGATCGCGGGATAGTTCACGGGGGTGCTCCTCGGTGTTTCTGCTGCCGCGGTCAGGGCCAGGCGTTCCTTCTGGTGGTGCAGCTCGCGATCAATGCGGTAGTTGGCCTGGCGGGTGACCTCGAGCTTGACCCGGTGAGGGTCGCCGAGATTGCCGTCACGGGCGGCCTTCTCGGCCGCCTTCTTGCCTTCGGAGATGGCGCGGCGCCGCATGTCGCGTTCACGCTTGGCGCGTACCAGCGCGATGCGGTCCTCATCGACTACGTCGGCGTCGATGACCTGCCCGGGATCCCGGCCAGGCTTGGATGGCATGTCGTCGTCCACGAGCTCGGCGTCGACGTACTCGTCCGGGTCGTAATCCGGCTTCGGCGGAAGGTCATCGCCGCCGCCCTTCGGGCCCTTCGGGGCGAGGCCATCGCGCGCGGTCCAGCTTGAGGCGTCGTCGTCCTTTTCCTTCCGGGCATTGCGCCTGCGGTCCTTCTTGTCCTTCGGCTTCTTCGGGTCGAGGCCGTCAGGCGAGCTGGTCCACGGGGCGGCGGTCTTGTCCTTCTTCGCCTTGTCGGTCTTGCTCTTCGGGTCGGTTCCGCCAACCTCCTTGCCGTTCTTCCGGGCCTTGTCCTTTTCGGCCTTGTTCGGCTTCAACTTGCCGGCCAGGTCCTTGCCGAGCTTCCCCAGCTTGTCGGCGATCGGGTCTTTGGTCTTCGGCTTCTTCTGGGTGCCGCCGCTTGCACCGTTGCGGGGACTCTTGGGCGCCTTGTGCCGGCCGCCGCCCGAACCGCTTCCGTTGCCGTTGTTCCGTCCCCCGCCACCGCCGTTGCCGCGGCCGTTTCCACGCCCCCGGTCTCCCGGGCCGCCAGCGCGGTCGCGTGATCCGGACGAATCCGAGGAGCCGTTCCCGGTGTTGGTGTCGTTGCTGTTCTCGTCATGCTCGGCGTTCCTGCTGCGCCACATCAGGGCGGCGAGCGCGGCAGGGGCGACAGTGCCGCCGATGATGGCTCCGATCGGGCCGCCGAGGATGAATCCGAGGCCGATTGCAGCCGTTTCGCCGCTCACGCTGTGTGAGATTGCCGCGTATCCGTTTCGCAGGGAATTGTCCGTGATACTGCGAGATCGGTCCGGGGCGGGGCGGGGCGGGGAAGCGCCGCGACCCTGCTGAACCACGACCAGAGGGCTTCCTGAGCCGTTCTGGCTTCCGCCCCGCCCCGCCCCGCCGCCACTACTGTCACTCAACGTAGCGTCCGCCGGTGTCCCTGAAGGGTCCAGCGTGAACGTGGGAATGGTGTCTGCACTCACCTCACGCACTTCCTTTCGAGGACAGTCGGGATCTGGGCCAGGTGGCTGGAGGGGATGAGCTTGATCGGATGGGAGGCCGGCGCGGGCCTGCGGTACGGCGGGGTGGGGGCGGGGCGCACCGGTACGGCGTCCGGGGACGCCGCACGCTGCTGGACCTGGTGGTTCAGGGCCACTACTGGCCTCCTTCCTGTCGGGTGTTTGTCCTGATCAGGGTCGGGTTTTGATGCGCTTCTTGAGGGCGTTCCGTGCGGCGAGGAGGATGCGGCGCTTGGTCTGCCGGTTCTCCGGTCGGCGCGGCGTGCAGGGGGTGGGGACGATCAGTGCTTCGGGCGGGCGGTTCTCGGGCGGGGTGCTGTAGTACGGGCCGAACACGCGCTGGTCCACTTCGGGTTCCTTCGGGCTAGGCGGTCTTGGTCTGGTTCGGGTTCTGGGCTTCGGCGTACAGCCGCTGGGCGGTCACGAGGCGGTCGTAGGCGGTGGTCTGCTTCAGTCCGAAGTGCTCTTCGATCCACTTCAGGGAGACCACTTCGGGGTCGTTGGCTTCGACCATGCGGGCGAGGACGGCTTCGACTTCGGCCTGCTTCTTCGCCCGGGGCCCGGTGATGCCGGAGACCGAAGTCGAAGCCGAACCCGAAGTGGTGGTCCGCTTGACGGCCGAAGTCGAAGCGCTGTCCGAAGCTGAAGTCGAAGTCGCGGTGACACGGGCGGCGATGCGCTGGGCGCGCTCGCGGGCTTCCTGCTCGCGGCGCTGCCTGGCTTCCGCGTCCTGCTGCTCCCGGGTGCGACGTGCCGCTTCGGCCAGGAGGGCGGCCTGCTCGTTGATGTTGCGCTGCCGCTTCAGTTCGGCTTCGGCTTCGGCCTGCTGCTCGGCTCGGGCGATCTGGGCGAGCTTCGCTTCGGTTTCGGCTACAAGGATCCGGGCCGCTTCCGCTTCGGCTCGCTGCTTCGCTTCGACTTCGAGTCGAAGCGTTTCGGCTGCGGCTTCGGCTTCGGCCCGGGCGCGCGCTTCGGCTGCTTCGGCTTCGGCTACTTCGGCCCGCCGCTTCGCTTCGACTTCGGCCTGACGCAGTTCGGCTTCGTGCTTCGCTTCGGCTTCGGCTTCGGCCTTCACGCGGAGTTCGGTCTGGCGCTTCGCTTCGGCTTCGGCCTGCTTCTGCTCTTCGCGGTGGGGCCGGTCAATGGCCTCCTGGATGGACATGCCGTCCGCGGACAGGCGCAGGACGAGGAGCTGTTCGGCGCGGGCCTTGCGGCGCCACATCCGGCCGTGTTCCTTGCGGAGCTGGGCGCGGTAGATGCGCCGCTCGCGCTCGAGGTCGACCACGGTGTCCCAGAGGCGGATTCCCCACATGCGCTGGCGGCGCCAGAGGACGAACGTGCCGGGCGGGTTGAGGACCCAGCGGGAGACGGGCGGGGACTCGATGTGCTTGTCGGCGGTGATGTCGGCGATGCGGCCGATGGCGTGGCGGGCGGCTTCGACGGCGACGACGAAGAGGATGGGGATGACGGCGTGCATGCCGGTGCCGAGCTTGTCGGGCCAGGCGGCTGCGGCGTTGAAGGCGATGGTGGCGGCGGTGAGGAGCCAGGCTCCGTGGCGGAGCATGGGGTAGGGCATGCGCAGCCAGGTGAGGAGGAGGTCGAGGGCGAGGAAGGCGACGATGCCGGCGTCGATGGCGATGGGGAAGGCGTGGGCGAATCGTCCGAAGCCTTTGGCGGTGGCGAGGGTGGTGACGGCGTTGTAGGAGCCGATGAATCCGAGGGTGGCGATGGTGAGGACGCCGATGACGACGATGCCGATGAGGATCTTCTGGGTTCGGGTGAGGGGGGTGCTCCCCGGCGCGGTGGGCGCGAGGGTGCCGTCCTGGGGGCGGTTCGGCTCGGTTCCCGGGGTGGTGGTCATCGGGCTCGGGTCCTTCCTTGCGGTGAGGCTGGATGGAGTGGTCAGAGAACGGGTTCGGGGGTGGGCGTCTTCTGGTCGGCGGTCTTGAAGTCCAGGACGATGGCGAGGAGATCGAAGGGGCGGCGTGGGAGCAGTCCCCCGTTCCATGCGTCTGCGTACAGATCGCGGAGGATCCGGTAGGCGACGGCGGCACGAACGGTCTCGCCGGTCTCGGGGTCGGCAGCCGCGTCGCGGAGCTTGGCGAGGTCCTCACGGAGCTCGGCGAGCTGCTGCTGGGTGTCGGCCTTCTGCTGGTTGCGCTCGGATCGCGCGGCTTCCCGGTCGCGTTCGGCCTGGAAGCGGTCGGCGTGGGCCTGCGCAAGGTCCCTCAGCTGTCGCTTGGCGACTGTCTCTGCGCGGGTCGCGGTGTCGGTGGCGCGGGCGGCCGCGGCCTTGGCCTGCTCGGCTTCGGCGCGGGCTGCCTCCAGGGCGGCACGGTCGGCGTGCAGGGCGGCGAGGGTATCGGTGCGGATGATGCGCAGCATGGGCGGGTCCTTCCTGGCGTGTAGGACGGGGCGAGGGTCAGAGGGAGTTGGGCTGAAGGTCGAAGAACAGGACCGTGAGCGGGGTGCCGTAGTCCTTTGCGAACTGGTTGCAAACGAACTGGAAGATCTGCTGGCGGGTGAAGCCGGCCGGAACGTCGACGACCGCGTCGCGGGTGTTGAGGATTCCGTTGCGGGTCTGGATGGACATGACCCAGTGGTAGGCGGTGGTGGTCTCCTGGGCAGTTGCCATGGCGTTCGGTGTCCTTCCGGGGTCAGGCGGCGAGGTGGAGGGCGTTGCGGATGCGGCGTGCGAGGCGCTGCCTGCGGGTGGGGGCCCAGCGTCGGGCGGTGTCCTTGAGGGCCTGGTGCCAGTCGCCGGTGTAGGCGGAGGTGCCGGGCGGGATGTCGGAGCCGATGATCTGGAAGACCCGGTCGCGGGCTTCGGCGTCGGTGATGGGCTGCTGGGGGCCGGTCATCGGACGGTCTCCTTGTCCTGCTGGTCGGTGGCGGTGGACGTGATGAACATGGCGGTGAGGGCCGGGCTGGCGACGCGGTCGGCGGCGACGCCGGTGGCTATGGCGAGGACGGCCGCGGCCCACTGGCTCCAGTCGAGGAGCAGGTAGAAGCCGGCCAGCCCGGCGAGGAGGCAGACTCCGATGAGGAGGGCCTCGCCGGTGAGGGTGAGGGCGGTCTTCTTGGTCTTGGGGTTCACGGTTGTCCTCGGCTGGGTGGTGGTCGGGTGGGGGCTGGTCGTACTCGACGCGCGGCCGGTGGCAGCGTCTCGGGCAGGGCCAGACGGGGGGGGTGGGTCCGGCCGGGCGGGGGCTTCCCGACCGGACCCGGTCTCGGGGGTTAGGAGGCGGTTCCGGTGACGACGAACCCGGTGCCGTCCGGGTGGGTGTATCCGCGTACTTCCTCGTTCTGGTTGCCGGGGGCTTCGTCCGGTCCGGTGAGGGAGATGACCCGTCGTCCGTCGGCGAGGGTGACGCGGTGGGCGATCTCTTCTGCGGTGGTCTGGTCGATTCGAGGCACGGGAGTTCCTTCCGGATCAGGCCTGGTTGGCGTTGGCGATGTCCTGGAGGCTGACGCCCTGGTTCTGGGCCTGCTGGACCTTGTCCTGCATGTCACGGAGAGTCACGGTGTCGGGCGCGGTCTGGTGGGCGCGGACCGCGGTGGCGGCGGCCTTGATGGCGTCGTCGGTGCTCATGGCGGGGTCCTCCGTCGGGGTCAGATGCCGCTGATGAGAGCGGCGGCTTCGATGGTGTGATCGCGGATGGCGTAGTCGGCGTCGTCGCGTGCGTGCTGCTCACCGAGGAGCTGGACGGCCTTGGCGGTGTCGTCGTCGAGGGTGTGGAGGGCGGGGTTGGTGGTCGGGTTGGTGACGGTGGCGGCCAGGACGGCCAGGGCCTCGGTGAGGTCCGGCCCGTCCGGGTTGCCAAGCAGTGCGAGGAGCGTCTGCGTTGCTTCCAGGGACAGTCCGCCTTCGGCGGCCGCGTCCTGGATGGTGCGGATCCCGTCGAGGATCTGGGTGATGCCGGGGATCCAGTCGAAGCCGTTCAGGTCGTCCAAGACGTCGTTGAGGGCGTTCATGCCGTGTCGTCCTCGTCGGCGTACGGGTCTGCGATCTCACCGAATGCTTCGTCCAGGGCTCGGACCACGGTGTGGAAGTCGACCTGCCGGTGGTCCAGGACGGTGCGGGTGATCTCGCGGGGGTCGAGGAGGAGGAACACGTCGGTGACGTCGGCGTAGAGGGCCGGGTTGCACTGGGCTACGGCTGCTGCGGAGAAGTCTCCGGGCGGGGTCTCGTGTTGGGCGGTCGGGAGGGTCGCGGCCGTCGGCTCCTCTGCGGCTGCCTCGGCTTCGGCCAGCCGGTTTTCTGCGTTGGCCAGCAGGGCCATGCCGATCGTGCTGTCGATGAGGTTCTGCACGTACTGGGCGGACAGCCACACGTCGCCGATGCGGCGGCCGTCCGGCATCCGCAGCGTGATCATCAGGGCGCGGTCGCCGTTGTCCGGGGACAGGTTGACGAGGTGGTTGTAGAGCGCCAGGGCGCGCAGCTCGTCGTCGGTCGGCATCGGCTCGTCGAAGTCGGACATCACGCAACCGCCTTAAGGACGCGGTCAGATCCGGTCCAGGTGGCTCCGGTGTAGTGCTCGGTGCCGGTGTGCAGGTCGCGGACGAGGACGGCGAACGTGGCGGCCTTACGCCGCAGGATCCGGCGGGCCTCGGTGCGGTCGGTGACCACGGCGCGGACCTGGAACAGGCCGGCGGCGTTGTCGTACACGGTGCCCGGCGTACGCGGACCGATCTGAGTGACCGTTGAATCCGGCGTGTCCTGGTGGACGTTGTTGGCAGGGTGCGGTGCCCTGGAAAGGGTTGTTGTGCGATCCTTCATGACGGGATCAGCCTCCTGATAGCGCAGGTAGGGCGGTTCCAAGTCCTTCGCGGTGCAGCAACACCGCTCCGGACACGCGACCCCGGTCCGGCGAAAGCTGGGTCGGGGTCGCGCTGTATCTCCAGTAGACCACTGATATAGACTTGGGTCAACATCATGGGGCAAGATGAAGACGTGCCGAAGAAGACCGAGGAAGGGAGGCCGCCAGAAATGGTGACGCTCGCGGAGATCGCCAGACGCGTTGATCTCAGCAAGCAGCGGGTTCAGCAGCTCGCTCACGGTGACCCGGACTTCCCAGTCCCCAAGGAGAACTGGCAGAAGATCGGCCGCTACTACTTCCTTCCTTGGGAGCCGGTGAAGGCCTACTTCGACGCCCGCCGCCCGCAGCACGGCGTCCACTTCGCAAAGCGCGAGGAGCGGCGCCGGGACAAGGAAGGCGGGGAGGCGTGAGCCCACGGTGGTCTCTCCTGAGGACTTGGATCAGTGCTGACTCCATGCCAGCACCGGACAGGACCCGCAGAGTTGAGGCTGCTGTTGGCAATCAGCCCGTCTCCGGATTGCCAACAGACAAAGACGGCGAACAGGGCGCGAAGCCCTGCCAACGAGATGCGAGAGGAGGAAGACTCACGGCATGACGACCTTCCCGGAACTGCTCCGTGAGTGGCGGCTGGCTGCTCACATGTCCCTGGCTGATCTGGCGCAGCGTGTGCGCTACGACCGGACGTCGCTGCACAACTTCGAGACCGGCCGCCGGCCGACTCCGCTGTGTGTGGCTGAGGCCGCGGACGAGGCGACCCGTGCGAACGGCGCGCTGGTGGAGCAGTGGCATCGGGAGGACAGAGAGCGTAGGGAGGCTGCGGTCTCTCACCGCACGCGCGCTGCTGCGCTGGCGATGTCCCGGGATCTGACCGCGCTGGCGGATCTGGACATCGGCGAACTCCAGGACGGTGTGTCCGCCACGGCGGTCGACTACCTGGCGTCTCCCCCGGCGCCGATGATGGACCGGGCGCACGCCCTGCGCGGTGAGGCGTTCGAGCGGATCCGGTCGGGCCACCACCGTCCACAGGACCGGTCCGATCTGTACGTGACGGCAGGGCGTCTGTCTGGGGTTCTGTCGTACGCGCTGCTCGACATGGGCGACGCGGACGAAGCCCTCGAGCACGCCACGGCCGCCGGCCGGTGTGCGGAGTTCGCCGGAGACGCCGAGCTGGCTGCCTGGGTGGCTGGAACGAAATCGCTGATCGCCCGGTTCCAGGGCGACTACGGGCGGGCGCTGGAGTACATCCAGGACGGCTACCAGTGGGTCGGCCACGGTCAGGGGACCGGTGAGGCCCGACTGCGGTGCGGTGAAGCGCAGTGCCTGGCGAACCTCGGTGACTCGAGGGCGTCGAACGCCGCGCTGAACGGTGCCGAGCAGGCCCGGGAACGGATGCGCAGGCCGGACAGCCTGGAAGGTCTGTTCGGGTTCTCGCGGGCGAAGCAGTCGTACTACGCGGGCTCGAGCCTGATCTGGCTGCAAGGCGGCCACGACGCGGAACGCGCACAGCGGGAAGCCCTCGAGGCCATCGCCTTGTGGGAGTCCGGGCCGGCCGCGGAACGGTCGCTGGACGACGAGCGCCTGGCGCACATCTACCTGGCCACGGCCCGAGTGCAGCTCGACGACGTGGAGGGCGCGGCCGATGCCCTCGCAGCGGTGCTGTCGTTGCCAGTGGAAGAGCAGATTTCGTGGATCGTGAAGCGGATGGACCGGGTGGCGGGGATGCTCAGCGCACCCCGGTACGCGGGGAACCAGACGGCGATCGAGACCGTGGATGCGATCAACGCCCTCGCGGCGTGACAGGAGAGGATGGGTTCATGCGTTCACCGCCCTGATCAGCAGAAACGGCCGAACGGTGGGTAAGACCGTCGACCGTTTCCACGCCGGCGTACTGCGAATACGTACCGGCTGCACAGAACTCCCCAGGTGAAGGAAGGAACCGTACGTGCCAACCCTAGCGAGAACTTCGGGAACATCGAAGTTCGTCTCGACCGGTGATGCTCGGTGACCGAAGCACAGCCACCATTCGTCACCTTTACCACCGGAGCGCTCCTCCTCATCGAACAAGGCCTCGTGGACAGCATCACGCCCGATGGCCTCCGGTACATCGCCCGAACAGACACTGGATGGCCGTTCGGAGAGAAACCCGGAAGGCTCCCGTACGTGCAGGTGGGGAACGCCCGGACCATGGAAACCGGTGCCTTCCTGGCGTACTTCAAGGAAGGGCCGCCTCGAGGCGGCCGCGGGCCGAACAAGTCATAGGTCGCGTTCCCGACCAGCTCAGATCGCAGCCTGAGCCCGGAAACGCCGAACGGCCGGGAGTCGCAGCGCTCGCCGGCCGTCAAGCACACCCTGCGGACGCCAATCCGCCGGACCAGAAGATCCACTGAGTTCGAAGTGAGGTTCTCCTATGCAGGAGAATACCCACCATCACGAGACTCGTGATAGGTGCCCCCGTCGTGATCACTCTCATGGCTTGGGGGCGACACGGTGAGTGTCGAGCACATGGCCATGGTGTTTGCAGCCGACGGCCTGGATGGCGGCGAGAAGCTTCTGCTTCTGGCGTACACGAACTACACCGACCCGCACGGCTACTGCTGGCCCGGCGAGGACCGTCTGGCCGAAGACACGGGGACGTCGGTCAGCACCGTGCGCCGTACGAAGAAGAAGCTGATCGGCAAGAACCTGGTGAGGTCCATCCGTCGGCCCGAAACGAGCAATCTGGCCCGCGTGAACCTTCCGTTGCTGGCATCCATGGGGCGTCCTCGGAAGGCGTACGACGACAACGAGGTGGAACGTCTGTCGTTCGACACCCCGATGCCCCCACAGCAGCCCTCTGACCTGCTGACAGGTCAATCTGACCTGTACCCCTCGGAGCGTCCTGACCTGCGAACAGTTCAATCTGACCTGGCCCACAGGTCAGATCGCTCTGACAGACAGGTCAATCTGACCTGTAAGAGAGGTCAATCTGACCTGCAATCCATTAGTGATCCACCAGGTAGAACCATTAGCCGTCCTTCCGTCCCGGAGGAGTCGGCAGCGGCAGGGGATGGAGGGACGGACGGGTCGCAGATTCCTCGTCAGATTGTCAGGAACCCGGGCGTCGACCTGCTGTTGGCGATCGGAGCTGAGCAGCCGGAGTTCTTGCTGACGGGAAAGACGCTCCAGGATCAGGGGTTGGCTGTGGCTGGCATGCTGCTGGAAGGCTGGACGCACAATCAGCTGCGCCAGGTAGTTGCTGGACGTCCGTTGCCGGATCAGATCAAGACCACGGTGGGCGCGGTTGTGTCCGGTCGGCTGAAGCAGGCCCTGGCCGGTCCGCCGCCGCAAAGCGCGCAGTCTGCGTGGAAGCCGTTCTCGAAGAGCGCCGCGACGCCCACCCCTGCTCCGTATACGGTCGATACGGTTCTTTCTGGTGCCTTGCCTGGTGAGTGCGAGGGCAAGGGCGGTTTCTGCGGCCGGCCTCTGGAGCCCGGATCGGATCTGTGCCGACACTGCCGAAAGGACGTGAGGGTATGAGCAGCACCGAGAGGCAGGCTGCCGAGCATGCCGGCCTGTGGAAGGCGGACCGCGGCCAGGCGCCGCACTACACCGCCAAGGGATTCCTCAGCACTGGCTGGACGTGTATCGCGTGCCCGCTGGACAACTGCGACTGGCACCACGACGACCCTGTATCCCAGCCTGCCCCGCCAGGGGTGGTGGAGGAGAAGGTGCGGGCGCACTTGGAGTCCCACGACCTGGTGGACTTCCTGAAGTCTCTTCAGCGCGCCCGGGACGGTGCTGTGGCGGTACGGGAGTCGAACAACCGGGCTTGGGACGTGGTCAGCTTGCTGCGGCTGCGTTCGGTGAAGCGGGGCGAGCACCCGACGGCGGATCCGATTGCACAGATGCTGTCCGCAGCGTTGGTGGGAACCGCGGAGCACGCTGAGGTACGCCAGGAGTTGACCGAACTCAGCGAGGGCGTGGCTGGCGCTGAGGGCATTGCTTCAGCGCCGGTGGTAGACCGATTGGGGTAGCCAACCCCGAACCCATTGCGGCGTAATGGACTATGGGTTAGTGTTTTCGTGTGGGCGCCGGACCCCCAAGCCCAGCAAGAGCAGGGGTCCGGCTCACCCTCCAACTACCCACCAAGCGAGCGTTTTCGGGCTGCCAGCATTCTGTCCGCCCACCCGACGAACCGCCCAGGCAAGGGACGCTCGTGACTACATACGTTCGCTACAACGGCCAGTTTCCGACCAACATCATCCTGGCCTTCATGTTCTGCACTGCCGTCGTCAAGACACTGACGCCTGAGGAGGTATCCGGTCTGGCCACCTTGCTTTCACTGCTGATCACCGCCGTTTCGTACGTCAGGAGGTAGCCAGACCATCATCCCGGGCCCCGCCGTCGCCCCCGGCCGGCGGGGCCCACGCACATCCGGCCGGGGGAACACCGCCAGACACGACGCGCACGATGGATCCCATCACCGCCCAACACCGGCTTGGAGGCCAGTAGTGGACGCACCCGCCCCTTCCACCCTCAGCGATACCGAGTACGAGACCCTCCTCATCGCCAACCTGTCCCTCCGACACCGCGACCCGGCCGTATGGGAGCAGGTGATGTCCGAGGCCCTGATCGGCAGGACCCGGAAGGCGCTCGGGGAGATCCACCAGCGGACCGCGAACAGCCTGCGGAAGAAGAAGTCCGAACGCGAGGAGTTCCACCAGGACTGCTGGCGCCGCGGGGAGGCCGGCAAGCGCGAGTGGTTCCAGACCCTGCCCGAGTACGAGACGTCGCGCAGGAAGGCGGCCTCCTTCCACCAGCGCGTGCAGGCCACGATCGCACAAGTCACGAAGATCCAGAGGGATCGGAACCGGGCCGGAAACCACCTGAACCTGAACGAGTCCCGCGAGACGCTCCGCAAGCTGGCGGTCGCCGTGCAACGCCACCAGGCCATGCACGCCAAGTCCGGTGAGATCGCCGGGCAGGAGGACTACGAACTCTGGCAGCTCCTGGACCGTCTCACCGTTCCCCTCGGTCCGAACCAGGATCCGACGACGCTGCGGACCATGCTGGACTTCTACTGGACGGACGTCGACGTGGTGACCGTCGGCGAGGCGGACCAGGAGGCAGCGGAGCGGACGATGCGCCAGGCCCCGGCCGGCCGGTCCGCCCAGTTCTCCGGGGTCCCGCGGGCCCGGCACGTAGGCAACCACAAGGACCTGGCCAGCTAGACTCCGTGTAGGCGTTTGCGCCGCAGAACTCCCACATAAAAAAAACAGGGGCGTCCAGGGATGGGATGCCGGTCCGACCCTACGGGGCGCATCGGCGAGGCTGCCGCGATACGGCCTGAACGCGGACCCTGTCGCCCCGACCGCAGGAAACCGAGGCCCCGCCACCGTGCGGGGCCTCGGCACGTACCTGGGAACGCCAGTGGTGCGGCCGCGTGCCCCTGCCCGGCGGGTCCCCTTTCGTTTCGCCCCGCGTTGTCAGTGCGATGCGCTGTGATAGTCCTGTGCCCGCCCCGTTGGAGGTTTCCGTGCCCGAGTCCGCCACCGCAGCCACGGAACAGCTGCCCGTCTACAAGTCGACCGAGGTGCCTGCCCATCTGCGGACGATGACCCAGATGAAGGCGGACCGGTTGAAGGTTGCGGAGGGTCAGCAGCCGGTCGGGTTCCTGAGCATGTACCGGCGCGGGCACGGCTGGGGGAAGTTCCCGCTCTACGATCCTGCCGACGCGGCGCCGATGCGGCCGCTGTCGCCGAAGCAGCAGCAGGCGATGCAGGGGCGGCGTACCTGCCCGAGGTGCGGCGAGGTCCGCAAGCAAGTTGTGTACCGCCAGTGTGGAGCTTGCGATGTGAAGGACCACGAGGAGCGCCTGGCGTTGCAGGCCCGCACCTGCTGGAAGTGCCGGCGTGTCTCCGCGGCCGCGCTCCCGAAGGAGCAGGAGTCACGGTGTGCTCCGTGCTGGGTGCGCTGGAGGCTTCAGAAGCAGTTCGAGGCGGAACGCGCGGCTGCGTGGGCGCGGACCTGCCCCGGATATCCGGGGGGACCGGACTGCACTGTTCAGACTGCGGACGACGAGCAGATCGCCGCAGGGCGGGCGGATCGAACGTGGACGGGCCCGCGGCGCTGCCCTCCGTGCGATGAAGGGTGGGACCGGTGGCACGAGGAGACGCGGTGTCAGGCCGCCGCGGATGAACGCCGTGCCGAGGATCGTCGGAAGCAGGAAGTACGCGATCTCCAGGAGTGGGCCAGGGAGGTGCTGGCCGACCCAGACACGGTCATCTTGGACACGGAGACCACCGGCCTCGAGGACGATGCGCGCATCGTCGACATCGCGGCGACCGACGTGGCCGGCCAGATCCTCCTGGACACGCTGGTGAACCCGGGGGAGCCGATTCCGGGCGAGGCCACCGACATTCACGGGATCACCGACGCCGCGGTCTCCGAAGCGCCGTCCTTCGGCGAAGTGCTGGTACGCCTGTCTTCCGCGCTGGACGGCCGGCGCTGCCTGATCTACAACCGCCCGTACGACGTCGCCCGGATCAGGCACGAATTGACCTTGTACTACCGGCAGCAGGGCCACGCCGAGCCGGAATCGTCTGCTTCTGCCTGGATGGATGGCATGCGGTTTGAGGACGCGATGATTCCCTACAGCAACTGGTACGGGGACTGGTCGGACTACTGGGGAAACTACAGCTGGCAGCCGCTGTACGGCGGGAGCCATCGGGCGCTTGGGGATTGCCGGGCTGTGGTGGAACGGCTGCGGGAGATGGCGGCTTCTGCTGAAGAGCCGGCCGCCTGAACCGGGCAACGTCTGTCGGTTCCGGGTGTCATGCTCGGCGTGTGCCTGTGAGAGCGGGCGCCACTTCCGGAAGCGCCCCCATGATCCGTATCCGTTCGGTAGGGGAAGAGCTGGTTCGGCCCCCGGCAGCCATGTCCGGGGGCCGCTTCACGTCCGGAAGGGCCAGCGGAGTCGTCGGCCCGGGCGCGGCGTGTCCAGCAGAGCCAACTTCGCCGCAGCCATGAAGTCCCGGCGCGCCCGATGCGCCTGCGTCAGCAAGCCCGTCCACGCCATTCGCTCGGTGTCGTCTGGGCCGTCCTGGCCGGCCTGATGCTTCAGGTATGTGGCCGCGTCGTCGTAGGCGGCGTCCATCGCAGCAACCGCCTCGTCCACCCCCTCCGGTCCCAGCAGCGCTGCACGGTCCAACGGCTTCATCAGGATGCCGCCGGCCGCGTCTACGTCGTCGCAGATTGCCTTCTGCACCTCCCATCCCTCAACGCCCTGGTCCAGGGACTCCTGCCGATCCGGCCAGACCGCGACAACGTCTTCGAGGGCTTGGACCGTCGCGTCCCAGGCATCAAGGAGGCCCACGTAGGCCTCTTGGCGTTGCCCGCGGAGCCATTGGTCATGTTCGACGGCGGCTCCGTCGGTGACTTGGCGGCGGCCGATGAGCATTCCGGTGAAGCCGGCGAGGAGTCCGGCGGCTAGGGCGGTGAGGAGTTCGGTCATGGCGGGCAGTGTCCCGCACCTCGCTTCAACCTCCGGCGGATTGTCGGTGGCCGCTGGCATGCTGGACGCCTGCCGACAACCCACGGAAGGACCCCCAGTGCCTGCATGGGATGCCCACACCCTCGTCGCCATCGACGGCCAATACGACCGGGACAACGCCTCCGACGGGAAGTCCCGGTACGGCTCCTACCTTCGGCAGAACGCCGGCCTGTTCCGTGACGCCTGGACCGACACCCCCCGGCCTGTACAGGACCCGATCGAGTTCGCCGTGCACGCCTGGGCCGTGGCCACCGGTCCCATCATGGCCCCCGGGTACGTACGGATCCGCCCCGACCTCCACCGGGTCACCCTGCACCGGGACGACTACGACGGATCCCTGTACGCCCAGATCGTCGTTCCGCTGCGTCACGGCCACATCAGCGACATCGGACGAAAGTTCCCATACTCATGGCGGGACTGGCAGAAGGAGCACTCCTGGGGGGACAGCGGCGGCTACTTCGGACTGATCGAACCTGATCCCGGCAAGAGCCCGTCGGTTCTGGCCGCCGCCACTGTCCGGGTGCCCGGTCACGACTGGCCCGGCCTGATCACCCCTACCGCCTATGAGGGAGCGGCCTTGGTGCAGGAGGCACAGGAGGCTGTCGCCGGAGTGGTCGCGGCCATCAACGCGGATGCGGCCCCCATTGTGGCGAAGGTTGTCGGGGATCTTCGGTGAGTTGTTAGCCAGCTTCAGGCTGGTTCAGGGCGGGTGCCGGTTGGTGCCCGCCTTTTCGTGTGTCCCGGTGTCGCTGAACCCATGGCGACGTAATGGAATATGGGTTAGAGTGGCAGTACCGGAAGGGACAGCAGGACAGGGGAGGCCGACATGGCGCAGCAGTGGTGGACCGACGGCAAGCAGTACATGAACGAGACCGCCGAAGCCAACGGCCACACCCTCACCTGGAACCGCCTCCCCCGCGAAAGCCGCGACCACGCCCTCATCTTCGAGGGCACTTGCACCGACTGCGGGGCCACCGTCCGCATCGACCGCTACTCGTCCAGCACCACCGGCGTGCGCGACGCCCGAAACGACACCTGCTCCGGAGCCGGCACCGCCGTGCTCACCGAGATCGAGCAGGAGCGCGCCGACGACCTGGCCGACGAGGCCATCAGAGAGTACCTGGAAGCCCTCGCGGACGCCGGCATCACCTTCGAGCGCCCGCAGGTCCCGTTCCGTAACCCGCTCATCCCCGCGGACCGGTGCGGGCTGATGAGCCGCGACGGCCACACCTGCACCCGCCGCCTGAACAAGCGCGGCACTCACAACCGCAACGAGTGGGGCGGCCCCGACGGACACGTCGGCACCCGACCCGACGACAACCACACCTGGCCGTTCAGCGACGACGACCTGCTTCTGGTCTGACCTCTGTCCCCGTCCGTCCGGCGGGGGGGGGCAATCCCCGCCCCCGAACCGCGAGAGCCTGACCACACCCCTGCCACCGGAGGACCCATGCCGGACAGCACCCACCCCACCCGCACCCCCTACTGCCACAAGGTCCGCTACGGCGTGACCAGCGCCCCGGTCATCGACGAATCCCACATGGACGGCAGCTACGCCCCCGGCATCGGCGTCAGCCCAGTTCTGGTCGAACTCGTCTACAGCGCGGCCCGGGATGGCAAGCCCGCCAGTGTCAACGCGACCGTGAACGGCTGGTGGATGCGCCACGGCGAGCGCGTCCAGCCCGAGGGGAAGGTCGACGTGTACTTCGCGGACGGCCCGGACGGCTGGCCCGCGTGGATGGCTGAGGAGGCGCGGCTGCACGATCCCGCCGTCGTGCCTGTCCCGCCGTCCGCAGACCGGGCCACGCTGCTCCGGGAAGCGGCCCTCGCGGACGACCTGCGCTACATGTTTGGCTACAAGGGCCCCCGCCACGCCCACGAGAAGCCCGGCGTCTGGGACACCTCCGGCAAGCCGTGCGTGCACTGCGCCCGTCTGGCCGTCGCACACGAGAACCTGGCCGCCTACGACGCCGGCCGTGCCCCCAGGCAGCCCACAGACGAGGAGGTGGCCGAGGCGCACCGGCTCGCCCTGTCGTTCGCCCTGGGCCTCGGGACGGGAGCGCCCTGGGACGCCATCCGGGAACGGGCGGCCGAACTGGCCGAGGCACCCCAGCCCGAGACGGAGGCGCACCCGTCCGAGCACACGTGGGCCGCAGAGCTGCACGACCCGCTCGCCGACGAATGGGTGCCCGGCACCCGGTACATCGCCCGCGACCGCGCCGTGAACGCCCTGGCCCACGCCAAGCGGATCGGCCCCACGTGGAAGGACGGCACGCCGACCCAGCGCCGGCTCGTCCGGGCTACCACGACCTACTCCGTCGAGCAGCCCGACGCCGCGCCCGCTGTCGTCGCCCAGACCGGCAAGGAGGCGCAACAGGTCGGCTGCGACTGCCCGAACGAGGACGCCGTGGAGCACCAGTTCGGCGGCAAAAACTGCGACTGCATTCCGTTCACCCGCCAGTTCGTCACCCCCCGCTACTGCGGGCCCAACGACACCGTGGACCAGATCAGCGGATGGGAAATCGGCCGTACTTGCCCGCACCACCGCTACGCCATCGAGCCGAAGCCGTGAACGACTGGCCGGGCTGGCTGGTCGTCCAGGCCCTGGTTCTCGCGGAGCTGGCTGCGGCCGGCGCCATCGCCCTGGCCGTGAAAGCCGGCCGGACCGCCGTACGCCACATCCAAACCCGCAAGGAGGCCTGACATGACGATCAGCGGAGGCTCCACCGGAATCAGCCTGGCAGGACGGTGGGAGTGCGGCGGATGCGGTGCAAGCGGTGACGGCTGGTACGACGAGGACGACGGCCTGGTCCTGCACGACGAGGACGGTCAGCCCTTCAGCGCCGACGACCACGTCTGCGAGGCCTGACATGCCGAAGCGAATCCAGCGCAAGCGGACCCCCGGCTGGACGCTCGCCGCCGCCACGGACAACCCGAACGGTGCCGTCATCGTCAGCCGGCCCTCCCGCTTCGGGAACCCGTTCACGATCAAAGACGCCATCGAAGCCGAGATGGACAACCCGCGCAGCGCCTGCGCCTCCAACTACGCCGAGTGGCTGCGCGTCGGCACCGAAGGCGGCTGGTACGAGGAGACCTACCAAATCGGCCGGCAGGTCTTCGACCGCCGCCGCGTCCTTGCCGACCTCCACACGCTGCGCGGCAAGGACCTCGCCTGCACCTGCCCCCTGCCCGAGCCCGGACAGCCGGACCTGTGCCACGCCGCCGTGCTGCTGGGGTTGGCGGCCAAGGCGGCCCGGTGACGCCGCGGTGCAGGGGGTGCGGCCGCCGGCTGAAGACGGCATCCCCGACCGGCTACGGGCCCGTCTGCGAGCGGAAACGCAACCCCCCGACCCCACGCCGCCACCGCACCCCCACACGGCCCTCCAGCCCCCGCCCAGCAGCTGTACGACCCACCCCCGACGAACTCCCCGGCCAGGAAGCCCTCCCGATGTTCTACGTGCAAGTCACCCTGGAGTCCCTATGACCGACCAACCCATGATCGATGTCAAGGGACGATGCCCCGCCTGCCTCGGCGAGCACCTGTTCATCGGCGACGGCGGATACCTCACCTGCTCCAACGTCGACTGCGTCCGCCCGGACGCCGCCCACGAACTGATCGGTGAGGTAGCGGACGCCCGAAGGCACGGCGCTCTCACCTTCTGCCCGCAGCTGGTCGGGCACGCCTCCATGCGCGAGTTCGCAATCAAGATCTCGCAGAAGCAGTCCGCGTACGCCGACGCCGTGAAGGCGATCAAGGCCCGCGACGACATGGCCGCGCTGGCCGCCGAGGTCCTGGACGCGTTCGAGAAGTACTGGGCGCACGCCTCCTACGACGGCCCCGGCGACCACAACGTCGGCCCGTCCGAGTTCCAGGCCTGGCGCGCCCGGACAACGGAGGCATCTCAGTGACCAACCACATCGAGCAGATGAAGGCCTTCAACGCCGAACGCGACGCCCTACCTAAAGAGGAGCGCGCCAAGAAGGACGCAGCCGACGCCCCCTACCTACGCATCCAACTGGCCTACGCCCTCGACCGAGCCGACAAGGCCGAAGCCAAGACCGGCCCCACCGACGCCCTCCAGCAGCGCCTGGCCGCCATGACGAAGCTGGCCGAAGCCTGGCAGAAGGAAGCCGAACGCGCCCGCCGCGACCTCGCCGACCAGGCCTACACCGATGACGCCATCGAGTTCGTCGCCTGGTCCGCGCTGGCCGGCCCTCTGCTTGAAGTCGACGTCGTCGCCATCCTCCGAACGATCCGCCAGTGCCGGTACCTGGCCGGCGAATCCATCCACGTGTTCGCCGACGACCTGAACGCCGCGAAGAAGCGCGTCAGGGACATCCACGCGCCCGTCCAGCACATGGGGCAGACCTGGTGCCAGGAGTGCTCTGTACGCCGCCGGACAGGACCGCGCAGCGACGAATGGGTCGCGTACATCCCCCACCCGTGCCCGACCATCGACGCCCTGGACAACAAGGAGTCAGGATGATCCAGCCAGGCCAGATTTACCGCAGCGTCGGGGATCCGTACCCGTACACCGAGCCACGCCGCATCAAAGTCGTCGGCAAGCCGATCACCACACCTGGCCTGTACGGATTCGGCAAGGTCGACGTGGTCACCCTCACCGAGAACGGACGCGAGATCCGCCGCCGGGCCATCGAGGTCACACAGCTGCATGCCAGCGACACCACCGGAACCGGATCCAAGCGGTGCAACGGTTACGTTCTCGAGGGCAAGGAGCGCGCCTGATGCGAGCCCTGACCGTACGTCAACCGTGGGGAGCGGCGATCGCTCACGGCCCGAAACGCATCGAGAACCGGCCCCGACCTATTCCGGCTGCCCAGCTCGGCACCACGATCCTCATCCACGCCGGCCTCGCCGAAGACGCCAACGCTCTCCCCACCGACACGATCCGCAACTGGCCCCGCCACTTCGGCGCCCTCATCGCCGTCGCCGACCTCATCTCGTGCCACCAGGCCGCCCGCCCGCGCTGCTGTGCACCGTGGGGCTTCCCCCAGACCGACGACGGAAAGCTGTGGCACTGGCGGCTCGACAACGTCCGACCGATCCTCCACCCCGTCCTCGGAGTCCGCGGCCAGCTCGGGCTGTGGACCGTCCAGGACGACGACCTGGCCGCCGTACGACGCCGCATTTATCTCCCGGAAGGAGCAGCAGCATGACCATCTCTGCCACCTCACACTCCTGCTGGCACTGCGCTCCCACCGGCCAGCCCGAGAACTGTCTGGCCAACCCCGACCACCCCAGCTACAACAAAGGCCTGATCCCACTGTCCGACCGCGTCACCAAGCCGGGATGCCCCTTCTGTGACATCGTCGCGGGACAGGCCCCGGCCACGATCGTGCGGGAGTGGGACGACGTCATCGCCATTGTGCCGCTGCACCCCGTCGTTGAAGGCCACACGCTGGTCATTCCGAAGACGCACGTGGAGGACTTCGCGGACGCCGAGTACGTGGCATCCCGAACCATGTCCAAGGCGTCGATGCTGGCTCACCGGATGCGCGGCCCGATGAACCTGATCACTAGCAAAGGCAGGGAGGCCACCCAGTCCGTGTTCCACCTCCACCTGCACCTGGTGCCGAGGGCGGAGAACGACGGGCTGGCCCTGCCCTGGTACAGCGGGCGAAGCCGGAAGGGGGACTGACGTGGGAGCCCTCAACTTGGTCCCCGACCAGTCCGTGCCAGCGGACCCGAAGACGAAGACCGGAGGCCGCGGCGGCGGACAGAGCTTCGCCGACATGGCCAGCCAGATCTACCATGACGACCGGGCAGACGGGCCCGCTCGAGAGCTCCTCCTGGCGTTCGCGTACGTCATCACCATGCAGCGCACCGACGATCCGAAAGAGCAGTGGCGCAACCTGCGGAAGGCCCTCGGAGCACCGGCCCCGCGCTCCCGCTACACCGACCGGGTCCGCCATCTGATCCAGCACGACACGCCCCGGTACATCGCCCCCGATCAGATGCCCGGCGGCTACGACCCGTCCAATCGGACGTGCGTCGGACCGCGAGTTCGCGCCTACAAGGAGAAGCCCTGGAAAGGCCACCAGTGGACCCTGCCCGAGCGGGTTGCGCGCGAGAAGCGGGATGCCGACGACTACCGGAACAAGGAGAACGTCTGCGGTGCCGCCGGCAAGCATCGAGTTCTGGAGAAGCAGCTCGGAACCGGCTGGTATCACTGGCACTGGTTCTGCCCGCGGCACCACGACCACGCTGTCCGTGTGCAGCAGCAGGTGAAGGCGCAGAACGACGCTGCACCCGATCCGGTGCCCAACGCGGGCGGTCTGATGGCGTGCTACTTCGAGGCTGACTGGGTTCGCCTGTACCGGCACTACCAGGAATGGCCGGAGTGGGAACCGCCCGTGTACGGCGTGCGCGCGGACGACTGGCCGATCCCCGGGAAGCAGCCCGTTCCGCAGCGGGCCCGCCTTCGGCTGGTCCTGGGTGGGGCCGACCTGGAAGGCAGCCAGTGAGCACCGCCGAAGAGGAACCGATCGGCTCCAGGCAGTTCGCCGGCGCGCAGCGCGATGTGGAACGCCTCCTCCAGGAGAACGTCACGTCCTGGAGCATCGTGAACGCCGTATGGCAGCGGTTCAGGGCAGCCCAGGGCAGGGACGCGGTGCGGCAGGCATTCCGCAGGGGATACGAACGCGGCCGCGAGAACGCCACCAAGTCCACCGCAGAGCAGATGCAGCAGTTGCAGGCGACGGTTGCCGAGCTCCGGCAAGACCGCGACCCCGAAGGGCTGCGCGCCCGGATCGCCGACCTTCAGTACGTGGCGCATGGCTACGGGCGCATGCACACGGGCGGATCCGACCTGCGGGCCGACCTAGCGGACGCCCTGAAGCGTCTCCAGGCCGCGCAGCGGGAGCTGGCGGAACTCAAGGGGTGGCAGCCGTCCAACGCGACCGGGGAACGGCCGTCCTGACCGGCTACGAGGCCTCGAGGACGGACGGGCAGTCCGGGCAGGAGAACACCCACACGTCCGGAACGAACTTCTTGCTCCCCCGGCATTCGCCCCGCCACCGCCACCCCGCATCCCACAACGGCGCCCACTGCAACTCTTCCGGCGTCGGCACGGTGGAAGCGCAGGTACGGCAGGTCAGATGCGACGGCTTGGCCGCGGCGGGCATGGGCAGGGTCCTTTCACACGGGCGTAGGCAGCCTATGCTGCCGCATCGTCCGATAAGCCCTCGCTGTCGTCGACGTGCCGGTCCGGCGACGACGCCCACTTGTACGTCAGCTCCGCCACCGTCGCCGCCCCGAACAAGTCCCGGAGCTCTGCGATCTCCCCGTTGAACGTGCGCAGTGAGATCCCCAGTCGGCGTGCGGCGCCCTTCTGGTTCCGTCCGGCCGACAGTTCCCGGAGGATCTCCCGCTGTCGTTTCGTCGTCCGTACCCCGCCGGCCCCGGACACCGTGTCCACCGTCTGGCTGGCCCCGCCGCGCGCCCGGAGTTCGCCGTGCCAGGGGTCGGCACGCCGCCAACGCGCCTCGAACTCCGCCACGATGTACGCCACGAACGCTCCGTCGGTGATCTGCCAGGCGGCGTTCTCGTGCCCGCCCTGGACCACGGTGTTGGAGATGAACGCGGTCCGGCGGTCGATGACGATGGCCCGCTCGAACGGCTCGAGCAGCGTACGGAACTCCGCAGGCCGGCCGTCGGGCCGGTTGGCCATCATCCTGGCGTGCTCTGCCGTCACGTGGTTGTCGCGGACGGTGTCCAGGTACAGGGTCCGCAAGGCGACGCCGCGGTCCAGGGCCCCGTTGTCGCGGCCGCGGGCCCCCTCGAGGTGCTCTACCGTGCGCGGCCCTGACGGCTGCGCGGCGAGGATCTCGAACTGCGCTGCGCCCACCACATCCTGAAGACGGGCATTCACCACCACAGGGTTCGGTATGAACTCCGACCTGCCCCCGGAGTGCAGCTGAGACCGCTCGAAAGCGTCCTCCAACGCCAACGCCGTGCCCGGCAGCGCCCGCATTCGGGTAAGGCAATCCTCAGCATTCTGGAATTCGACCTGGATACGCCTGCGGAGAATGTCCCGCGGGTTCAGCGCGACCGGACGACCACCCGAACGAAGATCACGAACGACGACGCCCAAACTTTCAAGTTCCTCCACCGCCTCCGGCACCCGCTCGGTCGGATCCTCACCCGCCGCGATCAGCGCATACGCCGACACCGCATCGGTCGACAAGCACCCAGAGTCACCCTTATCGAAATGTGTGGCCAACGATCCAAATCCCCCGCTTCGAAAACACCACCACTGCACCAACATGCAATGCACACACACGCAGACACCGAACAGTTGATCGCCCGGCCAGACTAAGGCAGATTAACCGCGGGGCGTCCCCCGGCGCTCGTACTCGTATCCTCCCCACAACCCCACCGCGCGTCCACTGCCAGAACGCGCCCACGGACCGTAGGGATCGCAGCGGACACAAGTACGACACACCGGGCCAGACGCCCCATCAGCATTCAATCCGCCCTGCGACCAGAGAAAGGCCCACCGGATGAAGAACCGCCTGCGTACCGCCCTGGCCGGCTTCACCCTCGCCGCCGCCACCGTCACCGGAACCGCCCTCACCACCACCACAGCCCAAGCAGACGACACCACCACCGCGGTGACCGTCGACGACACCACCCTCCCGGCCGTCCGCACCACCGAACCGGCCGTCACCCCCCTGGACACCTGGTGGGGCTGACACCCTGAAAGCCGGCCCGGCAGGCGTACCCCCAGTACCCTGCCGGGCCACCCCTCCGAACCGGGGCAACACGGCACGCGGATGAGCGGGACGGTAGAGCCCATGAGCTCCCACCCCAAAACCCTCGCCATAGACTTCGATGGCGTCATCCACCAGTACTCCCGCGGCTGGCAGGACGGCACCATCTACGACCCGCCCCTCCCCGGCGCCCTCCAAGCCCTCGAGCAGCTCACCCGGACGTACGCCGTCTTCATCCACACCACCCGCGACGCCACCAACGTCGCCGCCTGGCTCGCACAACGCGGATTCGACACCGTCGTAGACGTCGACGGCCCCACCCACCCCAAGCGCGAGTTCTGGAACGAGGTCGGCCCCCTCCTCGTCACCGACCGGAAGCTGCCTGCCGTCGCCTACATCGACGACCGCGGCATCCGCTTCACCGACTGGGACCAGGCCCTGTCCGACCTGGCCCAGGTGGTGTGATGGCCAAGCACCTGGTGTCCGAACGGCAGCAAGCCATCCGCGCCTGGCTCATCGCCAACGGGATCGTCCCCAACCACATCCCGGTGAACGCCGACATCACCATCGAGGCCGGCCCCGACCAGACCCGCGTCATCGTGTACGAGGCCTTCGACCTGGACGCCGACGGCTACAAGCAGCTCGATGAGCTCGGCACAGGCGCAGCGCTGAACGTGCTGAGAACGCCTCTGCTGGTCGAGCCGCCTGAGTGGTGGAAGCCGTACGTCAAGCCCTCTCGGGACACCCTGCTGGCTGCTACCGACCGAGTGCGTGCCCTGCACGTGCGGAACGTCGAAACGGGGGCCTGCGAGCACTGCTCAGCGGGCGACTACCCGAACTACGACGTCCACCACCCGTGCGCCACCATCAAGGCCCTGGACGGTCCCTGATGGCGTCGAAGGACTGGCCCGAAGCAGGCTGCGCACGTGCCTGCCGGGACCAGCACACGTACACGTGGGGAATCTGCGCTCTCGCTCCCGAGTCGGCCAAGCCAGCCCCAACGATCAGCATCGGTCGCATCGAGATGCAGGACGACGGATACCCCAGCATCGTCCTACGCGGCATCCCCCTGACCGCCTGGGACGCCCTGATCACCGTGGCCAAGTGGGTCAGCCGCGGGCGCAGCTTCGCCTTCGACGCCGACCCGGACATCGCGCCCGCCTACCCCGACGCATCCGCCAGACGAGCGCTCGGCGCCCTCCACGATGCAGGCCTGCTGAACCCGACCGCGCCCACAGCAGCCGTGCCGGAAGAAACCGAATGCCCGCGCTGCGCCCACGACGAACGTGCCCGGGGCGTTATCCAGCTGTCCACCTTCGAGCTCTACCCGCCCGACCACGATGCCGGATGCCCGAAAAGGAGGACCCGGTGAGCGAGTCCGAGGAAGCCCAGTACGAGATGGTCATGCCGATCGTCCTGGCCAAGAGCAACGGCGGCCCGTTCGACGACGCCGCGGTGGTCGCCGGCATGACATGCGGCGCCCTCGAGCAGGAACTCACCATCGCGGCCGCCATCCACACCCTGCCACACCCCCGGTACATCGACCTGCCCCTGATCAAGCAGGCCGATCTGATCGCGATGAAGCACGGCTACAAGCTGGCCCTGGGCGAGGTCGACGAACCGTCCGGATACCAGTACGTCGGCTTCGAGTGGGCCTGAACGCCTGCCTGCTGTCAGTGGGGCGTGGCAGACTCCGTGTTGGAGCTGGCGCCGCCCATCCCCCGTGGCGACGCCAGCCAAAGCTCCCGCCGCAATCCGCGTTGCCGGTGGGGTCCAGTGTGGTCCGGTCCTCCGGTGAGGCCGGGCCACACGCACGTCCAGAGCATTACCGTGAACACCACGCCCTCGTCACTGACCGGAGGAACTCGCATGCCAACTCAGCCAACCGGAGTGGATGTTTTACGAGAGGCCACCCGTCTCGGCCGCGCCGTCGCGGCAGGCCGAGCCACTCGCGAAGACGCCGAACAACTCGTCGCCCTCGGGGGCAAGCTGGCCCGTCGAACGAGCGCCACATGGTCTGCCCGCCAGAGGTACCGCCCAGACAGGAATGCTCCCGCAGCCATCAACCTGATGAACGCTGTGGGAAACGCGGCCGTTGTGTCTACCGCAGGGGAAATCCGGGCCGCACTCGCAGAGCGGTCCGGGATGCCCCCGCTCGACTACCTCACGAGCCTCAGCCTCTCCACACTCCCGGCCTGGCCACTACCCGACCACGATGCCACCCAGGTTGTCGTATACCGCCGCAACGGCACGGGATTCAGCGCACTCTGGAACGCGATCGGAAGCGGCGACGACACCGAGATCGACCGCGCCATCGCCAAGCTGACCGACGCCGCCGTCCATGGTCCCAGCCAGTTTTGGGCCAGGGGTCTCGGCGACTAGCGGGGCCAGACCCAAGGCGCGTCCTCCTTTCCGCTGACGTTCGAACGCCAGCTGGAACCACCAACGCCTGCCGTACCGGGGCAACGCGGGCCGGATTCGTGTCCATGCTGAAGGGCATGCCCTCCTCCCCTTCGCGCCCCAGCCTGCGCCGCATCCTCACGTCCCTGACCGCGGCCCTGGTGGCCGTCCTCGCGCTGCTTGCCGCGTCCACGACACCCGCCCATGCCGCCACCGCGCCCGTCTACTCGGGGAAGGGGTGGAAGGCCGGTACGACCGCGTTCGGGATCTACAGCATCAGCCCCGACCCGTACACCATCGTCTTCGCCAACGCGGCCGCCCGCACCCGGCTGACCCCGTACCTGAAAGGCCCGGTCTCCCAGTTCACCGCGATTACCGGCATCAAGGTCACCATCAGCACCACGCTCGACACCACCAAGCCGACCGCATGCCCGACCCGGCACCGCATCGTCGTCCACTACACCTACCGGCCCACCGGCCAGAGCGGCATGAGCCAGGCCCGCCCCTGCTACGAGATACCCGACCGGTCCGCGTGGGGCGGCCACGTGCTGATCGACACCGAGTACTGGACCGTGGCCAGTTGGTTTTCCACGAACGCCACGGTGAACGACGGCTACCGCAAGGACACCGTCACCCACGAGATCGGGCACATCTTCGGCCTGGACCACGCCAACACGGACGTCAACAAGAACGGCAAGGTCGAGAACAAGGAGTGCGTGAAGAACGCCAGCGGCGTCAAGCCGATCATGTGCTCGACCAACCGCGGGGCCGTCCCCGCCACGGCGGCCGGGAAGTACACGACCGAGTTCGACGCCGTCGGTCTCAAGCAGATGGCCGCCAACTGGATCCTGCGCAAGGTCTGACCGTCGGGGGTTCGGCAGCCCCAGATTGCGCGGACACCGGCCGGTCGAGGAAGGCGCAGCGGGCGCGGGAGAAACGAGCCTGGAGGCGGGAGGTCGGTCGAGAAACCTTGCGCGCGTCCGCAAAGTAGGGGCCTGACCTCCATCTTCATGCGGCTGTTCACTCGTTGGAGGTAACCCCCTTCCATAAAGCCTCACAGTGAGGCATTATGGAGTCATCGAACCGAGGGGGACCCGATGAACACCACCGCCGCCGCCATTCAGGCCAACGTAACCGCCGACACCATCCGCACCTGGTGCCGCCGCGGAGCCGTCGCCGCCCTCAAGCAGGCAGGCCGCTGGATCATCGACACCGCCTCCCTCGCCCACCGCATCGCCATCGGCCAGCGCCGCATCAGGAAGGCAGCCGTGACCTCCCACGAGCCCGTAGAAATCCGCATCGACGACACGACCACCATCCGCGCCCACCACCAGATCTCCCCCGCCTACGGCACCGGCACCTGGTACGCCTACGAGTACACCAACGGCTACCGGACCGGCTGCGACTCGGACGGCTCCACCGCCCAAGAAGCCATCGACAAAGCCACCCGCGCCCACCACGACAAGCGAGCCGCATCCGACGACCTCGCAACCCTGGAGAGCCTCGGCGTCTACAGCGACCTGACCGCCGGCTACACCGGCGGCATCTACGGACAGCTGGACTCCCTCACCTGCGAGCCCCGACGCCTCGGCCCCGGCGAGTGCCCCACCTGTGGGCTTGACGCCCGCACCTGCGACTGCCGCTAACCCGACCCGCGACGGAGCCCGCCATGCACACGCTTCCTCCGATGCCCGAGCAGGACATCCCGGTCATCGTCCAGACGTCCGCCAGCTACGACACCGACGACTTCGGCGACCTCGAACGCCACGGCATCGACCCGGCCACCGACTGGTGGTGCGAGACCGTCCGCCGCGTCCGCCGAGGCGACGCGATCGCCTGCCTGTACCCGCCCGGCGCAGACCGCTACAGCCCGCTGATCGAACTGTCCCTGGGCGCGGAGGACTTGTACGAGGCGGAAGCGGTCGGCCACCGGATGATCCGCCTCGGCCGCATCCTGGTCCGCCTCCTCGCCGACGTGGACGATCAGGACGCCTGGCAGGCGCTGAAGGGGAAGGGTCTGCCGAACGGCTACCCGAGGCTGGTTCGGGAGTGGGTGGCCGGCTACGGCCAGCTCGGCTTGCAGTGCCCGGCGCTGACGCTGGACTGTGCGGGGCGCGGCGGCGAGCTGTGGACGATCTCGATGGTGGCGGAGCGTCTCGGCTACAGCGGGCCGTCCGCTACCGGGTCTGCGCGCAAGCAGTTGTCGCGGTGGGGCATCGTCTCGCAGGGGCGTGAGCCGGGACGCCGTGGCCAGTCGCAGTATCTGGCGAGTGAGGTGCAGGCTGCTTGCGAGGCGGGGCCGGGCAAGGGGCGGCACGGCGCGACGCGCGGGACGGGCGGCAGGTTCACGCCCAAGGACTGACGCGCGGGCATGAGCGGGCAGCCCGCGCGAAGGATCTGCCGCGGGTTCATTTCGTAGGTATATGGAGGGGTGTCGTGAGCCAGTACATGGAACGGCTGCAGAGTCTGCAGGAAACCTCGGAGCGCCTGACGCGTCAGCTCGTCGAGATCAAGAAGGAAGCCGAGGCCGTCAAGGAGGAAATGATCCGCGAGCATCTCGCGGAGTACCAGGCGCGCGAGGGGAACGCCGGGGTCATCCGCTACTGGCTGGAGTGGGGCAGGGAGGGCGGGGGCCCGGAGCTCTGCGATGCGTCCCACGAAATCCGCAATCTGGGCGAGAGCGGGGCGGACGCCCTGAACCGAGAGATGCACGCCTGGGCCCGCACGCTCCACCCCCCGAACCTGGTGTGGGAGAACAGCGACTACCCGCTGGAGGGAAGGGTCTGGATGAACCTGCGCCTCGCTGCTGATGACGCCGCGGGCGCTGCGGGCGGCGTCGCACACGTGCTGGACGCCTTGGCCGACGAGACGCGCCCGGCACGGATGGACGGCAACCCGTTTCCTGGGTTCGCCTTCCGGGTCGTCCCGTCCTTGCCGCACCCGCCCCTGGCGCTGCTCAGGTCCACGGCATCGGGCTGGGAGCTGGTAACGATGGACAAGATCAGCCTCGGGGCTGTTGAAGGATCATGCCTGCCCCTCATCGAGAGGGCGCGCGAGATCTCCATCGCGCGCACCGCCCCTAAATGCGGGATGGCCTGACCGCCCCCACCTTGAAGCCCCGCCAGCGTGCGGGGCTGCGTCACGCCGCGACGGACGCTGCTGAACGCGAAAAAGAGCCCGTCACCTGCGTAAACAGGTGACGGGCTCTCTTGCGGTGCCCCCCAGGTGGTGCAGCCACCGTACGCCTGGGAACGGATCACTGGTAGGGGCGCAGCACCTCATCCACCCGCCGAGCGACACCAGCCGCCCGGGCCGGGTCCCGAACGCCCTTCGGCGCAGCCGCCAGACGGGGCACCAGCCGGTCCGCGAACAGGACGTACACCGGGCCCTGCCAGCCATTCACAGCCACGTGCGGCGCCAACTCCCCGCCGGCCACCGTGGAACCGTGCACGACCAGCAGCGGAAACACCGACACGGCCGGCAGTTGAAGCACCCGCCCGACACGGGCCGCGTACCGGGCCACCGCCTCCACCTGCCCGTGCCGATCCTCGGTATCGCAGTACACGCGGCCGCGGACCAGCCACGTCGGTTTCCCCGCATGCCACCGCTTCGTGTCCAACACGACCACTGCGGTGCCGCACGGTGAGATCAGGACGTGGTCGAGGTTCGCCCTCGAGCCGGGTAACGCCCGGTCGTGGCGGACATGCCAGCCCTGCCGGTGCAGCGCCTCAAGCATCCGCGCGGTGGCGGCCTCGGCTGCGGCGCCCTTCTCCCAGCGGGCCGCCACGGCGTCCGCACGACGGGCGGTACGGCTCCAGCCCAGCAGGGCCAGGACACGCCGGCACACACCCCGCCGGGCCCGCGCACGGATCGCACGGGCCTGCGCAGACGCCGACCTCCCCGCCGTCACCGGCGCACCCCCGGCTTCGGACGCACGCTGACGACCAACTCCATCCCGCACAGATTCAGAATCTGCTGCGCCCAATACACGGTCATCACCATCCGACCCGTCAGGAGCTGGCTGAGATGCTTCTCGCTGACACCCAGCCGGCCCGCCATCCACGTCTGCTTCAGCCCCGACGCCTTCACCGCCTCCCGAACCTGCTCGTTCAGCTCCGTCTGCGGCATCGGCTCCCGCTTTGCCACCTCCCTCTCCAGGGCGGCCTCATACGTCGGCCGGTACGCCAGGCAGGACGGGCAGGTGACCTCCGTGTCCTCGGGCAGCGCGCCCTGCTCAGCGGAAGCCCCGCAGAGCGCGAAGGTGGTGGCCCACTCCTCCCACTTGGCCAGCCACTGGTAGATGGAGAGGTGGACCAGGTCTGGCTCGTTGGGGAGTTGGATCCGCGCAACGGGGCGCAGGTAGCGGCGCGCCTTGTCCAGCTCGGTCGTCTCGCTCACGCCTGTCCTCCCTTGGTCTCCAGCGCCTTGCGAAGCCGCTTCGCTTCCTCTGCCGCGCGTACCGCGATCCGCTCCAACTCCTGCACGTGCTGCTGGCCCCGCTCGCGTGCCTTCATCTGCGCAGCGTGGCCACGCATGAACTCCGCCAATCCCTCCGCAGCGTTCTCCGGCTCGAGCTGGTCCTCCCACGCGTACTCGCCCAGCCGCACGCCCATCGCCTTCTCCATTCGCTCCATCAGATCCAGGCGGCGCACCTGCTCCGGGGAGACCACACCGCGCTCCCGGCGAGCCTTCTCCAACTGAACGTAGAACTGTTCGCGCATCTGCTGCTCCTGCAACCGCAGGTCGTTGACGCGGCTGGTCTCAGTGTTCTTGAGCAGCGTCATCAGCAGACCGATCGTCAGCTTCGGGTCCCGTTCCTCCGGTTTCACCACCGTCTTGAAGCGGCGGCCGCCTCGAGGGTTCGGCACCATCAGCCCCCACCCGGTTGGGAGTTCATCGGGCGGGGTGACGTCGATGCCTGGGGAGACGATGGAGAAGGTGGTTGAGTACGGCCACCAGGCTTCCGCCTTGGCGGGCTGCTCAAGCTCGCGGCGGAAGTCGGCGCGGGACGTCTTCAGCTCGCACACGTCGATCCGTCCAGCGCCGCGGGACTGCCAGAGCCCGATGTGTACGGCGTCCGCGCGGCGTCCGGAGGTCCCGGGCGCGGTCACCTCGGTCAGGTACACCGCCCCAGCACCAGCGTGGCTGAGCCGGTCCTCGGGCCGTATGAAATGCGCGTGGAGGAGCCCGTTCAGCTGCGGCGTGGTCAGCTTGCTCTGCCCGCTGGGGGTGGTCTCGATGGCGGTCTGGCTGGTCATGCTGCTCCTTGGGTGGGGTTCCAGATGTCGGGTCCCGGGACGGCTTGGACGCGGCGCCCGAAGTGCTTGGTAGGCCAGATACGGCCCAGGTACCTGCGTGACCGCACGCAGTCGGGGTGGCCGTGCTTGGACAGGCGGCCGGCCGCGGACAGGGTGACCCTGCGGCCGCAGGACGGGCAGTTGATACGGATCCCGGCCATCACGCCCCCTGAGGGGCGGTACGGCGCACGCCTTGGAAGCGGCCGGCCCAGGACCGCAGACGGCGCCGGGTGCCGTCACCGCCGCCGCTGTGCCACCACAGCCACGCGAACAGGGCCGTCGCGGCCGCCATGATGTAGACGTTGCTGGTCCATCCGCTGACAGCGGACAGCACGCCGGCCAGCGCGTTCAGGATGGCCATGGTGGCCGCGTACTGCCTGACCGGTATCCGTTGGGTCAGCCCGAGCAGGGTGGTCACGGCCATGAGCACTCCGTAGGCGGCTACGAGGAGGTTGGTCAGCATCAGGTGGCCTTCCTGGCGTGGGCGCGGCGGTGGGTTCGGGTGCGGCGCATGCGGAGGTGGTGGATGGCGCGTTCCGCGGCCGTGGCGAGGACGGCGGCTATCAGGGCGGGCCCGATGACGGCCAGCCACGGCATCGCGGATGCGTTGGTGAGGGCAGCCCAGCCGATGCCTATGGCGGCGGCGAGGGCTGCGGTGAGGAGCAGGTACACGGAGCCCTCCCGGGCGGTGATCGGTCTTGCCCGTCGGTGGCGGTGTCTAAGATGTCCCGTTTTACGGTTAGGCGGCGTCGATCAGGCCGTGCTCTACCGCCACCCGGACAGCGGCCGAACGGCGCTCCCCGAACGGCAGATCAGCAACCCCCAGCCGCCGGTAGATCTCCGACATGCGGGCGGCCAACGCGGTACGCCGCATCCCCAACTCCGCAGCAGCCGCAGTCAGGGGAAGCCCGGTCGACACGGCACGCAGCACGCGTGCCTGACCCGGGGCCAACCGCGGCACCGGCTTCGGAATCCGCCACTCCCGGGACAGCAGGAAACCCATGTCCACACCCAAGGCGTTGCAGACCAAGGCAAAGCACCGAAGCGTGGACTCGCCGTCCTCAAGACGCCTGACGGTGTTCCGCGCCAGGCCGGCACGGCGTCCCAGTTCGGTCTGAGACCAGCGTTGGGCCTGGCGTTCGGCTCGGATCCGGTCCCCGATGTCGGCCAGGACGTCTTCCCACTCCGGAGATGGGCCAAGCCCGCCACCCGAAGGCGACGGGCCCGCCACGGTCGGCGCGCTCACGCGACGGGGGCCGACGGCGGCTCGGGCAGGAAGTGCAGGGACACGGCCTGCTCGTCGGTCTCGACACCCCAGGTCAGGTTCCAGGTCAGCACGGTGGTGCCCTCGGGCCACTCGAACAGCGCCCACCGCTGCTCGAGGGTGTCCCAGTCCACGGTGGACGGGTCGAATCCCATGTCGGGCAGGTAGGCCGTGGCGGCCGCGACCGCGTCCTCCGGGTCGGTGGTGAGGAGGATCAGGTCGTTGGCGTTCACGACCGTCAGCGGGACGCCGGCGCGGATGGCGTGCATCTCCTCCGGGATCGGCTGGAACCGTCCCACCGGAACCGGGACGGGCAGGGTGGCGGTCTCCGGCAGGTATGCGACACGGTCCGACGTGTCCGTGATCGTCATCGTCAGACGGTGCCCGTCCAACCGTGCACGAAGCAGATTCCCCTCGTCGATGGAGGCGATCGTCCCGGGCAGCACCTGGCCGGTCACGGGGTGGGTGTAGGTGATACGCCGGCCGGGGACGGCCTGCGGGACAGCGGTGGCGTTCATGCGGATGTGGGCCTTTCTGCGGGTTGGCCAGAGGTTCAGGTAGTGGACGGGTATGGCGTGGTGGTTGCCCTGCTGTCCGAGGCGCATGGTCCAGGGCGTGTCGGCGTCTTCGGGCTCCCACTCGAACAGCCCGACTCCGTAGCGCAGACCGGGCGTCGCGCCGATGATGGGGGTGTCGTGAATGCCGAGGACCAGGACGAAGTAGGCGGTCATAGCGGAGGCCGCCGTACGCCTGTCCGCGGTCAGAGCAACCACAGTGTCCTCTTCGATCTCGAACACGGGCACGTCGTCCCATTCGAAGCCGCCGACGTCGGCCAGCGTGGGCGTGAACCGCCGCTTGTCGCCGGTCAAGGCGACGGCCTCCTCCCCTTCACCCAGGGACGAGACCAGGACGCCGTCGTAGCAGGCCTCCATGTCGCCCGGGGCCGGGGCGAACACGGTCCCCGGAAGCCGGGTCGGCTGGGGTTCGGGGGTGGGGTTGGCGCGCTGGCAGAAGTGGCAGGTGTCGTAGCTGCCGGGATTCCGCTCGCCGCACGGGCACTTCCAAAACGTGCCAGCCTGCTGGTCCTGGGCGAGTTGGTGCCAGTACGTTCCGGGGGCGTTCGGGTCTTCGTCCAGGGCCATGTCGGGTGTCTCCCGGGAGGGTTGGAGGGTGGGCCGCCCGCCCGGCTGCGATCGTGGCGGGCGGCCCGTACGTGGGTGGGGGGACCGCGCAGCCCCCCGGACGGGGTGTTGGGGATGGGGGCTGCGCGGCCCTCGGAGGGCCTCCCAGAGGGGGCGTGGGAGGCCGTGGCGCGGGCTACTCCGGGGCGGTCACCACGGGCCCGGCCGGCTGCGGCGGGAACACCTCGTCGAGGATGGCGCGGATCTTGTCGGCGTCCCTCTGGGAAAGCTGAACGGTGCGGATGTTCCGGCTGCCGCCGACATACTTGGGACCCATCAGGCGATAGCCGTGCCCGCTCGTCTCGCTGGTCTGCACGTTGATGCTCAGCTGGTAGGCGGGGTACTGGCGGTCGCTGTTCGCGGCGTCCAGGGTGATGGTGGCCTTCTTCTCGACGGTTTCGTCCGCCATGCCAGGTCTCCAGTCAGTGGTTGTAGTGGTCGGACGGGTCGTCCGGGGTTCCGTCGTTGGTGGTGCAGCCGGGGTAGTGGATGCCGGCGGCGACCTCTCGGGGGCTGGCTCCGCAGTCGCAGCCCATCAGGCGGCGATGAGCGTGGCGTTGGGGATGGCCTGCATCAGCGGCAGGTCACGGCCGCCGGACTCCTCGTCCCAGTCGGTGGAAACCCGGACCGGGCCGATGCCGGGCACGTCGACGGTGAGGGTGATCTCGGTGGCGTTCCACGTGGAGTCCCCGCCGTCCGTGGACCGCTGGACGGTGCCGCCGGTCCGCTCGTACACGGCGTTCAGCTCGTACTGGGTCCACGCGGTCACGTTGGTGAGGGTCTCGCCCAGGTGCCGGTTGGGCGTCCACCCCTTCCGGAAGCCCAGGGTCGCGGCGACCTTGGCGGTCAGCTCACGCTGGTGGGCGGCGAGGGCGTACTCGATGCGTGCCATGGCGTGGAGGGCGGCGGCCGGGAGGGGCGCGGTCGGGTAGGTGAGGCTGCGCGGCATGGGGTCCCCCGGTGGTTGGGTGGGGTGGTGGAATAAGACGACTCTAACCCATATTCCATTACGTCGCAATGGGTTGGGGACCTCAGACACGCCAAAGGGGCCCGACCGAAGCCAGACCCCTCATCCCACCTGCTCAGAACGGAGGCTGGTCATCCCCCCACGCGCCCGCCTGCGCCGCCTCAGCAGCCAAACCCGACGACGCCCACGGATCCTGCCGCCCCTCCTCCGATGACCGCGCACGCGCCGCCTGATACGCCTCCTTCCCCTTCCCCGAACCGCTCGCCTTCGTCACCTTCGCCGTCGCGCTCCGCAGACTCGGGCCCAACTCCTCGACATCCAGCTCATAAACCGTCCGCTTCACCCCCTCCCGATCCTCATACGACCGCTGCTTCAACCGGCCCTGCACGATGACGCGCATGCCGCGCTGGAGGGATTCCGCGACGTTCTCCGCAGCCTGACGCCACACCGAGCACGTCAGGAACAGGGACTCGCCGTCCTTCCACTCGTTCGTCTGCTTGTCGAACGTGCGGGGCGTCGAAGCGATCCGGAACTTGGCCACCGCCGCACCACCCGGAGTGAAACGGAGCTCCGGGTCGTCGACAAGATTGCCGATGATCGTGATTACGGTCTCGCCGCTCATGCTGCACTCCAGTCTCAAGCCGCGTAGCGGCGGATCGTGTTCGTGTGGACCTTGTACTCGCCGGCCAGCTCCCGGACGCCCTCACCCTCGTTCGTGCGCTCCCGGACGTCGTCGCGCTCGGCCGGCGTCAGCACGGCGTTCGCCGGCTGGAACCCAGCCGCCTGCGACTTCTCCGAATGCCCGCACATGTACTCACGGGACGCAGGCCTGTCCGCGATGCCCCGTCGCCCGCGCCGCGGTCCCCCATACTGTGCGTAGCTCTTCCCGCGGCAGATGTCGGCCACGATCTTGTAGTGGATGTCGAACGCCATCGCCACCTCCAGATCCGTGGCACCCGCAGCGGACCGCTCCCTGATCGCCACCACCTCCGCCTCCGTCAACACCCGAGTACCCGGCTTCGCCAGCGACGGGAACTCCCGACCGCTGCGCTGATACCGCTTCCGCAGCCGGTTCACCCAGTTCTCCGCCGTCCGCGGCCGCCACCCGCGCAGCCCGTCCACATCCGGCAACGTCATCTCCAACGCCACGCAGCGCTGCACGCCGGCCAGGAACTCCGCGTCCGACACCTCCACCGGGAATCCGCGGACGAACCGGTTCACCGCGACCTGATCCACGTAGTCGTCATCGTCGACTCCCTCGCAGCCCTCCGGGGCCAGGTCGCGTACCGAACGCTCCTCGGACCACGACGCCGGAACCGTCAGCGCACCGTGCTCGGTGAACTCGATCCAGCCCAACGCTTTTCCCACCGGCTGATCCGGGTCGACCATGCCGGCCAAGACCACGACCAGAGCCCGCATCTGCGTCTCCGACAGACCGTCCATGACCTCACGGACGTCCTCCGGGCCACCGTCGCCATGCACCAGAACGGACAGGTGCGCGGCCACCGGCAGCAACTCCTCAGCGAGGTCGCCCCGCTCCTCAGGGGTCAGAGAACTCATGCCGCCTGCACCTCCTTCGCCCACTCCAGGAGCGCCAGGCGCTTCCCCACCGAGTTCACCGTCTGCACGTTCGTCCCCAGCCTCTTCGCAACCTCCAGCACCGGCAGGTTCTGACCCATTAGCTCCCGGTACTCGCCCAACCGGTGGGTCATGATGTAGGCGGCGGCGCTCCGCCGGAACGCGTACCTGGGCCGCCGGCCGTGCATGCCGCGACGCTCATCCGCGGTCGTGCCACCCCAGACGCCTTCGTCCTCACGGTTCTCCAGCGCCCAGCTCAGGCACGCGGCCCGGACCGGGCAGCTGCCGCAGATCTGCTTGGCCTGCTCTTCCTGCTCGCGGACTTCGCGTTTGCCGCCCATGGGGAAGAACAGGTCGCCGTCGGCGGTGGTGCAGGCGGCTTCCGGGGTGTGGGCGGGCGCGGTGCTTGGCGCGGCGCGAAGACCGCCCTGCGCGGCGGGTTTCCTATCGCGGCCCGTCGGGGGCGTGACGGTGGTCATCGGGCTTCTCCGGTCGGGGTCGGCCAGGTCGCCTTGTCGATGGCGGCCCGGTGGGTCTTGGGGAGGTTGGTGATGGGGTGTCCGAGCCAGTCGCGGCCGGCGGCCATGAGGATGACGGCGTCGGCGGCGTTGTCGTCGCCTGCGGTGGGCCAGGTGGGGAAGCGGCGGGCGACGGCGTCGACGATGAGGTTCTTGGTGGCGTTTCCCTTGCCGGTGGCGTACAGGCAGCGGTGGTTGGGGGTCATCAGGCCGACGGGGATGTTGTTGGAGGCGAGGTGGTTGTAGACCTGCCACCAGAGCCATCCGCGTTCGTGGGCTCCGCCTCCGCTGCGGGAGGGTGCGGGGAGTTCGAGGACGGCGAGGTCGGGGCATCCGATGGTGTCGGTGATGGCGTGGAGGAGTTCGTGGAGGGCTTCGCGTCGGGCGGGGTGTGGGAGTTGGGTGATGCCGGGGTCTTTGGCGCGGGCTTTCTGGTAGCCGATGACCTTGCACCATCCGTTGCTGTGGGCGATGCCTGTGGCGGTGAGGCTGGTGTCGAGGCCTACGACGTTGGGGGCGGTGGTCATGGGGTGGGCTTCTCCTGGGCAGGGGTGGGGAGTCCGAGGTCGTGGGCGAGGGCTTCGCGTGCGGCCCGGTCGTGGGCGGGGTTGTGGATGAAGGTGGCGACGATGGCGAGGCGCGCACGGAGGAGGGCGAGGTCGTCTTCGGCGGTGGCCAGAAGGTTCGGGTGTCGGGTGCCGAGCTGCGCGGCCAGGGTGGTCTCGTAGGCGGCGGGCTGCTCAGGCATCGGCGGCCTCCTGGGCAACGGCGCGGATCCGGCGTACGGCCTCGCGCTTGCCGTCGTCGTCCTCGTCGTGCTGGCCGTGCACTTCGTTCTCGATGGCCTGGCATTCTGCGAGGACCGCGGCGATTCGGGCTTCGGCGCGCTGACGGAACTCGTGGGGTGTGGGGCGTTCGCGGCGTTGGATGGTGACGGTGTACGAGTCGTACGGGGTGTCACCGTCGCGCAGGTCGAGTGAGACCGATGGGGCCTGCATCTCGGTTTCGACGTAGTTCTCGGCTCCGTAGCCGTGGAGGATGCCGCGCATGGTGGCCACGAACAGCTTCAGCATCTCGGTAGCGGGAGCCAGATCGAGGCAGACTTCGCCGTCCTTGACGGTGAGGGCTTTCATCATGGTGCCGTCGGAGAGGATCTCGGCTGCGAGGTCTGCCAGGCCGTCCATGGCGTAGTCGGCGCCCTTGGTGAAGTCGGGCTTGCGGCCGGTGCGTCGCCAGTCGGTCCAGGAGGCCGCGAGGGCGTTGGTGATGGCGGTGTGGGCCTGCTTCCAGCGGCGGTCTCGCTGTTCCTGGGTCAGGGTGTCGGTCACGGCTGGGGGTGCTCCTTGGGTGCTTCGGTGTCGGCGGTGGTTCGGGCGGCGAGGCCTTCGGCGATGTCGTGGAGGTTGAGGGGTTCGGTGTCGGCGGTGCTGGTGGTGGCGTGGGTGAGGGTGTCGGCGAGGGCGCGGGGGTTGCCGGATATCTCGGGGCGGGCCCAGGTAGGGACGGGCCGGGTGGCGGGTTCCGTGGCGGGCTGACTGCGTGCCGCCCAGGCCGCGAATTCGGCCTGCTCGTCGGCGGTCAGGGCTTCGACGTAGGCCAGGTCGTGGTGGATTTGGGTGCAGCGGGCGGCGAGCATGCGGGCCATGTGGGCGAGGCCGGGGTTGGTGATGAGGTAGGTGTGGGTGGCGCCCATGCGGCAGGTGGCTTGCCAGGTGAGGGTTCGGGTTTTGTGGTGGTAGTGGAGAGTGCCGTCGTCCAGGGGGCGGGTGGCGGTTCCGTCGTGGTGGTCGATCCAGGCGTTGATGTGGGGGGTGGTGATGCCGGAGATGCGGGCGGCGAGGACGGCGTAGCCCTGGACGTCGGTCATGAAGGGGCGTGGGCGGACGGGGAGCGCCTTGCGCGGGGTGGTCTTCTTGGCGGGCCGCTTGGATGCCGGCTTGGGGGTGGCGGGCTTGCCGGTTCGGGTTCGGGTGCGGGGCATGGTCGTTCTCCGTCCTGCGGGTTCTGGTGGTGCGTGTGGTGGTGCTCCGGTAGGGGTGGGGGGTGGATGAGGGATGGTCAGGTGAAGCAGTAGCCGGAGTCGCAGTCCCCGTCGGCCTCGTCGAACATCGGCAGCAGGTCCACGCCGTCCGGGATCGCCTGCCGGAGCGGCCGGTTGAAGCGGGTCAGGTAGACGTGGTCCTTGCCCAGCTCGTCGCGGCGTTCGTTGAGGAGTTCTTCGAGCTGGCACGACTTCTCGAACAGCTCGGGCTCGTCGCGGCGCTGGTCGTGCCAGGTCTCTGGGCGGTGGAACGGGCAGAAGAAGCAGCTGCTCTTGGGCGGCACCGGGAGGCCCGCGTCGCGGATGACGCGGGCGCAGTCGGTACGTCGGAGTCCGAGGTCGAGGAGCGGGTACGTGATGACCTCGTGCGGCTCGACCTTCCGGTTGTTCGCCCGGTGGATCTCGTCGACGCTGATGCCGATCCCGATCACCGCCGGGCTACCCTCGGTTGCGCCGCGCCGCTTGAGTTCTTTCCCGATCACCTTGATCTTGAAGTCGGCGGTGCAGCTCCGGTTGCCGGGAGCCCCGTTGGCCATACGGACGGGGATGTCGATGGACCGGATGTCGGGCCGGTTCAGCCGCTGCATGAGCGTCTCGGTGGACCCGTCGCGCTTCCTGCGGTCCAGCAGGGCCAGCTCTATGCCGTGCTCGACGGCGAACGGGCGGGCGTACTCCTCGACGTACCGGAGGGTGCCCGGGTTCTCGGAGTCGTCGCCCACGTTGGCCATAAGGAACAGCGGGAAGTCGATGCGGCCCTGAGCGGCGAGGACGAGGAGCGCGGTCGACTGAACGCCCCCCCCCGTAGCTGATTGAGCGGATCCCGGGCGCTATGGCGCTCATACAGTGCCTCCACCGAGTTGGGCCAGGTTGTTCTTGACGGCCGTGAGTTCGGCCTGCACTTCGGCGAGGGGTGCCCAGCCGGCGGCGCGAAGGACGGCGATGTAGCGGCGTCGGCAGGTCTCGCAGTCCGGGCATCGGCGGTCGCCGGGTTCGTCGCCGCAGACTCCGCACATCGCGCCGGCGTTGCTGAGGGCTTGGACGGCGAGTTCGTCCTGTGCGCCGGTGTTCTGCATCAGGCGGTCCCCTGTTCTTGTGCGAGGGCGTAGGTGGCCTGGATTTCGTTGAGATAGCCGTCGGCGTAGCCCTGGGCCCAGAGGGGGTCGTAGGGGTCGGCCATGGAGGCGCGGGCGGTGGCTTCGGCGGCGGGAAGTTTGCTGATGGCGTCGAGTTCGCCGTCCAGGTAGCCGGCGTCGTAGGAGTCGCCGTTGCTGGCGTTGGCGGCGGCGGGCTCGGGGATGGTGATGCTCATGGGGGGCTCCGGGTGTCAGGCGGTGGCGTCGGCGAGGGTGGGGTGGATCGGCTCGTCGGTGAGGCGGAGGCAGTGGACGAGGATCGGGGTGCGGGTGCCGTCGGTGCGGGGTTCGGTGTGGGTGCGCAGCGTCCAGAGGGTGACGCCGAGGCCGGCGCGTTGGCGGGTCACGTCGCCTCCGAGGGCGTCGCGCCAGGCGAGGAGGTGGGTGATGTCGTCGGCGAAGATGTGCGCGGTGTCGTTGTGGGTGGTGAGGCGGCCGGTGGGGAGACCGAGGTAGTCGGCTGCTGCCTGGGCGGCCGCGTGCGGGATGATGGGGGTGGGGCGGGCGGTGGCGTGCATGCGGGTCTCCCCTGGCCGTGGGTGGGGTGGTTGTGCGGCCCGGGCGCGCAGAGGCGGTGTCGTGCGCGGCCGGGCCTGTCCGGGGTGCCTAGTCGGCGGTTTCGCGGTGTCGGTCGGCGCAGGTGTCGCACTGGACGCGTCCGAGGTTGTAGCCCTGCCCGTATTCAATGACGTGGGTGTCGGGGCTGGTGGGGAAGATGGTGGGGCAGTAGCAGGAGCAGCCGCAGCGGCGGATGTGGCCGCCGTACGGGATGCGCAGTCCGGCGACCATGGCGGCGGCGAGCATGAGGGCCAGGTATTCGCCGTTGTCGGCCTGGTCGTCGGCCAACTCCATGTAGTGGTCGAAGCGGTCCTGGTCGTCCAGGGTGAGGGCCGTGTAGTCGGCTTGGGCCTGGTTGTGGGCGTGCGTCATCACGGCCATGGGTGCTCCGGGGTGGTGTGGGTGTACTGCGCCTGCCCTGTGGTGGGGTGGCGTTTCCAACACACCCAACGTAACCCATATTCCATTACGTCGCAATGGGTTGGGTGTTCCGGGCATGAGAAAGCCCCGACCCCACAAGCTGGATCGGGGTCAGGGCTTCGTCAGCAGCGCAACAGTCAGGGCCAGTTCGAGGACGCCCTCAACTTGACCGCGGTCCGGTCCCGGTGGACCTCCAGAATGTCCGACCAGGACACGTACACCCGGCGGCCGCACTTCACGGTCTTCAGGTCGGCTTCCTGCACCCACCGGCGGAGCGTGTTCACGGGTGCCTTGTGGTCGGTCTGGGCCAGGAGGGCGGACGCCTCTTCGTAGGTCACCGGGTCGTCGATCTCAACGGGCAGCGGACTGTAGTGCGTTGCGGCCATGGTCGGCCTCCCATGACGGCGGCTACAGTTCGCAGCTCCAGCAGCCGATACGGGTGGACGCTCGGGGCGCCCGGGGTGCGGGGACGTTCGTGTGCTGTTGTGATGTTGCCATGTAGACCGCCGGGCGGGCGGTCAGGTTGCATTGCGGCGCCAGATTTCTGTGCGGTGGGCCTTCTGTGCGGCGAGCCGGGCGAGTGTCCAGCGTGAAGCCATGCCGTCTGGGGTCCGGCAACGCTTCTGGCTGCACACGGCGCGCTTTGATCCGGTTTCCCAGAACAGGCCGAGGCATCCGCACCTGGGGCAGAACTCTTTGCGGATGGCGTTGTAGTCGCCGAGGCGGATGGCGTGTTCGAGGCGGTGCTGTTCGATGCGCTGGTCTCTGAGGCGCTGTTGGTCTTCGTCGGCGGTGGTGGTGTTTTCGACGTACCAGTCGTAGATGCCCTCGCGCTGTCGTGGCAGGGGTGTGGGGTCGTCGGCGAGGGCGCGGGTGTGGGTGATGACGTCGTGGACGTGCTGGTCGAGGTAGTCGATGAGGTCGAGGTCGAGGGGTGCGCCGGCGACGGCGGATGTGGTGCGGCGTTCGGCGGGGGCGGTTTGGGGGCGCTGGCGGAGGTCTTCGCTGTTGAGGAGGCGGAATGCCCGGGAGGCGGCTCCGGTTGCGTCTTGGCCCATCGTGTCCCCGTCCCTGAGTGGCCTGCCCGGGGGGCGCGGGACGTCCGTAGTGGGGTGCGGGGCGCGCGCCGGGTGGCCGGAAGTGTGTCCTCCGGGTGTGTCCGGACGCCCCATCGTGCCACGGTTGGGGCGGGGGTTGAACAGACTGTCGCAAACGATCTACAGCGGGTGTCCACTGTTACCGTTTCACAACCTTTGTGAAGGTGGACGGTTACCAGGAGTACTGGGACATTCAGGCCAGCAGTCGGGGTGCTTCGAGCATGCCGGTCATCAGACCGTTCAGCCGCTTGAACTCCTCGGGGGTCAGTTTGCCCTGCGCCAGGGCGGCCTTGAGGGCGTTGATAACGATGCCGAGGGTGATGGTGAAGTCCAGGGCGGTCTCGGAGTCGGTCAGGCTGCGGCGGTGGCTGGCGAAGACCGCTTCCACGGTCGCGGCCAGCTTCTGCTCCGGCGTCAGGTCGGGGCCGCTGTGTTCGGGGCCTGTTTGGTCGGGCACGCGCGTCTCCCTGCCTTGGCGGGGGCGGCGAAAGGCGATGACACGTCCCGGGCCGGCGTCGGCGTGCGGCTCGGGACGTGCGGGCTCTGCGGACATCGGGGCGTCTCCGCTCCTCCGGCAGATCGGGAAGGGTGCTCGTTCAGCCGGGTATTCGCAGTACCTGGCCCTCGTGGTCCCGCAGTCTCTGGCTGCCAGGCCCAGTGGTGCGGGATGCCACTGTGGCATCGATGGTGGGTGGGTTGGAACGATTCCATCCCTACTGACAGGGATTCGATCCGCAAGTGGCCAAAGCCTGACGGAGTGTGGCCTAGATGTGCGCTGTCGGTGACGGGGTGGGGGCGTTCCGTCGGGGTGTGAGGAAGCCCCTCCCCTGTCCTGGAGGGTGGGTGGTTGCCGACAACCGCGCTCCGGCCCGGGAGGGGCTTTGAGACCTCACGGGCACAGGCCCGCTCGATGACGGGAGTCTAGTCCGGGAAGTCACCACGCGGGGAGGCCTCATCCCCTGTGAGTTTCCCGGCCGCGGGCGAGGGGCCGGCCGGGTCGGGAGGTGGGGGGTGTGCGCGTGGGCCGGGAAGGCCCGGGTGGGCTGCGATCCACGCACGCGCCGCTCCCGACCGTGCGTCCGCCGGCTCCCCAGAGCCGGCGGAGACACCATCCCTTCACGCAGGTATATGCACTGTGAAGGGGCAGGATGTGAAGATCACCCGGTCGGGGGATACGAAACCCCGGCAACCCACCCAAACTGACCATGGTTCAACTTGGCTTGCCGGGCATCGCAGCCCGTCCGCTGTGCTTGCCGCCGTGCAGCGCAGGAAAGACGGCGAGCACAGCACGAACCCGTCAGGCCGAAGCAGCCGGAGACGCGTCCAGTCCCTTGTCGGAGGCGTGCGCGTTCAGGATCCGCAGGGCACGTTGCAGTTCAACGTCCGGCATCTTCACGATCAGATGATGGGCGATGAAGTAGCCGTCGTCGTACGGCAGCTTGCGGCCTTCGACGCTCTGGTGCGTCTCATCCTGATCGTGGCTCTGCTGCTCTGGCAGGTGAGGCTTCGGATCGGGCACATCTGCCTGCGGCGGAGTGCTCTGGTTTACCGCGGTAAACCGCTCCGGTGTCTTCGTGCGAGCGGGGGACGGCTGCTCGGGTTCCTCCGGCGGCACCGGGGGCGGCACGGGAGACAGTTCGGCGGTCTGGTTTACCGCGGTAAACCGGGGCGTCTCAGGGACCGCCTGAACCGACGCCCGGGTCTCCTGCGATGACGACCAGCCGTCGTGGGCTTCCTTGGCGGCCTTCCGTCGCTCCTTCTCTTCGTCCCACGCAGTCGCCTGAACCTCCTGCGGCAGGCCCGCGATGTCCCGGGCCACGCGGATCGGCAGCTCGCCCACGCTGACCAGATCCTGAAGATCCGGTGTCAGCTTGAGGAGCTTGCGCTGCTGGCTGACCCATCCTTTGGTCTTGCCGTAGTAGACGGCGACCTGGTCGGCTCCTCCGAGCTGGGTGACCATGATGTCGATGCCGAGGGCGCGTTCGATCGGGTCCAGGTCGGCGCGGTCGTTGTTCTCCGACTGCACGGCGTCCAGGAACGCGGCCCTCGATGAGGCGACGTCTTCCTTGTGGACGACCTCGATCGTCGGCCGGCCGACGATACGGGAGGCCCGGTAGCGGCGCTCCCCGTTGGCAATCACGTAGGAGGCGTCGCCGACGTGTTCGGCCTCCTCGGGCCACAGCTTCAGGTAGGCGGCGCGGGAGACGACGACCGCGGGCTGAAGTTGCTCGCGGGCCAGCTTCTCGCCGAACTCCCGGAGCTCTTCTTCGGTGCCGAAGCGGCGCCGCGGGTTGAACCGTGTGGGCACCAGCTTGCTCAGGGGCAGGGACAGCAGGAGCGGGTCGGACTTGCCGGGGACGTCGTCGACTTTCTCGCCGGCGAGCGAGGCCAGGCTGGTGCGGCGGCCGGCTGCCATCACTTCCCTCCCCCGTAGCCGAGCTCCAGGGCAAGGCGGAAGAAGTCCTCGCGGGCTTCCATGGCCACGCGGTTCTTCGGGTACTGGGTGACGACGCGTCCTTCCACGGAGGCGCGGGTGTGGACCTTGTAGCGGCGGATGACAGTCCGGGTGCGGGGCCAACCCTGGGCGTCGATGTATGCCTCGGTTTCCACAAGGTCTGCGGTGCCGTCGCGGGGGTCCCAGTTGTTGACGACGACGTGGAATGGCAGCCCGGTGGGTTCGATGACCTTGGTGATGGTGCGTGCGGTGGGGTCGAAGGCGAGGCCCTCGGGCGGCATCGGCACGATCACGTCGGTGGCGTACTTGAGGGCTTCGAGGAGGAGGGCTTCGTCCTGGAGGCTGCCGGGGGTGTCGATGAAAACGTGCCTGCGCGTGGTGGAGTTCTTGAGGACTTCCGCGACCACGGCCCCGAGGTTCAGGGTGGTGGTGGTCTTGCCGACGCCGCCCTTCTGGTTGGCGATGACGTGGACGTCGGCGCCGGTGTCCTTCAGGACTGCGAGGTTCTCGGGGGTTTCGTGTTCCTGGGAGAAGTCGAAGGGCAGGTCGGTGATCCGGTTGGCCCACCAGACGGTTGAGGCCTGGGGGTCGATGGATACGACGTATACGGCAGCTGGCATTGCGTGCTCCGTGTGCTTCCCGTGGGTTCCGGTACTTCGGGCACGGGGCATCATTCCAGACTGCTGTCCGCCGGCTGGCGGGGACACCGGCATTTCACCCGTGCGGGGCGTCCCGGGGGCCGGGGCGGTTTACCGCGGTAAACCGACGGGCGGCATCCTGCGGCGGGCCGGGTCGGGTGGCAGCGGTTTACCGCGGTAAACCAGGCCTCCCGTCAGTCCTCGTCGTCCTGGTCTTCGTGGCTCGTCCACGGTGCGCCGCTCTCGTACTCGGGCTGGCGAAAGATCTGGTCGGTCTCCCAGGCGGTGGGCGGCCGTTGGCCCGGTATGAACGGGCGAGGCGTCGGTGTGGGCATGGCGGGTCCTTCAGGGGGTGGGGCCGGCCAAGTGGCGGCGGATGTGCTGGTTCAGCATCGCGAGTTCCACGGCGGCCTGGTAGCAGTCGCGGGCCTCCGCCTCAGGCAGGTGGCTGTGGGCGAAGAAGAAGTCGGCGGTGGTCTTCCAGCAGTCCCCGGTCATGGAGTGGTAGTCGGCGTGCTCGAGGCACATGCCGTGGACTCTGGTCGGTGCGGCGGGTGGCGCGGCGGCGAGGGGTGTGGGCAAGGCGGTCTCCGTTCAGGCGGCGGTCTCGGGGGCGCGGTAGCCGTAGCGGGCTCGGTCGCGGCAAAGGTGATCCACCGCCATGCCGCACACGACCTGAGGCCAGCGTGGGTTGTCTGGGGTGATGCCTTCGATAACGAAGGAGCTGCTGAAGTACTCGTCGCCCTTCCAGGAGTGGTTACGGACGGGGATGCCCGGCTTGCAGTTCCACTCCGCACGCCAGAACGTCCTTACCGGTCCGCGTCGGCGGCGGGTCTGCCACTGCTCGAGGTGGACGGTGACGTCGTGGCTGTCGCCTTCCGGCATTCGGATGACCGCGGGTACGTCGTCGGTGGAGCTGACCTTCTCGTTCTTCCGCGGTCCCAGCAGGTAGTCACGCGGGTCGATGGCCACGCTGCCGCTCATCCATATCGGGTCGCTGGCGCGGTGCTCGTCGCGGCGGGCCCACACCTGCCAGGACAGTCGGCCGGCGTACAAGGACAGGCCGGTCTCGCGGGACTGGTAGCCGGTGGGGTTCAGGCGGCGTTGCAGCCACCTTCCGTGGTCTTCGGTGTGCAGGTAGAGGGATCCGATTGGTCCGAGCCGGATGCTGGCGGCGAGTACCTGTTCGCTGCCGCAGTTGCCGACCTTGACGTCGATGCCGACGGTCCGCCACTTCGACTTGCCGATGTGGACCTCTCCGCCGACCGTTCCGACCGGCTGCGCGGGGAAGGGCCCGGGATGGCCGGAGACGGTGGGCTTGATTCCCTTGCGTGCCAGCTGCTTACGAACTGTCGGGGAGAGCGGCTGGGTCGGGGTGAGGGGGCCGGTGTACGGCTGGCCGATGTTCCACTGGTTCGGGTCGAGGTTGCCTTGGGGTTCGGCGCGCATGCCGCATCGGGCGCATGCCACCCACCGGCAGGGGGTGTCGGTTCCGTCCACGACGGGCTTGTGTCCGAGCAGGCGGCATAGGGGGATGAGGCGGGGGACGTCGCTGGCCCAGAAGGTGCGGCTGACGAGGAGGCCGGGCTGGTGGTCCTCGCCCGTGTTGCGGTCGATGCTGCGGAAGCGCATGCGGTTCTCCCGGGGGCGTTGTGGTTTACCGCGGTAAACGCTCCCGCAGATCCCGGATCGTGTTGCCCCTGCTCAGTCCGCGGTGATGGTCCAGTCCGGGATGCCAGCCGCCCGGGCGCGGCGCAGGCAGTCCGCTGTACCGCTGGAGTTCCGGTAGGACGCGGCCACGAACAGTACGGGGCGCTCGTCGACCATCCGCTGGTTGCGGCGGTGGCCGGCCAGAGGGCAGTACTCGGATCCGCGGCGGTTGCGGCGCCGGTGACCGGGTGGGCACTCGGGTGCGCAGGGGCCGTTCCAGTCGGCGGGAAACTCTCGGATCAGTAGGCCCGTTCGCCAGGCCCATTCGTGGCCGATGGTGTCGACCCCTTCGGCACAACCGTGCATCAGCTGAGCGTTGTTGTAGCCGATCTCAAGGGCCTCGTGCAGCACGGTCAGGAGGGTGTCCTCCAGCAGTTGCGGGTAGGGCCAGAGGCGGCTCCCGGTCAATCCGATCAGGGCGACGGGCATATCGGCTCCTTCAGGCAGCGCCGGACGGGCGTTGGGGTTCTGTGGTTGCGGATCGGTCCTGCCGCATACGGGCGATGGCTGCTTGCCTGGATGCCTCAGTGCTGGCGCGTGCACGACGCGCGGTCTGCTCGGTTTCGACCCGGGCCCAATACGCTTCGCGGTCCTGGCTGTCGGGCAGCCGGTTGGCGCGGAGGGCAGCTTCCTGGCGACAACGTGCTTCTTCCTCGTAGGAGGTCTCTGGCGGCAGGACGAGTCGGTTCTCGAGGGCCAGGGCGAGCGTCTCGCGGTATCCCGGTTGGGCCGCTTCCCGGGTCTTTACCGGAGCCTCCAGGGAGGGCACGACATGCCCGGTCGGAACCGCGGTCTCCGGTGTTTGGGCGTGTCCGCCGGGCGGGAGGATGCGCAGTTCCCGAACGCTTCGGTTGCCGGTCTTCTCGTGGATGCGGGTGAGGATCTGCTGCTGGTGGAGGCGTAGCTGGGTGGCGTAGGCGTGGGACACGGGCTGGAGGTGGAGGACGGCGGCGTCGTGCTCGAAGCGGACCGCATCCGCTTTGCCGACGAGTTCGGGGGCGATGCCGGGCCACTGGTCGAGGATGCTGCCGCCGGTCTCCGGGGGTTCCCAGCCGCGGTCGGTCATCATCTGGGTGATCGCTCCGCCCAGTCCCATGGGGTCGCTCAGGCGGCGGCGGGATGAGCTGGTGGCGGTGCGGCGCTTCTTCCGGTCTGGCTGCACGGGCCGGGTCTTGGCGTCGGCGCGGGCTGCGGCGAGCGCGGCGCGGGCGAGGTCGATTCCGGAGGGATGCTGGGTCATGCGGGGCTCCCGTTGAGGAAGGCGAGGATGTCGGCTTCGGCGTTCCATTCGGTGGTGCCGGACAGGTCGTCGAGGCCGCGGGTACGGCAGGTCTGCCGGTAGCGGTCGATGCCCTGCTGGACGGCGGCCATGAGGTCGATGCGGGTTTCGGCCCGGGCCTGGAATGCGCCTTCGGCCGGGTTCTCCATCTCGAAGCGGGCTGCTGCCTCGGCCTGTCGGGCGGTGGTTCGGGCGCGGTCGGCGAGGACGGTGGAGATGTAGGCGGCCGGGGCCTTGGGCCGCCATCCGGTGCCGGGGCACAGGCCGTGCAGGTATTCGGCGATGGAGTACGAGTTCATGCCGTGGTCGATGAGGGGCCGCAGGCTGAACGCGAGACGGCGCAATCCTTCGCGCTGGGTCCAGTTGACGAGGGGGCGGACCTGGCGGGCGATGAGGATGTCCTTGGCGACCTGGAGGGCGTGCCGACCGGTCCCCGTCTGGCTGCTGCGCTTTTCGATCTGAGGGATGGGGGACGCGGCGTCGTCTCGCGGAGCTTGCGAGGTGTAGTTACTACCCCCCACCATCTTCAGCTTTCCCTCTTCCTCTCCTGAGGTAAGGGAAGGGGGCTCACAGGCCTCGAGACCGGAGTTATCCACAGGCGGGTTATCCACAGGGGTTCCCGGCCAGGCGTTGTGGTTCTGGGTGGGGATCTGGTTGGGCTTCTGGCGGCCGCGGTAGTCGACGATGATCCGGGCGTTGTAGCCGGTGCCGACGATGCGGTGGCCCATGGCGTGGTCGTAGGCCGGGGGGATCACCCCGGCGTACACGGTGGCGGTGGCGGCGTAGCCCTTGAGCCCCATCGCCTGGCGGATGTTGGTCCGGGTGCCGTGCTGCACCCAGGCCAGTGCCCCCAGCTCACGGAGGTAGGAGATGTGGCGCTTCACGGTGGCGCGGGACATCCCGAGACGGACAGTCATCTCGTCCAGGCAGTAGCGGGCGTGCCCGAGGTCGTAGTCCATGCGGGCGGCGAGGTCTTCGGCGACTGTGAGCGTGGTGGCGTTCGCGCGGCCGTGTAGGCCGGCTGCGATCAGCCACTCGACTGCGCGAAGCCACCGACGCGGGCCCGACCGCCTCGAGGGAGTGTTCGCCACTTCTTGGGCAGCTCCTCGGACGGGGACCTGACCTTGACTGTAGTCGAACGGGGGTTCGATTTCGACTGTGGTGGCGTGTGCGTCACTCGGGCACTGGGTGTCTCCCGATCGGGGGGAAATAAGCCGCGAATCGGGTACGCGTGGGGAGGGAAGCTGACAAGTAAGGGTGCGCTGAGGCACTATGGGTCCCGTCTTCTTGACGAGGGCACAAAAGAGCCCCCGCTTCGGTGGGTGTTCTTGGTTCTGGCGAACCTTTGAAAGTCGCTCACCGGGTTGGCGCCCGGAGGGCCTTAGATCGGATTGGCGTCCGATCCGTGGTGTGAGGGCCGCAGAGGCCCGGAAGGTGTTGGCGCACCAAACCGGGAAAGCGGCCCGGGCGGTTGAGGAGTCTCCCGCCCGGTATGAGCTACGTCATCGGCTACCTCTTCCGATCTCCGGTGGGAGTCCCTGCGCGCTTGCTGCACGGGGATGCTGTGGTGGCTCCAAGGCCTGCGCGATGCGGATCATTTGCGATCCCAGGCGAAGGGCTTCAGCGGCGGCAACCTGGACTTCGACCTCGCGTCCCGTCGCGTACTTCTTATTGCCATCAGTGATCTGGATCGTGAAGCACACGTGGTGATGCGATCTGGCTTCGGCCATCAGGCTGTCTTGGCCGAGGATGGGCTGATCCCGACGACGACGCGTGCCCGTGAAGAACGTCCTCGGGAAGGCGAAGCTGGTGACCCGGCCAACCCAGGAAGCTTTACGTCCCGCCCCGTTGGGACGGCGACTTCCCAGAAAGCTCAGCCGGCTCAGGGCCAGCTCGGCAGTCTCACGGATCTCCGCCACGGAAGCGTTCGGGTTCGTGGCTAGGTCTTGGATGGACCGGAGAGCTTCCGTAGCGAGCAGCATCGGAGGCATGGCGAGGAAATCCCCGCCCTGGGTGGTCATGCGACGGTGAGAGTAGTGGTGACAGGACCCCGCTTGTTCGCCGGTGTGATCTTCACGGCGCTGGCTGGGGTTCCACTGTCTGATAGCCCCGGACTCCGGGTACGCTTCGTCACGTCGACACCTTCGTAGGAGTTGTGTGTCGGCCCGGCCCCGCAGAATCCCAGCGTTCGCTGCGCTGGGTGCGGGGCCGTTCCTTTGTCTGTGTGCGCCTGTCAGCCGGTTCTGAATCTGACTGGATGTCTGACGCCAGGATCAGCCTACCCGTTGGGCTCACCGTCTGTCTCCATTCCTGTGTGCGCGTTTTTGATCAGACTTGTCGTCAGATATCCAGGTCATCGGCCCGGGCTGAGTGCCTGCGGTTCTGTCCTACAACTTTGGGAAACAAATAACCTGATCATGCTCCACGGTCCGCCCTGGTCAGGACGGCGCAGGGCCGTGGTCAACCTGGCCCAGGGACTCCTGACAAAGACAGCCGTCCACGGGGGACCAGGACGGGCACACGCTCGTCACCCCCGCGGCCTGGTGTTCGCACGGCTCGTTCCAGCAGGGTTCGGTGCAGCCGCACTTGTCGTTGTTGTGCCATCCGGTGACGGGCTGGCGACACGTTTGGCAGATCAGGTAGGGGTTGGCGAATTCGACGTGGACGTGGGTTCGGGTGTGGGTGCGGACGAGGGTCACGGCTGGGGGTCTCCTTCCTGGCCGGTGAAGCCGCCGGTGTCGAGCAGGTGGTGGACCCGGGCCATGAGGCGTTCGCCGAAGGCGGGCCCCATACGGTGGGCCAGGGCGAGGAGTTCGGTAATGAGCGCGGCGGCCTGTCACGGTTTCGACTTCGGTGACGGTGGTGGCGTCCAGGATGACGGCGTTGGTGGTGTCGACGATGACGCTGTTGCGGTCGTGGGGTCCGCCGGGTCCGGCGATGTCGCCTCCGGTCTTGCGGGGGTCTCCGCTGATGCGGCGTCCGGTCTTCTTGCGGGGCACGGGATGTCTCCTTCAGGCGGTGAGGGTGGCGGGGGCGTCGTGTGCGGGTCTGGCCGGGAGGTGGAGGACGACGGGCCGGGTCTCCTCCACGGTGTCCGGGGCGGGTTCGGGAGCTGCGCGTCGTCCGGCGCGGGCTTGGCGGTGGGCGGCCGTGCAGTCGTCGCACCGGCACTTCAGGTGGTTGTACCGGTACTCGTCGTGCGGCTTGTCGTCCCAACGCGCCGCCCGGCCTGCCGTCTTGGCGGTGTCGCGGGCTTCGCGGAAGGCGGGGTCGTTGGTGGCGTGGTGGTTGACGGTGCGTCGGTCGACGCCGACGGCGGCCGCGGCCTGGTTGAGGTTCAGCCCGGCGGTGACGTGCTTCAGGTAGGCGGTCTTCTGGCCGTCGGTGAAGACGGTGGGGCGTCCGCGGCCGCGCCCGGGCGGGCGGGCACCGCGGGTCGGCCGGGTCACCAGTGCCCGCCACGCGTGTCGTCGCCGCCGGTGGGGGTGCGTTCGTGGTCCGGTTCCGGCTCGGCAGCCGCGGCGCGGGCGGTGTGGCCGGCGGTGCGGGCCATGGCCGTGTACCCGGCGTCCGAGAGGGCGTCCCGGAGCCGGGCCAGGGTGTCGCGGTGGAATCGGGGCGCGACAGCCAGACGGCCGGCGCGGTAGCCGACAGCGAGCGCGGTGTCCCATACGCGCTGCACGGCCTCCGGCGGCAGGTCGGGGAAGAGTAGGTCGGGCAGCTTGGCCGGACGGCCGACGGTGTCCAGCATGGCGGCGGCAATCAGGCCGGCGAGGAAGGCGGCGCTGGTGTGCGCGGTGCCGTCCAGGGCCCGGTCCACGGTGGGGTCGGTGCCGAACAGCGTCGGGGCCGCAGAAGCGGGCGTTGGGGCGGTGGTGGTCATGCTGCGGCCTCCAGGACCCGGGCGCGCACGGGCAGTTCGGTCACCAGGGCGTTCGGTCCGTCCCCCTGGTCCAGGTCGTCGATGGTGAGCTGGCCTTCGATGCGGGTGAAGCGTTCGCGGCGCAGGGCGGGGACGCGGGCCGGCTCGTACGGTCCCGGCTCCGGCAACCTGACCACCGACAGCAGGGTCTTCGGATTCGGGGTGGTCTGGCGTGGGCGCCGGGGGCGGGCCGGCGGCTTCGGCACGGCAGGAACGGTGCCGTCGTCGTCCACGACGTCCACCCCGTCCAGCAGGCCCCGTTCTGCGGCCGCGTGCAGGAGTTGCATCCGGGTTGCGGGCTTGGCCAGGCCGAGCTTGGTGACGAGGATGGACCGCTGCCAGTTCGCCGTCCGCACGTCCGTCCCCGCGGCCTCCGCAACCGCCTCCGGTGTGGTGTGGCAGGCCAGGGCGCGCAGGACGTCCGTCTTCTGCTCGGTGTGCAGCTGGCGGTCCGGCGCGGGAACGACAGGCTGCGCAATGGCCTTCTTGTAGGCGACGAACGCCCGGTGCCGCTCCAACATGGTTCGGCCCCCGAGGACCGCGTACGGCTCCGCCAGCTTGCCGTCCGGGGTGACGCTCGCGCCGTAGGCGTCGCACTGCACCATCACCGGGCAGCCCATGCACACGTCCACCGCCGCCTGCTCCCGGGCCTTCCGCGCTTCCGGGTCCTCGCCGCCGTCCAGGTCCGGGGCCTGCCAGGCCGTCACCGGGACAGTCAGGTCGCCGGCGGCGAGGTGCGGCTGGTCCACGTCGGGGGCGCAGCCGCGGTATCGGAAACGGCGGTGCTCGGTGAACTCTCTGCTGGCGGTGGCGGCGTCCAGGCGGGTGGTGGTCTGGGTCATCGGGGTCCCCCTTCCGGGTGGTGGCTGTGGGTGGCGAGTGCTTCGGTCAGCACCAGGTCGGCTTCGGATACGGCGTGATGGGCGTGCACGGCGGCGGCCAGGCGGACGCTGAACGCTTGAAGGTCGCGGTGCTGGAGTTGGCCGGTGATACGGCGCGCGGCGCGCTCCGCATCGAGAGCGCGCCGCAGACGGTGCAGTCTGTACAGGCTGGCCGCCACGGTGGTGCAGGCGGCGAGCGCGGCCAGGAAACGGATGGGGGGTGCTGGCACGACGCTCACCTCCAGACGGGGTGTGCCAGACGAGCGGGCAGAGGTTGTGCGGATCAGGGGTGATAGAGGCTGTGCGTACGGGCGGTGTCCTTCAGTAGGCCCTCACCCCACGCGTCCACCGGCGGGCCGCCGAGGTCGGTGGGGTCGTAGAAGTCGGCCACCCGATCCAGCTCGGCGGCCAGGACCTGGTCGACCGCCCACGTCAGGCGCTCCTTGCGGACCTGGCGTTCCCGGGCTTCGACGGCCAGCTGCGCGTACACGGTGGGCCGGCCCGACGCCGGGATCCTGCAGCGGCGCCGCCAGCGGCCGACCAGCGCGAAGAACGCGACGTAGAAGCCGGACACGCCCAGGACGGCGCCCAGCGCGATAAGGGAAGAGGGCATGGCGGAACTCCGTTCGGCGACAGCCGGGTGTGTGAGAGATGCGCCCGAATGGGCGGAAGCCGTGGCCCGCATCGCAATCGGATGCGGGCCACGGCAACGGTCAGGCAGCCAGGTGCACTTCGGTGACCGTGTCGACGGCCACCCCGAGGACCGACTCCCGGAGCATCGCGAACAGATCACGTGCCGACGGCGGGGTCACAGCGTTTCCGGTCAGGCGGACACGCTCGCGCTTGTTGCCCAGCCAGATGTACGAGCCGGGGAACTCCATGGCTGCCGCGTATTCCGCCGGCTCCAGCATGCGAAAGCCCAGGTCTTCGACAGAGACAGCGACGCCTCCCTTCAGCAGGGCGTGTCGGTCGACCGTGGTCACCGTCGGCAGGGGCTCGCCCACGGGCCGGGCGTTGCCGTTGCCGTAGTACGGCACGACCAGGTCCGGTACAGCCAGACCGTGGTGGTTGCCGGACGCGCACACCGTGGCGAGCGGGTCGGACACGGGCCGATGCTTCGAGCCGCCGCCGCGAAGCTCCACAATGTACGGAGGGATGGCGACACCAGTCTCGTTGCGGGCGGTGCAGGTACGCATCGGCTGATCGACGGGCCGGGCAACCTTGCCCTCACGGCCCTCAACCGGCACCAGAAGCGGCACCCCGTACGTCGTGTAGCCGTCGGAAACCCGCGCCATCGTCTTCTCAGCGAGCGGCCTCTCCCGATCCCCGATACGCACTGCGGGCAGCTTCCAGTCGATCGCATCGGCGGCCGGCCGGACTGCGGGGAACACCTCAGCGTGGCAGCGGGCCGTCGGGCACCGCCACACGTACTGCTGCTTGTACTTGCCGTAGCGGCGCTGCGGGTTCTTCCACGCCTGCACGCCCCGCACCTGCTTGTCACAGTTTTGGCAGTACGCCGACGGCCGAGTCCACTTGTCGAAGTCCGGGTCTCGCTCGCCTTCCAACCAGAACACCACGTACAGGCGGTCGCGGGACTGGGGCGCTCCGGGGCCCAGCGCTTGGGCGTGCATCGAGTTCAGGCACACCAGGCGGGAGCGGTACTTCATGGCGTGCATTGCGGCGATCCAGGCAGGCCACAGGATCCAGTCGCGGGCGTCGACGACGTTCTCGACGATGATGGCCCGGTAGCGGTGGTACTCGGCGAAGCGGACGACGTCCCACATGGTGGCCCGGGAGCGTTCGGCGGCCTCGTCGGGGAGGACCTCGCCGAACAGGTCCGGTGTGGCGTCCCGGTGCCGGCGGGCACCCTTGGCGATGGAGTGGTTGGTGCAGCTGGGGCTGAACCAGGCGAACGTGGTGGTGGGGTAGCGGCGCGGGTCGACCTGGGAGATGTCGGCGCAGTCGTGGTCGGTGTCGGGGTGGTTGGCTTCGTGGACCTTGACGGCCAGGCCCCAGTGGTTCAGCGCGGTACGGACGATGCCGCCCGCCTGCCGTATGCCGGTGGAAGAGCCTTCCGCACCGGCGAAACCGTCGGTCGAGTCAGCAGCAAGGGTGCGTCGGTTGACCAGCATCATGCGGCCCTCCTCTCCGTGTCGCCGCCCTGCGCGGCCTTCAGTTGGTTGATCCGGGTCTCCAGCAGCGCGTCAAACGTCGTCCACGCCGCCTCCGGAGGCGGCCCCTGAACCCGGTCCTGCGACAGACCCATCTGCTTGCCCTCGATACGGATCTGCGTCAGCGCCAGGGCGTTCCCCCAGCAGTTCCGGTACTGCTCCGTGAGTCGGGCGAACGCGGCTTCCCGGGACTCCTTGGACTGCTCCGGGGAGTCCTGCTTAGTCTGGCGTTGGCCAGCCGGCGTGGACTGACATGCGTCTGGGGTGTCCTGCTCGGATTCGGCGATCTCCAGGTCCGACGACGTCCACAGATCCAGCGCCATCCCAAACCGCATGCCCGCGTTACGGATCGCGTCGCCAATGATTTCCTTCACGGCGTCGCCACCCGACTTACCCTCCGCATTGCCGTAGCCCAGCCGTTCCATCCCGCACACGATCAGACGGATCCACAGACCCCGGTTCTGGTCGTACTGCGGCAGCCCCGCCTGATCGATCGACAGCGGCTTCCAATCCCAGAACGGGTCCACGTTCAGCAGCCGGTTGGTGGCCTCTGCGTGGCCTACGAACTTCAGGTCGATGTGCGCGGTCGTCATGTTCTGCCCGCAGCGGCGGCACTGCCTGCGCTCGTGGTCCGTCCGGTTGCACGTTCCCTTCGCATCCCGGCACGCTTTGCACCAGACGCGGGGCAGGTAGCGGATCTCTGAATCGGGGAACGGCTCGCGCAGCTTGCGCAGGGCCTCGATCTGCTCTTCTCGGGTGTACCCGAAGGTGTTGGCGGGGCGGGTGTCCTGGTTTTGGGTGTGCGAGGTGGGGCCCTCCGCCTGTGTGGTGGCGGGGGCCTCGATGGCGGCTGCCACGTGAGGTCTCCTATGAGGGTTGTACGTGAGGGGGCGGGGCCGGTCTGGTAGTCGGCGTTCCAGCCGGCCCCCGCGCCCGGGCTACTCGGCTGCGGTGCCGTCTGCCGGGGTGGTCACACCGCGCTGGTCGTCATCTGTGATGCCGTACTCCTCATACAGCCACGCCGCAGCCACCAGACCCGGCGTCACCGTCCAGCCCAGCTCCTGCGACCGGGCAGGGCACAGCGCCTGGACCCCGTCGCGCAGCTGGTCGGAGGGGCGGATGTTGAGGTTCTCCTTCACCGTCTGCGAATTGCGCACAGAGCGCAGCGGCTTCGCCGGAACGAACGCGCCGGCGATGAACTGGCGGAAGCCCTCATCCACCACCCGGGCCAGGTTCTCCCCGGCCTCCTCCGCCATCCGGTAGATCGCAGCCTTGACCGTCTTGTTCATGGCGATGGCCATGTTCCGGTCGGCTGCGGTGACCTTCTCCGGCTTCCGCAGGAGTTCCCAGCCGCGGGGGGCCAGGACGGCGTCGACGGCTTCGGCCAGGTCGTTGTCACCGCCTGTGTGAAGGCGGTCGGCGAGCACGGTCAGTCGGGCGCGGACGACGTCGGGGGCGAGTCGGCGGCTGCGCGGCATGCGCGGTCCTTTCGGCGGGCGCCCGCCGCCTGTGGGCCGGTTCGGCGGGTGCGTGGGGGCAGTTGCCAACCCAGTGTCCTCCATATCTGATTGCGCCCGCCATGGTGGTGGCGTGCGGGGGGTGTGACCACCACAGTACGCGTAAACCCCTTGCGTGCGCAATGGAGTATGGATACTGTTCTCTCATCACCACAGCGAGGGGACATCACATGCGGATCACCAAGAACCAGACCACGACCCGCACGCTCACCGACCTGTGCCGCGCTGCCGATCACAAGCACGCCGTCACGATCACCTACCTAGACGAGAACGGCGACGAGACCATCCGCACGATCGAGCCGTACGACGTACGCACCACCAAGTCCGGCAGCATCCGCGTCCACGCCATGTGCCGGCTCCGGGGCGACGCCCGATCCTTCGACGTACGCCGGATCGTCTCCTACACCTGCCACCGGATCGCCTTCGTGATCGACCGTCCCCTGGCAACGTCCCCGGCAGGAAACGTCATCGTGGTCCGCAGCGCCAACCAGCTCATCGCCCGTGAACTCGGACGCGACTACCTTCCTACCCGCCGCCTCACCCGAGACCAGACCGCGCTTGCTGCCTAGGAGGAATTCCGTGCAGATCGCCGAACTGATTCTGGAAGCCGCTTCGCGAGCGGAACGCCTTGGATGGCGAACCATCACCCTGAAGCGCCTACGGCGGCTTGCTGCGGGAGATGACAGGGCGCTTCCGCCCGATCCAGCGACCGCTCCTAGGTCGGCATTCGGTCAGTCCGCATACGGTGGTGATTGCTACCAACGGGAGCAGAGCCGACGCCAGTCATAACGAAGGCCACCGTCCCGCACTGGGTGGTGGCCTCGAAAGTCAGTGATCGCGCACGCGTAGCGTAGCAAAATCCCACGGCAACACACCAGACCCGCGCTCCAGAGGAACATCACGTGACAGCCACCACAATGATCTGCCAGACCAGCACCCACTCCGTGCGCCTGCGACTGGACGAGAAGGTCACCATCGACCTCGGCAGCCACCCGGACTACCCGCGCATCGTTCCGGTCACCGAACTTGCCGTGATCTACGAGACGACCAAGAAGCTCGACAGCGACTCCGTGACCATCGTGACCGGCATCAGCTACGTCCTCGACGACGAAGAGGACAAGGCCGCCTTCGTACACCCCGACTACCTGGACCTGCCCGAAGAGTGGCCCGCCTGGGTACGCGAGCAGGTGAACGCGAACCGCCCCACGGGTGTCTGACCCTGGGCATGACGAAGGCCACCGCCCTGAACGGGTGGTGGCCACTTCCGGCAGGCACACGCCCGCTCGATGACGGGAGTCTAGTTCCGGAACTCACCACCGGTCTACCCCCGTTCGCCACCAGCCACTTCATCCTCCAGCGGAACCGGGTCCACGGCCCGGCGCAGCTGCTCCAGGCGAACCGGCAGTGGTTCCCACCCCGGCCGTCCCGCCATCAGCCAGTTCAGGACGTTGACCCCGCGGGCGTACGACTGCCCCAGGCCCTGCGCTCGGATCCGAATCCCAGCTGGGCCGGCCTTCGACGGGAACACCGTCACCCACAGCGCGGACTTCCCGCCCTCGATCTCCTCCACCAGATCGGCCCGTACGTCCAGCCACCGCGCCAGCGCCACCAGCGACCCGTGCGACAGCGCGTACCGCTCCACCCGCGGCCCCTCGCTCTGCACCGCCTCCACCTCCTGCCGGATCTCCCCCGCCAGCTGGTACGACGCACGCGCATCCTGGCCCGCCATCACCTTGGACACCGTCGACAGCGACACCCCCAGCCGGAACGCCGCCTCCTCGTACCCCTTCCCCGCCCGCTGCGGCCGCCGCGTCACCCGCACCTCCGACAAGTCCGGCACCAGGTTGTCGACGTTCAGCCGCTCCAACTCGCCCACCCGAGCCCCGGTGTCGAGGACCACCGACACCATCGCCAGCAGGCGCGCCCGCTCCTGCGCCCGGATCCCCGCACCATCCCGGTCCAACGGTCCGTCCCCCGCCAGAGACACCAGCTCCCGGTACACGGCCGTCAACTGCCCCGGATCCACCGTCGGCTTCGGCTCCACCTCATCCACCCGCGGCAACTTCACCCGCCGGCCCGGCACCGCCACCGCAGCCAGGATCTTCAGACAGTCCCGAACCGACCGCTGCGACGCCACCGACAACGGCTTCCCCACATCCTTGGCGAAGTGCCGCAACTCCCCGGCCACCGCCAGCCCCCAGAACGCGCGCAACGCCGGCGGCGTGAACAACTGGGCGGGCTCCCGCGAGGACCGTTTCGGCATCTTCTCACGGCCCACCGCACGCCCGTACATGCCGACGACCATCCACAGCTGCTTCGCCCGCTGCTCCGACACCTGCACCAGGACACCGCCCGCACCCGGCGCTTTCTCCCGCCCATCCCAGCCAGCCGGGTCCCGCGGCGCCACCTTCTCCACCACCGCCGCCAACTGCCGCACCGACGGCGCGCTGTACGTCTGACTGGGCACGACTACCCCTCTTCGTCGTCGGCTGCGCTCGGAAGACGCTCTGCGATTCTCGCAGCGATCCGATAGCCGGGGCTGTTGTCCAACCGTCCCCGTCTGCGGTCGTAGCGGCGGGTGGTGCGCGGGTCCTTGTGGTCGGCGAAGTCCTGGACGTGGTGCAGCTTGGCGTCGGGGGCGTCCAGAGCGTGAGTCACGGCGTCGTGCTTGAGGACGTGCGGGTGGAACGTGGCCGCGTTCGCGATCCCAGCCTTCGTGGCGAGACGGCGTACGAGCCGCCACACGTACCCGGGATCAAGAGGCCGGCCAGTCCGGGTCTGGAACAGCGGCCCCGTCGTACGCCCTGCCAGGTAGACGTCGATGGCGTGTCCGGTCGCGGGCGGGACCACCTTCGGTTTCCGGCGGCCGCCCTTCAGCCGAACGTTGAGGATGCGGTGCCCCTTGTCGTAGCCCAAGTCCTCCACTTGCGCGCCGAGGGCGGAGTCGAGACGCAGCGCGATGGAGTAGATGGCCATGAGGAGGGCGTAGGAGCGGGGTCCGTCTTCGTAGGCGACGGTGAGGAGGCGGGCGGACTCGTCTTCGGTGCTGCCTTGGGTGTCGGAGCCGTCCTGGTCCAGTTCGGGGCGGGCGACGAGGTCGAAGGGGTCGAACTCGGCGTGGCGGGAGCGGACGGCGTACGTGTAGAAGGAGGAGCACGCCGACAGCAGGTTCGCCCGGGCGGCGTCGGAGCGCGGCGGACCGGTGGGCGCCTTCTGCCCGCGGTGCCCGCCCTTGACCGGTTGCAGGGTGGGGGCAACTTCCAGGTGCCGGGAGAAAGCTTCGGCCAGCGGGAAGCGGACCTGGAGGGGGTGGGTTCCGGTCTCGCGAGCGTAGGCGTCCCACACCCGGTACTGACGGACGTACGTGGTGCGGGTGTTGCGGGTCTTCTGCCGTGCGATCCACGCACCGACCAGACCGGGGTAGGGGTGGCCTGCCGGGTAGTGCTGGGCGAGCTCGTTGGCGAAGTCGATGGCCTCGGGCGGCCAGTCGTCGACGGCGCTGCGCGTGCGCGCGGCGAGCTGGCCCGGGCGCGCAGCGGGAACGAGCTCGGTCACAGCACGGCCAGGACGGTGAAGTACGTGACCGGTCCGCACAGCAGGAACCACGTAACCATCGCGATAGCCCAGGGATCACGGCGCTTCAACTGGCCCCACAGACCCGGGAAGAGGTTCAGCTTCACCGCGCGGCGTCCTTCTCTTCCTGCGTGGCGTAGGTACGCGGCGCGAAGACGAGGTCGGCATGCCACATGTCGTTCGGGTCCATCACGTGGTCGATCTTCTCCACCTGGTAGCGCGTGCAGCGCTTCCCCCCGGCGGCCGACAGTAGGAGGTAGTCGCCTTCTTTGATGAGGACACCGTCGTGGCCCCACCCGGAGGCGCGCAGCCGCTGGCCGCTGTCGAGGTTCTTGGTGATGGTGTAGTCGTGCCCCCAGCCCCGGCGGCTAGGGCCGAAGTCGTGGGTCATGGGTTCGCTCTTGGTCTTCTTGGGAGTCGTCATGGGAGCCGGTTCCTCCTGTCGGTGAGCCCTCCGCGGCCGGAGATCCACATAACAGTGATTATCTAGTAGTGGAGGCTCCGGGGTTGCCCCGACACCTGATCAGGTGCAGAGGAGAGGTTGGCTACAACTGCCCGCGATACATGATGTCCAGCTCGTCGTCCAGCTCCACCAACTCCGGGTTCCAGCCGAACAGGATGTTGGCACGCACCATCCACAGGGCGTCGATGAAGCCCGATGTGTCCACGGAGAACGTGAACATCTTCTCGGGAATCGGTTCATCTGGCTGGGCCACGGGACCTCCCGAGATCGGCTCGGATATGAGGAGAGTATCCCGGGTGTTGGCCGTGTATCCCCTGGAAACGGGTGCGGCCCCCTCCGTCCAAAAGGGGGCCGCTGCATAGCCCGATCGCTTCGTCCCGTACCAGGGCGAACCATCAGTCACATGTGAGCTTATCGTGGGCCAGCGCGCGTGATCCCCGGCCGAACTACTAGTCCGGGACGAACTGGTAGAACCAGTAGTAGTTGTGGGAGTTTCGGGACCTGTTCGAAATTTGCCCAGGATCGATCCTAAGGATTCGCCCCCACACCGAACACGCCCGCCGGTGGCCCCGTCTGGAGAGTAGGCGGGGCCACCGGGACGCACGCTACTTCAGGCGGACCACCACGCGGCCGCCGGACTGGATCTGCTCAGCGAACTCCGTCAGCTCGGGATCCGTGATCTTCCCGCCGCGGCCCGAGTGCTTTGCCCACACCCGCTGGATCTCCGGCTTGATCTCGTCGACCGGCCTGCCCTGGTACTGCGCGGTCAGGGCGTTCAGGTCTCGGGTCAGTGCGGCCGCCATCTTCCGGACGCCGTCGTTGACAGCCTTCTTCAGAGCGCGGTTATCGAAATTGAACTTGGCCATTCGAGGCCTCCATCGTGCTGGGACCACCCCGGCGCAGGCTACGGGCACTCCATGGCCCGTCGGTGATCCGAACTCCCGGCAACGGTACTCCGACCCACCGACAATCCGGTGAACAGGACGACTCCACGCACCAGGACACCGGGGCAACCCGGACGGAACGACCGGTCCAGACTGAGTGCACCCCACCACCACGGCGATCGGAGCCCTGTGCCCTCCACCGAACCCACCTTCCGTAGCGACGTGACCGTCGAACTGGTCAAGCACACCGCGTCCGACGCCGACGTGCTGTTCGCGGCCCGAGTCTCCACCGTTGGCGAGCAGCCCCTGGACGAGCTGGGCAAGGACCCAGAGCGCTCCAAGGGCCTGATCAACTACCTGATGCGCGACCGCCACGGCAGCCCGTTCGAGCACAACTCGATGACCTTCTTCGTGCAGGCTCCGATCTTCGTCTTCCGCGAGTTCATGCGCCACAGGGTCGGATTCAGCTACAACGAGGAGAGCGGAAGGTATCGCGAACTCCAGCCGGTCTTCTACGTGCCGGGCCCGGACCGCAAGCTGGTCCAGGAGGGGAAGCCTGGGCACTACACCTTCATCGAGGGCACCAGGGAGCAGAAGACCGAGGTCGGAGATCTGCTCAGGGAGAACTCCGGCGAGTGCTACTGGATGTACAGGACACTCCTGGACGCCGGAGTGGCCAAGGAGGTCGCGCGGATGGCGCTCCCGGTCAACGTCTTCTCCTCGATGTACGTCACCTGCAACGCCCGCTCGCTGATGCACTTCCTCGGCCTGCGCACCCAGCACGAGCTGGCGAAGGTCCCCTCGTTCCCGCAGCGGGAGATCGAGATGGTGGGCGAGAAGATGGAGGCCGAGTGGGCCCGGCTGATGCCGCTCACGTACGCCGCCTTCAACGCTAACGGCCGCGTCGCCCCTTAGACCGCTGCTGGCTTGGCCCGGGCCGCCTCCACACGCTCCAGGCACACCACGCACAGCGGGCACCCACCGAACCCGTACCGATGCGTCGGCTCATGGCACGACACGCACGGACCCACCTGCGACGGAGCACACACGGGGGCTGGGGGCTTGGGAGAAGGAGCGTTCATCCAGCCATCGTACGGACAGTCCAAACAGCCGGCCAGACAGGACGCCGCCCGTCAAGTCTGTAGATCTTTTTCCAGGTGCGAAAGGTCTACGGAGGGACGGTCCGGGGGCGTCGAATCGCATCAGCCAGGGACGTTTGACCAGGTCAGAACGGGTAGCAAGATCACGTTATTTGTTTCCCAAAGGTGTAGGACAAGTACCCCGGTCAGCTGGCCGCGGACCATACGTTGTTCGCGTCCGGCGTGTACCCGGACAAGGTGACCGACGTGGGCAGCGACGTCTGCCCCGACGCAGACCGGCAGAACCGGTACGAGCCCGCGGACAGTCCCGCGTTGCCGGGCGTGAACGTGTTGCCATGCGTACTGCCGCAGGCGAAGCTCGGGGACGTCGTGCCCACGAACAGCAGCGCCGCGTAGTACCTGCCGGCGGCCGCGGCATACGAGCCGGTGAAGCTCATGGCCTTGTTGCCGACGCTGTTCCACACGGTGGACTGGTCGGCGGTGACCGCAACCCGGTTTCCGGAGCTGTCGTACAGGCCCGCCAAACACTGGCCGAAGGTGAGACCCGATCCGGCCGTGCCGATCACGGCGTGCACCTTGGACAGGGTGGCTGCCTGCCGCAGGACGAGTTCGAGCAGGTAGATGAAGCCGCTGCTGAGGGTGGTCCCGGAGGCGGAGCAGGTTGCCGGATCGAACGTCCAGGCGGTCAGGCCGTGGTCGGACGGTACCCACACGTTCCCGTAGGAGGCGAGGCTGAGGGCCCCGATGGCCGCCGGGGCCAGGGCGTCGCTGCCGCCGCTGGCGTGCGAAGCGGCGTGCGCGGTCGGCGTCCGCGAGTTGCTCAGCCGGGAGTCGTCGCCCGCGGCCACCGTACCCGTGGCGGTGCCGACGCTCAGGGTGGCCGCGTTGCCCAGGCCCAGGTTGGTGCGGGCCGTGCCAGCGTTGTTCAGGTCCCCAAGGTTCTGTGTCTTGTCGAGGCGGCTGGTCTCGAGCGCGGTGGTGCGGTTCTCCAGGGTGGTGCCGTCCGCGGCCGGGTAGGCACCGATAGATGCGGGGCTGATGGGGTCGCTGCCGGCGCTGCCGTGGCTGGTGGCGTGTGCGGTCGGTGTGCGGGAGTTCGTGGTGGTGGGGTCGTCGCTCTTCAGGGCGACGGTGGGTCCGGCGCCGGCGGCCCCGAGGGCGGGCTGCGGGCCGGTTGGTCCCTGCGGGCCTTGTTCGCCCTGTTCTCCCTGTGGTCCGTCAGGTCCTTCCGGTCCTGTGGCGCCGGTGGCCCCTGTCAGGCCGGTGAGTCCTTGGGGCCCGGTGTCGCCGGTGTCCCCCTTGGGTCCTTGCGCGCCGGTGGATCCCGTGGAGCCAGCCGGGCCTTCCTCCCCTTGTGGTCCGGTGTCCCCGGCAGGTCCCTCGGGTCCTTGCGGTCCGGGCAGGTAGACGACGGTGCTCTCCCCGGTGACCGTGTCGGAGAGGTCGGCACGGATACTGCCCGCCCAGTAGCTGCCGGAGGCGGGGACGACGACGTACGTGACGATCGGGGTGCCGTCCTTGGCACGGCCCTCCTGGATCGCCCACAGCGTGTCGCCGGCGTCGGACTGGATGGAGGCGTTCGGGGTCAGTTCGACCGTCCACGCCCCCGCGGTCCCGACCGTAATGGCGACCGGGCGTACGAGCTCGCCGGGGACGCTTTCCACGTAGCCGACGGCGGCCGTCCCGGTCGCGTCCACGAGGGTGGCCTTCATCTCCGTGCGCTGCCCGGCCTGCCAGCCGATCAGCTTCCCCGTCACCGTGGTCATCGTGGAGCTCCAGTTCAGGTCGCAGAGTCGTCGTGCGCGGGAGTGTCGTCGGTCAGTTGGTCGCGGTGCTGGGCGCTGAGCACCATGCGGGTGCGCTGGATGATCAGGCCTGCGATCCCGAGGGCCAGGAGGACGCGGGCTATCCGCATGACGGTGGCGACCAGGCCGTCGGGCCAGATCGACACGACCACCGTGTAGGAGAAGACGGCCCCGACCGTGAGCGTGAAGATCATGACGTGTCGGCCGAACGCCGAGTCCCGCCATGGGGCGTGCAGTTGGTAGACGATGGCGAAGATGACGGCACACAGGGCGACCAGCCCGGATGCGTAGAAGTTCGCGAGTTGCGCGGAGTCCATTTCGATCATCAGCTGGGCCTCCCTCCAAGAGCGTCGCGGAACAGTTCCGCGAAGTGATTTCGATGCCGCTCACGTGCCAGTCGTGATGCGACCTGCGATACGGCGGACCGCTGTGCCTCGACTTCCCGACGGGCCATCTGGGCCCGTGCGAGGGCCTTCTCTGCGGCTTTCTGTCCAGGCGTGTCCGGGCGCTGGGGGGCGGGCTCAGGACGGCGGTGCAGCAACCGGCGAATCCATCGCATCCCCTGGCACCTCCCCCCGTATCGCGCGCAGGACGGTGTAGGCGGTGCGGGAGAGTTCCAGCAGTTCGCCTGCCTGTCCTTGCGCATCCAGTCGTGCGGCTTCGCTCTCCCTGTGGGCCTGGCGCCAGGTGTCCCGCTCGGCGAGAGCTTCGGCGACGCGGGCGTCACGGTCCTTGCGGACGTCCTCGAGGACTGCGCGGGAGACGAGATTGCCCCGGAGGATGAGGAGCACGACCAGGGTGACGATGGTCCAGGCCCCGCCCTGCATGAGCAGGGTGACGCCGGAGATCTCGTTCACCGGTGCCGCTCCTTACAGGTGGTGGGGCACGCCTGTGCCGCTGCCAGACGGTGCCAGGCGTGCCGGACTGTCATGGGTCAGGCCGCGCTTCTGACGCTGCTGGCTCCGACGTCCTGCGCCTTGCCGCTCACGCCGGAGGGCTTCCACAGGCCGAAGTGCGACGCCACGGAGATCACGAAGGACACGGCGGACAGGATCACGGCGGACCCGATGCTGTAGTCGTCGCCCGCATTCCCGAGCTCCACGAGGAACCCGTTGAGGGCGGTGAGGAACAGCAAGATCACGGCCTTCGCGCCCGCGTGGGTGACGCGGGTGGTGACGAGGCCGACCAGGACCGGCAGGACGAAGCTGACGGCCAGGCCGAGCCAGTAGGCGGAGTCGAGGTTGGGCTGCATGGCGGGGTTTCCTTCTGGTGGGGTGGAGGGGGGTGGTCAAACCTTGGGGACGCGCAGCTTGTCCCAGGACGTCTTGCCGGGGATCCCGTCGGCCGCGGCGCCGGTGTAGCCGAGCTTCTGCTGCCAGGCCTTGTAGGAGGCCTTGTCGGCGTTGGTCCAGTTGGGGCCTGGGCCGGACTGGTACTTTCCGCAGCCGACGGCGACCAGGCGGCGGCCCATCGCGGTGATGACGGCGGAGTGGCGGCCGGCGTGGAAGAAGGCGCTGCCCGGAAACGGCTCGTAGGCCGGGGTGGCCGGGGCCTTGGCTGGTACCTTCAGCTTCTGGCCGACGGCCAGCTTGTCGGCGTCCTTCAGCCCGTTCAGGGCCACCAGCTTGGCGACGGTCGTGCCGTACGCCTTGGCGATCGACGTCAGGGTGTCGCCCGCCTTCACGGTGTACGTGCCCGTGGTGGACGGGGCCGGGGTGTCGCTGCCGCCGGTCTCGGTGACCGGCGGCTTGCCCGGGACGATACTGGTGTCGATTGCTCCCGGGTCCCAGTGATCGTTTCCGGGGACTTGGCCGTGGGAGAAGTGGCCTCCCTTGCCCTGCCAGACGGAGCGGCTGCGGGTGGCCTTGGCGACCTCCGCCGCGGTGGCCTTCGGTTTCCCGGCCGGCCAGACGTTCGGGATGCCGTGGGCCCGGCCGGCGGCGAGCAGCCTGCCGAAGTTCGGCTTCTTCGCCGGGTCGAATCCCTTGGTCCACGGGGAGGATGCCCTCCCGAGGACCTCCACCTGGATGTTGACCTTGCCTTCGCGGTTCGTGCGCCGGCTGCCGTCGTTCCTGAGGGCGCGGCCGCTCGATGTGAGGGGGCCGAACTGGCCGATCTTGTCGGAGAGCGGGTCGTAGATGACCTGCGGTTCGGACGCGACCCGGATCAGGTAGGCGGCGATGGAGGAGAAGTAGTCGGCGCCGGCCGGGGACTCGGTGGTGTGCCAGGTGAAGCGGGGCGGGTTGCTCGGGTAGTCCATGGCTCCGCCGATGGACTGGCTGCCGAAGCGGACGGCTCCCGTGATGTAGGCCGGGCCGGACACGCCGCGCGGCGTCAGCTCGTCAGCCGTGTAGTCGGAGGTCGGCTTGGTCTGAACGAACGTGGCGTCGGAGAGGTCGCCGCCCTTGTTGCGGGACTTCGGCAACGGGTCCGGGTCGTACACCCGGTACTCGAGGGCGCCGACGGGCACGTACACGTCCAGGTCGCCGTCGTCGCGCAGCACCATGAAGCCGCCGTCGACGTGCGGGTGCTCCTTGACGAACCGTGGGGAGTCCTCGAGCGCGGCGATGGCCCGGACCTGGTCGACGTGGTCCTGGCCGACGGTGCCCAGGTAAGTGGTTTCCACCTGCCGTTCCGGGGTGTCCGGGTCGGGGGATGCGAGGTGGTCTATCGCGACGTGGAAGTCGGTCATCGGAGGGTCTCCAAACGGGGCTGCACCAGGTCGATGTAGGAGCGTTCGGCCTGGTAGAGGGCGAGAGAGAAGCGGAACTCGCCGTGGTCTCCCCATGCGGAGGACCAGGAATTCCGGGCGCGGAGAATCGTGTGGCGGTAGTCCAGGCCGCCATCCGGGGCGTAGGTGAGGCGCTCGATGGCGGTCAGGCACACTTCGTGGCCGCCGACGACAGGCGAGTTCTGCCAGCCGGGCGCGTCGTCGAGCAGCGCGGTGCGTCCAGGCGGTTCGAACCATCCGTCGTACCAAGGCAGGCCGGCCAGAACGGGGCCGGTCTGGAGGAGGGAGCAAAGTTCCTCTGCCGTGGTGGCGTGCCGGTAGGAGCCGATGAGGCCGCGGTCCTTGAGTGCCTTGGCGACTCCGAGGCCGGAGGATCCGCAGTCCACGGCCGGCCAGGTCTGGTCGTGCCACTCGTCTCGGGCGGTGGCTTCGGCGTACAGGTCGATCGCCCACAGTTCGGCGGCCGCCGGGTCGGTGGTGATGAGGTCTGCGGCCTCCAGCGTGGCGGTGTCGTGGAGGATCGACACGGCGGCGGTGGCCGCGTTGCCGGTGCAGGATCCGAGGGCGTCCACGTCGCCGACGCCGGGGTGCCGTCGGCTGGTGTGGATGCCCTGGGACAGCAGGTTCTGCTGGTTCAGGACCGGGACTTTCGGCGCCCACTCGGTGGGGTGCAGGCGGCGGCCGGTGGTGTGCGGCCGGTAGTCCAGGCTGCGCGGGTCCAGCACGAGATGCCGGCCCAGGTCGGGCCGGACGTCATAGCGTGTGATGTCGAGTTCGGGCACCCGCCCGTGCTCCTGCACTCCCCGCGCCCAGAGCCGTCTGATGCGTTGCGGGCCGCTGTGGTGCGGCCGTCCCTCGGGGGCGGTGCAGGGGCGGAGGGTCGCCCTCGTGATCAGGGTACGGGTGTGCGAGTGGCGTGTTGCCCCGGGCCGGGGCTGCGGTCAGGCGTCCAGGGGGAAGGCGCAGTTGTTCAGGGAGAGGAAGCCGGATCCGGTGCTGAGGTAGGTGATGGCTGCGGAGTTCATGCCGGTGAGGGTAATGGCTCCGGTCGTGGCGACGTTGACGGAGACGACGCCGCCGGCGTCGCCGGCCAGCTGCTTCCACTGGATGGTGGTGACGGGCCGGTATCCGACGGGCAGGGTCGCGACGGTTTCCCCGTTGGCGATGGTGGTGGCCGCGGTGCGGCGGATCAGGTCGCGCAGGTCGACGCCGCCGCGGGTGTTCAGGCGGTAGCGGCCGGATCCGTAGGGGCTGCCGTATCCGGCCCATCCGGTGGCGTAGGAGAGGCTGCTCCATGCCGTCTCGCGCAGCACGGTGCCAGCGGTGACGACGTTGCCGTCCTTGTCGACGACGAGCTTGTCGCCGCTGCGGTACAGGCGGAACAGGTTTCCGGTGTGGCCGCTGGCGGCTTCGACGTACAGGCCGGAGTTGGCGGAGGCGGGCGGGAAGACCTGGATGCGGGCGTTGTCGAAGTGGCCGAGGGCCGGCTCCATGGTCAAGGCGCTGGCCAGGGTGGTGTCGTCGGTGTTGTTCAGGGCCAGCTTGGCGTAGGCGGGGTAGAGGTAGAGGGCTCCGCCGATGTAGGTGGTGAAGGCCCCGTCGTCGCGCATGCGTTCGATGACGGCCTGGTCTTTGCCCATGAGTTGGTGCCAGATCAGGTCTGTGTAGGGGCCGCCGTCCGCAAATCTGCTGGTCACGCTCTCCAGGGAGAGGTTTCCGCTGCCGTCCTCTTTGGCCTGGATGGTGGTGGATTTGGTGAGGGCGGAGTTCCGCCAGGTCATGTTGGGCAGGGCCGCGGTGGCCAGGATGCTGAGGGTGGCGCCGCTGGTGCCTTTCCAGCCGATGCCGTCCTTGTTGAAGACGCCGACCACCGTGTTGGAGGCGTCGAAGATGCGGATGTCGTGGAAGCCGCCGACGTTGATGGCGACGCGTTCGCCGCTGGCGTCGGTCTGGATGAGGCCGCCAGTGACGGTCGTTCCTGTGATGGTGGAGCCGGTGATGTCGGATCCGGTGATGTCGCCGGTGAAGACAGCGGATCCGTCCGCCGCGTTGAACTGGATAACCAGGACGTCGGCGGCGTCGTAGACGCGTAGCCCGTCCTCGTTCAGCTCGACTCGGGCTCCGGCCGGGTTGCCGGCGACGATGCGCGTGGCGAGTTGGAGGATGGCCTCCAGCTTGTCGGCTGTGATGGCGCCGGCGGCGATGGCGGCCGCGGTGACGGATCCTGCGGTGATGTCGGGCCCCGCGACCTGGAGCGGGGTGGCCGCGGTCTCCGCTGAGGCGGCGCCGGGGATGCCGGAGGTGTTGACGGCTATGAGGACGACGTAGTGGGCCACGTAGGGCAGTGGGGTGACGGGGAGCATGCCGCCGTCGCCGGAGCGGGTGATGGTGCCGACGAACGTGGCTGTGGACGGGGTGAAGCCGCTGCTGGTGGAGACGTGGACGGCAACGTGGTCGAAGTCCGCAGGCAGCGAGCTGCCGTCGGCGAGTACGCCGTCCCAGACGACGCGCAGGCCTCCGATGGAAGGGGTGACGACCGGGGCGGTGGGAGCGCCGGGCGGCGGGCCGTCGACGGCGATGAGGCCGATGGTGCCGTCGGACTGCATGCCGATCGCGCCCCGGACCGTCCCGGTGTCGTCCTTCACGGTGATGGACGTGTTGTCGAGGGCGGCGTGGGAGAGGCGGGAGGACCGTTCGACGCGGGCCAGCCGGGCATCGAGGTCGTGCAGTTTGCGGCCGATGTCGAAGTCCATTAGGACACGCCTCCGTACTGGTACATGGCTGATGGCTTCAGGTCGACGACGGCCTGCGGTCCGCCGGTTGCGGTGGGTTTGATGGTCCAGCCGGTGATGCGGCACCAGCCGGTGTACTCGGTCCATGCGTTGTAGATGCGGGTGTAGACGTCGTCTCCGACCTGCCAGGACCCGAATGGGGCCGCGCTGGTGTTGCGGAGGGTGACCTGGCCGACGGATCCCATGGACTGCCGCCAGGCCCGTTCCCAGTCGGTGCGCTGGGCGACGGTATCGTTGCCGTTGAGCTCGGGGAAGGATGCGGCGGCCTCGAGGCGGAGGCGTCCGTTGCGGACGGCGGAGATCTGCCGGATTTTCGCGCTGCCGTCTCCGGCTCCGGTGCCGATGACGACCTGGGCGTAGTCGTCGCCTGCGATGGCCTTCTCAGGGTCTTCGATGACGTTCACGCCGGACGCGAACTGGATGTCTTGGCGCCGGCGTCCGAGGCGCGGCCAGCCGAGCCGGATCCGCTTGACGACGTCGGTCTTGTCGGCGTTCCAGGCGGTGGTGCAGGTGTACTCGGGTGTGGCCTGGTCGGTGACCATCTCGTCAACCTGGTCCCCGAGGCATTTCACGTCGTACCAGAAGCTGTTGTACGGCTCGGCCGGGGTGCCGATGAGGGAGGTGGACACGGTGTCGTCGACGACTACGCCCAGGTCGCCGTCGGGGATGGACTGGGCGTACTCCCAGGCGTTGCGGATGACGTCGCAACGGTCGGCGTTCACGTAGGGGCCGCGGCCGCCGTGCTGGCCGTCCAGGTCGAACCGCTTCTGCAAGTACGACGACCAGGACGCGGCCTCGAAGGAGTAGTCGCCGCCTTGGGCCCGGACGTCCCAGATGAGGCCGCCCCACTGGAGCTCGCCGTCGGAGGACTCCACGTAGATGCAGGTGGTGCCCGGGTCGGCGAGGGAGGGGTTGGAGGACACCAGCCTTGGCGACAGCTTGCCGGTGAGGCTGCCGGGTCCGGACAGTTCGGGCCCGTACTCGAGGTCCACGACCGGGAGAGCGGTGGACAGCCACTCTCCCGTGAGGGCGTGCTGGGTGAGGACCCGGACGGGCGGGGTCACGGTCACCGGGGGGCCTCTTGGAACTCGACGTCGTAGCGGAACGTGGTGGACACGTCCACGGTGACGGTGCCGACGTTGCCCGAGGTGCCGGTCGCCTGCGCCCGCAGGAGTTGGCTGGTGCCGCGGTAGGCGTCGGGCAGCGTCAGGGTGTCGCTGACGAACATCGCGGCCCGGCGGACACCTGTCTGATTGTCGTCCAAGATGACCTGCTGGAGGCTGAGGGAGGCGCCGAAGTTGGCCCGCAGGTAGCCGGTGAACGCGTTGGACGAGTAGCGGAGCTGGGCGATGTCGATGCTGATGATGGCCTTGGACGCCCAAGCCGGGACGGCCACGTTCCAGCCGGCCTCGGTGGAGAAGTAGCTGAAGGATCCGTTGGTGTTGCTGATGGCGGTGGAGGATCCGGTGGGCGAGTGGATGAACTGGGTGCGTTCCCGGCGAGGGTTCGCGATCTGCCGCAGGTCCACGATCATCGCGTTGGTGATGGTCGACGTGGACGCGGGGATGTCGATGCGGGCCAGGGGGATGCCGGTCAGGCCGCCGGGGATGGTGGTGGCCGAGGAGGAGACGTTGGAGAGGACCTCGAAGTAGTTGATCTGGTCCGTCTCCGGGTCCAGCGTTCCTTCGTACTCAGGGTCCTCCACGCGCAGGATGACCATGTCGGAGCGTCCGGACCCGGCGCCCTGGGGGGCGATGCTGACGGTGGCGGATCCCTGGTTGCGGGCGGAGTAGGTGCCTTGGAAGGCGCTCACGCGGCCGCGGACGACGGCGGACCCTTCGGCGATCTGCACGCCGCCGCCTGGGGTGCCGAGCTGGGTCACCTTCAGGTCGGTGCCCGCGGTGATGCCCTCGCTGCCGCGGGCGAGGTCCTGGACCATGGCGCGGAACTGCTCGGCTGAGTGCGTCGCCCCGTTGGTGAGGATCGGCACGGGGTACAGGGTCACGGTGTCCTCACAGGGCGATGTAGGCGTCGCGCCAGGTCAGGCGGAGGCGGGCGGTGTTGGTGGCGTCGAACGCGGTCCAGCGCATCTCGGACTGGCCGGGTGGCAGAGAGAAAAGGTCGAGGCGGGACCCCGGGGACAGGTAGGTGGAGGCGTTGCCGCCGTTGTCCCAGGTGACGGTGCGGTAGCCGGGCCGGGTGTCGATCTCCACCCACCGGTCCTCGTCCAGACTCAGGGTGGGCAGCGCGAGGGTGCGGCCGGACGCAACGTGGCGGATGGTGACGTTGGCGCAGGGTCCGGTGATGCGGATGACGGGCCAGGCGTCGGCGTCCCCCAGGTTGGTGACCCAGCCGGGACGGTCGGCCGCCACTGTGCCGTCCTGCACGAAGATCGGGGCGACGATCGGCGCCGAGAATCCGCCGCCGGTGAGCCAGCCGAGGGGCAGCTCCGCGGTGGTCTCCAGGTCGGCGTAGAACGTCGGGTCGTGGGCCAGGAACTCAATGTCCAAAGGGACGTAGCCGTGGATGACCCGTGCGAACTCGGGGTCCAGCTTCCGTAGCCGGCCGGTGAGCCGCTTGACCGGGCGGCCGGGGCGCTTCAGCCGGAAGGTCATGCCCTGCCCGCCGACCAGGCGTACGGCGGCCGTGTCGGAGGCCGCCTGGAGGGCGGCGATCACGTCGTGGCAGGCGTCCGGCTGTCCGGGGACGTTGATGGCGGCGTCGATCTGAACTTGGCGGCCCGCCCAGTAGTCCGGGCCGGCGAACATGCCGTCCATGGACGGCTGGTCGACGTCGTTGTCCCGGACCGGGGGGCGTCCCAGGCCGGTGGTCTCGAGGACGTTTACGGTGGTTCCCGTCCCGATGACGACGCCTCCGAGGTCGTACTGCCAGTCGGTGAGCTCAGGATCCGGCACGGGCTGCCACCCCTCCCCTGCGGGCGCGGCGGACGGACCGTCCGACCTGCGATCCGATGTCTGCTGCGGTGGCGCCGGTGCGGACCGCGGTCACGTTGACGTGTGTGTTGCCGCCGTCGCGGACGACGATGATGGGGCGGGACGCGGCGGCGTCGGTCAGGCCCACGCCGAATCGGTGGGCGACGTCCGCGAGGACGGGCATCGCGGCGCGGCGCTTGTTCGGTCCGAGGGGGATGAGTGCCTCGCCGTGGGTCTCTGGTTCGGCGAAGCGGATGATGCCGCCCTGGGTGGCGTACATGCCGGCGCGGACGCCGCCGTTGGCGTAGGAGAGTCCCTGGCCGGCCCGTCCCAGGTCGGTCAGGAACTTCGCGGCCCTCGAGCCGAGGGACTTGGTGATCTGGGTCTTGGCCTTGACGGCGACGGCGATGATCTGGTCTTCGCCCAGTCCGGTCTTTCCGGCAACGTCGTGGATTCCGGTGGTGCTGGTGCTGATCGCGGCGATGATCTGGACGAGTTCGGTGACCTGCTCGGAGGTGAGCGCGGTGTTCGCGGTCTTGGCCTGCGCGTTCGCTGCGGTGGCCTTGCCCTTGTCCTTGACGGCGGCCGCGGCCAGCTGCTGGGCGGCTTCGTCGTTCTGGCTGGCGAGCTGGCTGGCGAGGTCTCCGAATCCCTGCGCGGCGAGCGCGGCAAGGTTGTCGGAGAAGGCCTTGTTCAGGGTGTTGGCCTTGGTCAGCTGGCGGGTGTAGTCCGTCAGGGAGGCCTTGGCGGTGGCCTTCAGGTTGCGCAGGGCGCTCGCCATGTCGTTGATGTACTTGGTGGAGCCGTTGGCCATCTTGTCTGCGAGCTGGCGGCCTTCCTCGCCCATGGAGGCGAGGGCCTCGGCGACGTCCCCGCCGACCCGGTCGGCTACCTTCTCAAGGTCCTTGTTCCAGGCGTTGGTGGCCATCGACGCGGACTTGATGCTCTTCTCGACCGCTCCGACGTCGAAGTAGGAGACGTCCTTGCCCTTGACCTTCTTCGTCTTGTTCCCGGCTTGGCCGGAGTCGGACGGGCTGTAGAGACTGCCGGTCTGCGGGTCGTAGCGCCAGTCGGTGACACTGCCGTTGGCGTTCCACTGGATGGCGGCCGGGTCTCCTCCGAGGCGGCGGACGACTTCCTCGGTGATGGCGCGGGAGCGGACGCGCTTGGAGGGCGCGAACGGGACGTAGGCCTCGCCGCCGGTCTCGGGTTCGGCCCACATGCGGTAGGTGGGCTGGGCGATCTGTGCGACGTGGTTCTCGCGCATGCCGCCGTTGGCGAACCGCTGCGCCCCGGCGTAGATGTTGCCGTCGGCGGATCGTCCGGCGGTGGAGCCGAAGTAGGTGCCGTCGGGGACGTTGGGGTTGCCCTTGATGACGTAGCTGGTGGTGATGGTGATGGACCGGTCGCGCAGTCCTGCGATGACGGCGGCGAGGGAGGCGACGTTGGCGCGCTGCGTGCCGGTCGGAACTGTGATTTGGACGTTCTTGCCCTTGGTGTCCTTGATCTTGAAGCCGAGCAGGGTCAGCTGCTCGCGGGCCGCCGCGGTCGGCGCCTTCATGGTGATGGTCTTGCCGTTGGTGCCCTTGACCTTGTCCTGGACTGCCTGAAGGTCGGTGATCGCGTCGGTGGTCTGCGTGTCCAGTTTGATCGTCTTGTCTTGCAGGCCGTCCCGGACGGCTTGAAGAGATGTCAGGCTCTCCTGTGCGGTGGCCGTGTTCGCGGTGACCTTGAAGGTGCCGTCCTTCAGGGTGGTGACCGTGAAGCCGAGGTCGCTGAGCTGGAGGATGGCGTCGTCGGTGAGGGCCTTGACCGTGACGGACTTGGCGTTCGGGGTCTTCTGGATCGCTTCGATGACCGAGGTGAGGCCGGAGATGGCGTCCTCGGTGCGCATCTCCACCAGCGTGGTTTTGCTGTCCGGGATGGCGATGTAGGACTGGGCCAGCGCGTCCGCCTGCGCCTTGGTGAGACCCATCTTCTGCGCGGTGTCGGAGAACGTCTTCTGGCCGCGGGTCATGATGCCCTGAACGTAGGACCAGCCCTTGCCCTGCTCCCGGGCTGCGGCTGCGGCGGCATCGGTGTCGGCAGCCAGGTCGGAGAGGGCCTTCTCCGACTCGCGGGCTTTCTCCGACCCCAGGTCCAGCTCGCCGTTCTGCATCTTCAGCGTGCCGGCGTGGTCCTTGGCCGCTTCGACGGCGGCGTCGATGGACTGCTCGAACGCGGACATCGCGCTGCCGGCCGCCCGGTTGACGTCGTTCAGCGCCTGGATGCTCTGGCGCAGTCCGTCGGCGCTGGCCTTCTGAGCATCCAGCTTGGACTGCGTGGCCTGCGCCGCGTTGCCGAACACGCCCATCGACTCGGCTGCCAGCTCCTGCTCGAACGCGGCGTCCGCGAGCGCCGACTTGTAGTCGTCGAGCTGGCTGTTGATTTCCTTCCTGGTGTGCCCGTCCTTCTTCATCTTCTGGACGATCTTGTCCAGGGCGGCCGCGGCCAGGTCCGCCTGGCCGTTCTTCACCAGGTTGGCGAGGCTCTTGTCGAGGGCGTCGATGTCCTTCTTGGCGTCCTTGACCGGTGTGGAGTCGGTGCCGAAGAAGGAGACGATGGACTGCTGGACCTGGTCCAGTCCCTTCGGGTCTTTGATCTTCTGGAGGCTGTCCGCCAGACCCGACAGGTCCTTCCCGAAAACGCGGGCCGCTTCGCCGCTCGCCTCGCCGGTCGACGCCAGTTGACGCATCGACGTGGTCAGCTTGTCGACGTCCGGAGGGGCCTTCCGGCTCATCTCCGACAGCTGCGAGAGAACCACCAGCAGGATCCCGATGCCGGATCCGATGAGCATGGTCCGCGCGGCGATGCCCAGGGACATGAACGCCGCGCGCAGCCCGGCCAGGCCGCCGCCGGCCGCCGTCGACACCGCCGTCAGAGCGGTGATCCGGGCGGACACCGCTGCAATGCCCGCCGACAGGGCCGCCATCCCGGCACCGGACAGCTGGAGCAGCTTCAGGGCGGTCGCGACCTGGATGATGATGCCGACCAGTTCCGGGGGCAGAGCCGCCACCAGGCGGGCCGCCGCGGTGACCACGGTGAGCATGCCGGGGCCGGCTTCCGCAGCACCGCGCAACAGGGTGACCAGGGCACCGGAGATCTCGCTGATGGCCTCGCGGGCTGCGGGGCCGTTCTGCCGGGCGTAGGCCATGAACTCCTGGATCGGCCCGCTGTTGCCGGGGCCTCCCTCAGACAGCACCCGCATGAAGTGGATGACCTTGTCGGTCATCTCGTCCAGCTGCTGGTCGCTGAACGTGGCGAACTTCTTGGCCATCAGGTCGAAGCCCGGCGTTTCGATGGCTCCGCCGGCCACGGTGAGGAGACGGTCCAGCTGGCTGCTGGTCGACTTCACGTGCGGGGTCAGGCGCGGGAGCAGAGCGTCCAGGATGGTGAAGCCCTTGGTGACCGGAGCCATCGTGAACCCGGCCAGCTCGTCCGACCATTCCCCGAAGTCCTGCTTCAGCCCCGACAAGGCGATCGCGGCGCTCTGCGTCGCGGGCGGCAGGGTAGCGAGCATCTGCTGGTAGGCCAGCTGCGCCTGCATCGCCTCTTTGGATGAGCGGCCGTGGTCGCGGACGGCGTCCTGGTACTTCTTCTCCGCATCGGCGACCTGGGACAGCGGTTCGATCTGCCCGGCGATCGCGATGCCGAACGCGACGGCTTCGGCGCCGCCGGCGGCGAACGCTCCGGGTAGCGGTGCCAGGCTGGTCGACAGGCCGGCGGCAAGGGGGATGGCAGCGGCGGCCAGGCCCAGGAGTCCCTTGATGCCGAAGTCGGCCTTGTTGCCGTTCCCGCCTCCTCCGCCCAGGGTCCGGGCCAGCCCGGTGAGGGCGCTGGTGTCGGCGGTGACGCGTAGGCGGATGGTCTGATTGCGCTGCGCCCTGCGGACCGCGGCGGTGACGTCGCGGCGCAGCTGGTTGGGGTCGCGCAGGCCGATGGGGATTTCGATGCGGTGGCCCCACGCCGCCCAGCGGACCGCGGCTTCGACTTCGCGGCGCAACTGCATGCTGTTGCCGAGGCGCAGATTGACGGACAGGCCCTGGCCGGTGTCGGCGGTGGTGAGCGCGGTGCGGACTTCGTCGCGCAGGTGGTCAGCGTCCAAGCCGATGCGGACGCGGAGGTCTTGGCCGGCGCCTGCGGTCGTGAGGGCTGCGCGGACGTCGTCGCGGAGGTGCCCGGAGTCGACGTCCAGGCGGACCCGCAGGCCTTGCCCGCTTCCAGCGGACGTGAGGGCGGCTCTGACGTCGGCGCGCAGGTGGGCGGAGTCGACGTCGATCCGGACACGAATGGGGTTCCGGGTGTCGGCGCGCAGTCGGTCGACGTCGCGTCGTAGCGCGTTGACGGACCGGTCGGCTCGGTCGGCGTCTCGGGCCAGGGTGCGCAGCGTCTGGGAAAGGCCGGAGCCCTGGCCGGTCAGCCGTACGGACAGATTCCACTCGGACACCGGTGGGCTCCCTTCTCTGCTAGTGGCGGATGCTGCGCTGGAGTTCCAGGGCGGCGTGGACGCTGGTCGGGATCAGAGCGACCTTCACGCCGTGCCCTTCGTCGCCTTCGGGGACGGTCTTCTGCTTGTCGGCGATGAGCTGGCAGCCGATGCACCGGTGGGTGACAGCCCGGTAGGCGTCCTCGTCTCCGCCGCCGTCCTCGTCCCACTCCTCGGGTCGGGTGCCGCAGCCGGGGCAGACCTGCGTGACGTAGTCCTCGTAGGCGAGGGCCTTGCGCCGGTCGAGGTCGGTCCAACTGCCGTCTCCGTGGCCTCGGAAAAGGGAGTGCGGGATGCGGTACTCCCGACACAGGGCCATTTCGGCACGGAAACGGACATCGTCGATCAGTCTTTTCCCAGGTCGGTCCTGCGGGTGTGCTGGATGGTCCAGGCGGCGTTCCACAGGTCGCGGGCGTCGCCGGGGGCCCACTTGTCGAGGGCTCGGGCTGCGTAGTCGACGGGCATGCCGTCCAGGGACGCGGCGGAGATCAGGGCCGGGGCGAAGGTGTCGAAGGCGTAGTTGTCGCCGCGGGCTTCGTCTTCCTCGCTGGCGGGGTGCGTGTTCTGAAGCTTCTCCAGGACGCTCCGCTCGAGCGCGGTGAATTTCAGAACGATGGTGATGGCGTCGTACGCCTTCTTCGCTGCACCGAGTTCCGCGGCCGCGTCCCTGGCCTCCTTCTGCACCAGGATCTTGGCCTGCGGGTCGACGTCCTTGGCCAGCTGCTTCAGGTAGCCGTCGGCCTGCTCGTGGGCGCGCTTGGCTTCCAGATAGCGGTCGCGGACGGCCGGGTCGGGACACAGACGCAACTCCTGGACGGGCTTGGGGATGTCGTCCAGTCGCTTGGCGAGTGCGTCCCAGGGGGTGCTGGTCATTCGGGTCTCCGTGTGGGAAGGCCCGGCCGGGCGCGCGCGGCGCCCTTCCCAAGTACACCGGGGCCCGGCCGGGGGATTGAGGGGGTGGGGGTTTCGGTCAGCCGCCGGGCGTGGTGGTGGTGACGGTGACGGCGGGGCTGCTGCCGCCCGTCAGGGACGCGGCGGATGCGGTCATCTGCGGGACGTCGGTCCCGTCGTAGGCTCCGCCGAACGTGACCGTGACCGCGGTTCCCGGGTGGGGGCCGCCGGCGCAGACCACGTCGCCGGGTGCGATGTTGGAGAGGGCCTCGAGGGCCGACTGCACCTGGCTGAAGGTCGCGTTGTAGACGATGCCGGCGGTGGTCTGCCCATTGAAAGTCAGCGTGTAGGTGCCGCCGGTCGGCGTGCCGGTGATCGTGACGGTCTGGACCTCGTCCGTGCCCGCGGCCGGCACGGTCTGGTTGAACGCAGGCCGGTCGGTGATGACGAACTGAACGTTGATCTTGGCGGCCTCGTTGTCCGTCGAGTACGCCTTCGAGTTGGAGGCGACCTTGACGGGAAAGACATCCAGGCCCTTCCCGGCGGGGACGTCGCCCTTGGAGAAGATGCACATGAACCCGGTGGTGCCCTTGGCCAGGTCGGTCTCGATGTCGTCGAGGGTGTTGTCCTCGTAGAAGCCCAGGCTGGAGTCGGCCGCGCTGTCGTCGCCGTCGATCTTCGGGACGAAGGTGGACCCCATGTCGGGGGTCTCGATCGGCTGGTTCTCGAGGTTCCAGCCGTCGATGGAATGGATGCCGTCGGTCAGGTCGTTGCCTGCGCTGATCTCGGCGCGCGTCGGGAGCAGCGCATCCGATGCGATCGTCGGCACGAACTTGATCTTCGTGATGCCCTTGCGGTTGAACCTCATGATGGCCCCTCGCGGATAGGGGCCGATGGGGACCCCTGCTACACGTCGTGTCGGTGTGGCGGCCACCTGTGGTGGTGGCGTCCGCGTGGGGTCCCGCCGCGGTGCGGTGATGCCTCACCCGGTAGGGGTCAGGCTCCGGTCTCCTGGAGGAAGAACCGGAAACGGATCACACTGGTGATGATGGCATCCTCAGCGTTCTGTGTTCCCCCTGCTTCCCGGGCCTCGCGCCGGTAACAGCCCACGCCGGGGATGGTCAGGGGGTGGGCGTAGCCGGGGCTTCCGTCGGCCGGCCGGGCGATGACTTTGCGGCCGCGGTCGGCGAGCCACTGCGCCTGCTCGTCTCCTCCGAGGCTGTTGGGGATGCCGGGGGTGGTGCCGGAGACGAAGGTGGCCTGGTAGTCGGAGACGGCGGTGGTGTGGCGGTCGGCCAGGGTCGCGTCGTCGGCGATGTGGTCCTGGGGGTAGAGCAGCGTGTACGGCGGGGGGAACGGCTGTCCGGTGTCCGGGTCGATGGGCACGGTGCGCAATCCGACGGGGAAGCCGGTCAGGGACTCCAGGAGGGTCTTGACGGCTGCGGTGACTGGTTTCCGCGAGATCATCAGGGGCCCCCGAAGATGCGGTCGCAGGCTGCTTTGAAGGGGGCCGGCCAGTCGTCCTGGAGTTCGTTGACGGCTGGCCCTACGTGCGGGAACGGGGGCTGAAAGTAGTGCCGGCCGATGCTGTCGGTCATGTCGTAGAAGCCGTACTCCAGCCGCCTGCCCTGCGGTTCGCTGGTGCCGACGTCCATTCCCCCGCCGTCGGGGACCGGGAACGGTACGGGCTTCCAGGATCCGCGGTAGTCGCCGGAGATGACGTTCGGGCCGGGCCGGCCGGAGGCCCGTTCCATGATGAGGGCGCGCAGCAGGCGGCCCTGCTGCCGCACGGTGCGGTCGATCTCCGGGCCTACGCGGTCGGCGGACTGGTCCAGACGGCGGGCGAGGTCTGCGAGGTCCGTCAGGTTCACGGTGATCATCCGGTCTCCCGGGTCTGCTGGACCTGGTCCATGCCGGTGACGCGCAGTGCCCCCACGGTTCCGGCGGCGGAAGGGTCCTGCACGACCCACTGCCGGTTGAGGAGTTGCAGGTCCCCGCCCGCGTGGACCTGGACCACGGTGACGATCATTCCGCGTTCGGCGACCGGTGCAGCGAGCGGCGTGAAGGCCCGGTAGCGGGAGCGGGTCTCGTCCACCCACGGCATGCTCGCCACCGGCAGCGCGGTCATACCCTCTGTACTGGTGGAGGCGAACACCGCACCGATGCCTTCCCAGACCGGGTCCAAGTCCGGGTACTCGTACAGGCCGCTGTCGTCATTGAAGACGGGCTGCCCGGCACCGGGCTGGGAGAAGCGCAGGGTGTCGAGGAGGATGAATCCCTCGAGGAAGGCGGATACTCCGGAGAGGTCCAGTCCGGCCATGTCAGCCCTCCGTCGCCTTGGCGTAGTCGGTGAGGGTGGCGAGCATGGCGCGGGCGGTGGCGCCGGGGCCGCCGCCGTAGTCGGACCGGTTCAGCGCCTCCTGGTCGAGAAGGACCGGGTCGACTTCGGCAAGGAAAGCGGCGACGATCTGGCCGGGTGTGCGCTGCACTCCGACGGCGACGCGGGCGAGGCCTTCGAAGGCGACGCCGTCGGGCTGCCGGGTGTGCAGGACGAGGACCGGGAGCTGGCCGGCGATGTCGTGCTGGAGGGTGTAGCCGGAGACCGTTCCCGCGGGGAGCGGGGTGCCGTCGACGGTGACGGTGGCGTGCCCGGGCTGGGCTGTGATGCGGACGGCGTGCGCTTCCGGCTCGGCTGGCTGATCGGTCACAGCAGGGCTCCAGACAGGATGTCGTCGCGGCCGCGCAGGTCCAGGCGGGGAAGCAGCTCTCGTACGCAGTGCGGATGGCTGGTGGGGTGGGCGAGGGCGTCCTGGACGGTGCGCAGGGTTCGGTTGGCGCGGTCGGGGTCGTCGTGGGACGTCCATCCGCAGTCCGCCCCGTCACGGATCTCCACGTAGGCCACGTCGAGTTCGTCCAGGCTGGTGCGTGCTGCGGCGGTGTTGGCGGTGGTGACGGCCTGCCAGGTGATGGCGGATCGGGCCCAGGAGTCGACGGGGTGGCGGGCGTTGTTGGCGTACACCACGGTCTCGAGGGGATGCGCGGTGCGCAGGTCGGTCAGGCTGAGCCGCTCGGCGGTGCCGCGGGCAGCGTCCTGAACGGCGCGCAGGAAGGCGCGGCCGCGGCGGACGGATTCCTGAATGCGGCTGGTGATGTCGGCGAAGTACTGCGCGGACAGCGTGGTGACAGCGGCCTGGTGGCGGGCGGTCCAGGTGAAGGTGGCTTGCCGGCGGTCGGCGTTGTCCAGGAGGGTCCAGGCCCCTTCGCGGTAGACGACCGGGAGGTCGGTGGCCGCCCACGTTTCGGCGAAGGCCATGGCGGCCCGGTTGAACGCGGCCAGGGATGTGTTGAAGGCGGCGATGGCGGCGCGCAGACGGGCTCCGGTGGCGGCGCTTCGGCCGGGCCGGATGGTGGCCAGGGCGTTGAGGAGCCGGGTCTGGGCGGTGGTGAGGATCCTCCAGGCCGCGGTGAGGCGGTCGACGCCGGAGGTGATGTAGGCGAGGAGGCGGGATCGGAGGGTGCGGCCGCGGCGTGTAGGGGTGGTCATCGGCGTCGCCGTTCGACCAGCCGGAACGTGCCGAGGAGCACGGAGCCGTCGTCTTCGGTGCCGGTGTCGGGTTCGTCGGGTGCCGCAGGCGTGCCGGTCTCGAGGAGGGCGATCTGCCGCTCGTACGACTTGATGTTCTCGGTGAAGGACACGGAGACGGCGCCGGACAGGTTGACGGTGGACGCCTGGGCGCGGAGGTCGGCGAGGCGCTGGTTGAGTACTTCGAGGGCGACGGCGCGGGCTTTGCCGAGGCGGGCGTAGCGGGTGGCGAGGTCGGTCAGGTCGGTGGCGGTGCCGAGCTGGGAAATGAGCCAGGCTTGGGTGGCTGTGTCCACGGGGCCCTCCTGGGG
>NZ_JBSFWB010000032.1:0-94362 GCF_053592635.1 Streptomyces sp. NPDC002623 | reverse complement strand
AGGACCGTCGGCAGATAGGCCTGGTAGGCGACTGAGAAGAACACGGAGAGCACGCCGGAGACCAGTGCGACAACATAGAGCTGAGCGAGCGTCAGCGCTCCGGCGGCGTGTGCCAGCGGCACCGAGCCGATCACCACGAACAGCGCGAGGTCGCACCAGATCATCAGCCGGCGCTTGGCGATCCGGTCCACTATGGCCCCGGCCGGCAACGCCACCAGGAGAAACGCACTTGCATCCGAGCAAACGCTCAGCGGCACCTGTGGTGGTTCGGCTTCCGGGGGCGGTGCTGGGTGGTCCTGCCGGAGGGGGAAGCGTGGAGGCGCTGCCTGTGGGACGGTTCACCAGAAGCGCGGAGCTGTTCGTGGTGAGCGTCGTCAGCACTTCGCGTCTCAATCCCAGGCTCGGGCACGGTTCGCTTTCAGGCGGGCTCGGGGGTGGAGACCCCTGTTGCGGCCCGCTGAACCGAGCATCCCCGAAATCCTGGTCGGCCACCAGATGCAGGCGCGCAGAGAGGCCTGCGTCGCCGGGGGCTGCGTACTCGTCGCCGCACCGTCATGTGTGCCGCGGCGCGGAGCTCTCGCGGATCATGAGGTCGGTGCCGACGAAGGTCGGGGCGGGCAGCTCGAAGCCGTCCTCCAGTTGGCTGCGCAGGAGGTTGAAGGCGTCGCGGCCCAGCCCCTGGAAGTCCATGCGCACGGTGGTGAGGGACGGGGTGAGGAACGCCGAGTGCGGGGCGTCGTCGAAACCGATGACGCTGACGTCTCCCGGCACGGACCGTCCGGCGTGGTGCAGGGCGCGCAGCACGCCCAGCGCCAGGTCGTCGTTGCCGCACAGGATCGCGGTGACGTCCGGGTCGTCGGCGAGCCGGCGGCCCTCGTCGTAGCCGGCCTGCGCGTCCCAGCCCTTGCCGCCGTGGGGTTCGGGCGGGGTGATGCCGGCGCTCTCCAGGGCGCTTCGCCAGCCCTGGGTGCGCGGTCCCTCCGAGCGCCGGGTTCCTGCCGAGGTGGGGATCGCGACGTACTGGACGGTCCGGTGTCCGAGCTGGAGCAGGTGCGCGGTGGCGGCGCGGGCGGCCTCGCGGTCGTCGGCCCACACGGCCGGACGGGGAGGGGCCTGGCCGTGCGACGGCGCTTCGACGACCGCGGCGCACGGCACGTCCGCCGGGACGCGGCTCAGTGCCGATGCGGCGAGCCGGTCGAAGCCGATGACCATCAGCCCTCCGCCGTTGGCGGCGGCCGAGGAGACGGTACGGTCGAGGTCGTCCTCGGCCGTCAGGACCTTCACCCCCAGCGAGTAGCCCGCGGCGCGGGCGGCCTCCTCCAGGCCCTGCAGTGTTGCCGCGTAGCCGTAGAGGGTGGTGTCGGAGGTCAGGACGGTGACGGACCGGGTCACGCCGCTGGCGAGTGCGAACGCGGTGGCGTTGCGTCGGAATCCCAGCGCGTCGACAGCTGCCTCGACCCGCTTGCGCGTCTCCTCCCGGACGTTCGGGTGGCCGTTGATGACCCTCGAAACGGTCTGGTAGGAGACGCCCGCCGCCTGGGCGACATCACGAATACTGGCTGCCTTGCGCGGTTCCGGTCGGGGACTGGGCCTACCGCTTGTGTGACCGGTCACATCCATGTCAGGATTGTGAACGATCACGCTACCGGCGGTCAAGGCGTCGAAACCGGTGATTCGCCCGAGCGGACACATCACGAGCTCCACGTGCGGCCTGCGCTGCCCGAGGGCGGGCCGAGGCCGGTTGCCGGCCCGCACAAGATCGCATTGACGGCCCGCACGAGATGGCCTTGACGGCCCGCACGAGATCGCACACCGCAGAAGGGGAAACCGCGTTGACTCCAGCGGTCGAAGCAGCCGAGGGATCTCTTCTCTGGTCCCATGACACCCTCGGGCTGCATGTCGTCAAGGACGCGGCCGGGTCGGTCAGGCTGGGAGCGCCGGGCCGGCACTGGGACATGCTGGTTCCTCTCGTCGAGGTCACGGCCACCGGCCACGGCCGTACCTGGTCGGGGGAACGCTTCATCGACACCGCCATCGGTGACCGCATGGTCTATCGGGGTCGGGAGGCCGGCCGGGACGGGGACTGGCACTGCACGACGATCCGGCTGACGGACCCGGCGACCGGCCTTGCCGCCGACATCACGCTGCGGACACTCCCCGGCTCGGGATTCCTCCGCTCACAGGTGCGCCTGGTCAACGAGGGGAGCGCCCCGCTGCAGTTGGAGAGCGTATCGAGCCTGACCCTCGGCGGCATCGTGGACGAGACGGGCGCGCTCGACGGTCTGACCCTCCACTGGGCGGACAACGACTGGCTGGCCGAGTGCCGTTGGCGGCAGGCCGCCTTCCGTGACCACATCGTCCCCCTGAACCGAGCCGCCCACGGCCACGAAGGGCGCGGCTGCTTCGAGCGGTACTCGCAGGGCAGTTGGTCCACGGGACGGCACCTGCCGGTCGCCGCGCTCACCGACGACCGGACGGGCCGCGCCTGGCTCTGGCAGATCGAGTCCAGCGCGGGCTGGCGCTACGAGACCGGCGAACGGGAGGGCGCCGCCTACCTGGCCCTGTTCGGACCGGACGACGCCCACCACCAGTGGCGTCAAATCCTCGCACCCGGCGAGGAGTTCACCACCGTCCCGGCCGTCCTGGCGGGGGCCGGGACCGGCGGCCCGGACGCCGCGTTCGGTGAACTCACCGCCTACCGCCGCCGAATGCGCCGCGCCCACCCGGACCACACGGCACTCCCGGTGATCTACAACGACTACATGAACACCCTGATGGGCGACCCGACCACCGACAAGCTTCTGCCGCTCGTCGAAGCGGCGGGAGCCGTCGGCGCCGAGGTGTTCGTCATCGACGCGGGCTGGTACGACGACGACGCCCAGGGCTGGTGGGACGCCGTCGGCGCCTGGGAGCCCTCCGCCAGTCGCTTCCCCGGCGGAATCCAGCAGGTACTGGACGCCGTCAGGGCGCACGGGATGATCCCCGGACTCTGGCTGGAACCCGAAGTGGTCGGCGTACGCAGCCCGTTGGCCCGCACGCTGCCGCCCGAGGCGTTCTTCCGGCGAGGCGGCCTGCGCGTCACCGAGCACGGCCGCCACCACCTGGACCTGCGCCACCCCGCTGCCCGCGCCCACCTCGACCGGGTCGTCGACCGGATCGTGGGCGACTGGGGGGTGGGCTATCTGAAGCTCGACTACAACATCAACATCGGCCCCGGCACCGAGACCGGCACCGAGAGCGCGGGCGCCGGCCTGCTCGGCCACCACCGTGCGCATCTCGACTGGCTCGGCTCCCTCCTCGACCGCCACCCCGGCCTCGCCCTGGAGAACTGCGCGTCGGGCGGTCTGCGCATGGACTACGCGCAACTCGGCGTCGTACAGGTGCAGTCCACGAGCGACCAGCAGGACCTGTGGCGCTATCCGCCCATCGCGGCGGCGGCGGCCACCGCAGCGACGCCCGAGCAGGCCGCCGTATGGGCGTACCCCCAGCCGCACTTCAGCCTCGACGAGATCGCCTTCTCCGTCACCGGGGCGCTGCTGGGCCGTATCCATCTGTCCGGGTTCCTCGACCGTATGAGCCCGGAGCAGTTCGAACTAGTCCGCTCGGGCATCTCCGTCTACCGGCGCATTCGACCCGAAATCAGCAGCGGTCGACCGTTCTGGCCGCTCGGTCTTCCCTCCTGGGAGGACACCTGGATCGCTCACGGTCTGCGTGGTTCCGGCTCCACGCTTCTCACGATCTGGCGACGGGAGTCGGCCGCCGCCGGACAGCCGGGGCCCGCCGACCGACCGGACCGGGACGACAGCGACTGCACTGTCGACATCCCGCACCTGAGGGGACACGACGTCCACGTCAGCACGCTCTATCCCACCACCGCCCATTCGGATGCGACCTGGGCTGCCGCCGACGGCAGGCTCACCGTTTCCCTTCCCCGCCCCGACACGGCCGTCCTCCTCCGCCTGACCGCTGCACGGTCGGTCTGAGGGACTCACCTGGCGCCGACTGCGTCGCATCCCCATGGGGCAAGGTCGGAGACACGGCATCCGCACGGCATCCGTCCCGACTGTCCGGAGCTACTGCGCCGACGGAATTCGGTAGACGGAGACATGAGAACGAGACTCGGCGGTGAACGCGGCGCCGGCCCAGTCGGCATGCCTGGTCTCCAGTTCGAATCCGGCCAGTTGAGCCATGAGGTCGAGTTCGGCCGGCCAGATGTAGCGATGAGGGCTCCGGAACAGCCGCGCCTGCTCGGTCTCATCGAACTCATCGAAACGGAAGTGGTGCGACATCACGTGCTGGCGCAGGACGTCGTAGGTGTCCAACCCGATGTAGCCGGGCTCGGACTGCCAGACGGTGGCCGGCTGGCCCGGTGGGAGCTTGCGCAACTCGGGTACCCACAGCTCGATCACGAACCGACCACCCGGCGCAAGGTGGCGGGCAGCGTTGCGGAAGCACTGGACCTGCTCCTCCTGGGTGAGCAGGTTGGAGATCGTGTTGTACACGAGGTAGACGAGGGTGTACTCCCCGGGGGCGACGCTGGTCGCCATGTCACCGATGACCACGGGGATCGTTGCTTCAGCCGCCTTGGTTCGCAGTTGCTCCACCATCGGGAGCGACAGCTCGATGCCGGTGACCGAGACTCCTCGCCCGGCGAGCGGGACGGCCACCCGGCCGGTCCCGATGGCGAACTCAAGCGCTGCTCCGCCGCCGGCGAGCCGGGCGAGACGGTCCACTGTCGGCCCCAGGACCTCGGGCGCGAACATGCCGGAACCGGGCGTGTCATAGCGCTGGGCGGCATCGGCGTTCCAGATCTTCTCCTGCTGCATTCCGTCAACGCTCGCCGCCGACCCACGCAATGTCGAACGAGTTTTTCGCTCCCGCACGACTTCGCTGGTCGACCCCCGCAGGAACGCGCGTGCCCAGTGGGGCCGGGTCACCTGTGCCGACATCCGCGGACGCCTAATGGGTCATCAGGAACTGCGAGTCAGGACCGGTGCGTCCCATGCTGAGGGCGGGGACTGTAGTGAACCGAGCTTTCCGCGGAGGTCGACATGGGACGTCTCGACGAACGGGTGGCGATCGTCACCGGAGGGGCCCGGGGGATCGGTGCGGCGGTGGCGCGGGCGCTCGCGGTCGAAGGCGCCGCCGTGGTGGTCGCCGACATCCTCGAACCCGAGGGGCGCAGCCTGGCGGCCGAGCTCGGCGGGCGGTCCTGCTACCGGGCGCTGGACGTCACCAGCGAGGACGGCTGGCAGCGCACGGTGGCCGAGACCGAGCGGGAGCTGGGCGCGGTCTCCGTGCTGGTGAACAACGCGGGGATCGCCGCGTGGGGCTCGATGGAGGACGAGCCCCTCGACTCGTTCCGCCGGGTGATCGACGTCAACCTCCAGGGCCCGTGGCTCGGCATGCGCGCCGTGGCGCCCTCGCTGCGCCGGGCCGGGGGAGGGGTGATCGTGAACATCTCCTCCCTCGCGGGACTGACCTCCTACGCCGGCATCGGCTCGTACGCGGCGAGCAAGTGGGGGCTGCGCGGGCTGACGAAGACGGCCGCGCTGGAACTGGCCCCCGACGGGGTCCGTGTCTGCTCCGTCCACCCCGGCGCCATCCGCACCGGCATGACGGCCGGCTTCGGCGACGCGTACACCGCGGGTCAGCCGTTGCCTCGGTTCGGTGAGCCCGAAGAGGTCGCCCGCATGGTGCTCTTCATCGTCCTGGACGCCACCTACTCCACGGGGGTCGAGTTCGTCCTGGACGGCGGCATCCTGGCCGGTCAGCCCGCCGTTCTCACCTCCGGCGACCCGGACCCGGAGTGATCGATCGCGTGCCGGGGTACTCGGGGGCGTGGCGGGTCCGTTCCGGAGCCGTCGTGTCCAGGCCGGAGGTGAGCGGGCATGGGTCAGGGCCATGGCGGGAACGTCATCGACGAGCTGGTGACCGATCACCGCGAGGTCGAGGAGCTCTTCGGCCGGATCGAGGCGCTGCCGCCCGGCGCCGAGGACCGCAGGCTGTACGCGGACCGGGCCACGATGGAACTCGTCCGGCATTCGATGGTCGAGGAGGAGTATCTCCACCCGTCCGTGCGTGAGCGTGTCCCCGACGGCGACGTCCTGGCCGACAACGAACTCGACCACCACGCGCGGGCCGAGCGGATCATGAAGGACCTGGAGGGCCGGGAGGCGGACGACCCCGAGTTCGACCGGCTCGTCGGCATGCTGATGCGCGAGATCCGCACCCACCTGGCCGACGAGGAGCGGAACCTGTTCCCCAGGCTGCGCGCGGAGTGCCCGACGGTCATCCTCGACGGGCTGGGCGACAAGGTCCGCAAGGCCAGGAAGACCGCCCCGACGCGTCCGCGTCCCTCCGCTCCGGACGAACCCTCGGCCGACAGGACGCTCGCCCCGGGCGTCGGGCTGGTCGATCGCATGCGCGACGCGATGACAGGCCCAGGCAAGCCGTACTGAGGCCCACGCCGAGGGAACCCCTGCACCCTCTGTGATACTGACGCGGTGCCGCCGACACCGCCGCCGCGGGCTGCCCTCGTTCCCCCGCATCCCATAACGCCTGACGCGCCGGACGCGATAGCGCGCCCCCTCCTCACCCAGTCCTGGCTCGACCTCGCCTTTCTCCACTGGGCCGCCGATCCGGCCGACGTGGCCGGTCTGCTGCCGCCCGGGACCGTCCCCGACACGCTGAACGGCGTGACCTACGTCGGTCTGGTGGCGTTCCGGATGCACCGCGTCGGATGGTTCCGCCTCCCGGGGGTCCCCTACCTGGGGTCCTTCCCGGAGACGAACGTCCGGCTCTACTCGGTGGACTCGCACGGGCGTCGCGGTGTGGTCTTCCGCTCGCTCGACGCCTCCCGGCTGCTGCCGGTGGCCGTGGCGCGGATCGGCTTCCGGATGCCCTACGTGTGGTCCCGCATGGCGATCGAGGCCGACGGAGACACCGTCACGTACACCAGTCGCCGCCGCTGGCCCGGCCCGCGCGGCGCGCGCAGCCGGCTGACCGTGAGGGTGGGTGAACGGATCGTGGAACCAACGGAGTTGGAGCACTTCCTGACCGCCCGCTGGGGGATGCACAGCGCGTTCTTCGGCCGGCCGATGTTCCTGCGCAACGCGCACCCGCGCTGGCCGCTGCACCGGGCGGAACTCATGGAGTGCGAGGAGGACCTGGTCACCGCGGCGGGTCTGCCGGCGCCCGTGGGGGAGCCGGTGAGCGTCCTGTACTCGCCGGGTGTCCCGGCCCGTTTCGACCGCCCCGCCCGTCCGACCGGCCCGGCCGGCATTCCGACCCCCTGAGCCCCGCTCCTCAGACGAACGTCACCGACACCGAGCCCAAGCCGCTGAAACGTGCCTCGACCTGCGAGCCCGCGGTGACGAACGGGGCGCCCGTCATGGTGCCGGGCAGGACCAGTTGGCCGGGCTCCAGCGAGGTGCCGAAGGCGGCGAGTGTGTTGGCCAGCCACGCGACCGCGGCGGCCGGGTGCCCCAGCACCTCCTTGCCGGTGCCCACCGCCACGCTCAGGTCGTCGATCAGGAGCTCGGCGGTCACGCTCGCGAGGTCGGGCGCCTCGCCCAGCGGTGTCCAGGGGCCGCAGACCAGACCGGCCGAACTGGCGTTGTCGGCAACCGTGTCGACCAGGGTGATCCGCCAGTCGCGGATGCGGCTGTCGACGATCTCCAGAGCGGGCGCGACCGCCTCGGTGGCGTCGAGGACGTCCTCGACGGTGACCTCGGGGCCGCGCAGCGGGCGGGCGAGGCGGAAACAGATCTCCGGTTCGATGCGCGGCCGGCAGTAGTGCGCGGCGAGGACGGGTGCGCCGTCGGGATGGACCATGTCGTCCAGCAGATGGCCGAAGTCGGGTTCGTCGACCCCGAGGAGCTCCTGCATCGCGACGGCCGTCAGCCCCACCTTGTGGCCGACGACCGTCGCGCCGTCGGCCAGTCGGCGGGCGATGTTCTCCTGCTGGACGGCGTACGCGTCGGCCGTGTCCAGGCCGGGCAGCAGGACCGACAGCGGCTCGATCGGCGCCACATGATGCTCGGCCTCGCGCAGCAGCCGGGCGGCCTGCGCGCGCTCCCCGGACGTCAGCGTCATGTCCTGACTCCCGTCCCCGTCCCCGCTCCCGTCCCCGTCCCCGTCCCCGTCCCCGTCCCCGTCCCCACTCCCGTCCCCGTCCCGGTTCCCGTCTGCTCTCCCGTCTCTGCGCTCTTCTCCGTCGCCATGCGGACCGCCGCCTCGTAGACCAGCCGTGCGTGCAGTTCGAACATCGCCACGAGATCGACCGCGTCGCCGCTGATCTCCCGCTGCACGAAGAGTCCGTCGGCGCCGGCGACCGTGTAGGTGGTGAGGGTCTGCACGGCCGTCTCGTCCAGCGCCGGGAGGAGGGTCCGGATCACCTCGCCGATCCGCTGGGCGGCGACCGCGCGGACCTGGAGGTACACCGTCCGGCCCCGGGGCTCGGTGGGCCGTCGCTCCAGGGCGAGCATCAGCCCGAGCCGCAGGAAGTCGGGTGCCTCGACGAGGGACTTCGCCAGGTTCCCCGCCATGGCGGTGACCCGCTCCAGCGGGGTGCCGGACGCCTCTCCCGGCAGTGCGACCGCCACGAGCCAGGTCTCGAAGCTGCGCTCGATGACCGCGGCGATCAGGTCGTCCTTGTCCTTGAAGTGCCAGTAGATCGAGCTCGCGGGCAGCCCGCACTTGGCGCTGACGGCGGCGATGGACGTGCCCTCGTAGCCGCGCTCGCCCGCGATCTCGACGGTGGCGTCGAGGATGCGCTGTCGCGACTCCACCCCGTTCGCGCGCTTCTTGCGCGTCGACTGCGCACTGGTCATCGCGTGTGCCCTTCGCCGTCCCCTGCACCCCAGCCCGCTGTAGCGGCTGTTCCAATTGTAACGAACGCTATGGGGAGACGGATCCGGCGACGAGGTCCAGCGCGATGTCGGTGATCATGTCCTCCTGGCCGCCGACCATGCCCCGGCGCCCGGCCTCGACCAGGATGGAGCGCGTGTCCAGGCCGTAGCGGGCGGCGGCGGTCTCCGCGTGGCGCAGGAAGCTGGAGTACACCCCCGCGTACCCGAGGCTGAGCGTCTCGCGGTCCACCCGCACCTCACGGTCCTGGAGCGGTCGTACGAGGTCGTCGGCGGCGTCCATGAGCGGGAAGAGATCGCAGGCGTGCTCCCAGCCCATCAGGTCGGCGACCGCGACGAACGCCTCCAGCGGGCAGTTGCCCGCCCCCGCGCCCTGGCCCGCAAGAGACGCGTCCACCCGGACCGCCCCGTTCTCGACGGCGACGACCGTGTTGGCCACTCCCAGGGCGAGATTGTGGTGGGCGTGGATTCCGAGTTCGGTGGCCGGGTCGAGCACGTCCCGGTAGGCGCGGAAGCGGTCGCGGACCCCGTCCATGGTGAGCCGGCCGCCCGAGTCGGTGACGTAGACGCAGGCGGCGCCGTAGGACTCCATCAGCTTGGCCTGCCGGGCGAGTTCGGCGGGCTCGGCCATGTGCGACATCATCAGGAAGCCCGCGACGTCCATGCCCAACTCGCGGGCGGCGGCGATGTGCTGGGCGGAGATGTCGGCCTCGGTGCAGTGCGTGGCGACGCGCACCGAGCGGACGCCCAGTGCGTGCGCCTGCTCGAGGTCGTGGACGGTTCCGATGCCGGGCAGCAGCAGAGTGGTGGGGATCGCCTGCCGTACGACGTCGGTGACGGCCTCGATCCACTCCCAGTCGGTGTGGGCCCCCACGCCGTAGTTGATGCTGGAGCCGGCCAGTCCGTCGCCGTGCGCGATCTCGATGGCGGCCACTCCGGCGGCATCGAGGGCGGCGGCGATGGCACGGGCCTGGTCGACGGTGTAGCGGTGCCGGACGGCGTGCATGCCGTCCCGCAGGGTCACGTCCTGGACGTAGAGGCGAGTCATCGCGAGGCCACCTCCGTGGCGATGGGGGTCCCTCCGCCGGAGCGAAGCCGAGAGTGGGGGAGGGCGGCCATGCGCTCCGCGGTGCGCAGCGCGGCCGAGGTCATGATGTCGAGGTTTCCGGCGTAGGCCGGGAGATAGTGGGCGGCCCCCTCGACCTCCAGGAAGACGGACACCTTGAGGGCGTCGCCCGCGCCGGGAGCGAGGGTGCGCAGCGGGTCGTCGGCGCCCACCCGGTCGAACTGCACCTGCTGCTTGAGCCGGTAGCCCGGCACGTACGCCTGCACGCGCCCGACCATCTCCTCGATCGACGCCGTGACGGCCTCGGTGGCACAGTCGGAGACCAGACAGTGCACGGTGTCCCGCATGATCAGCGGGGGTTCGGCCGGGTTGAGGACGATGATCGCCTTGCCCCGGGCCGCGCCGCCGACCCGTTCGATGGCGGAGGACGTGGTCTCGGTGAACTCGTCGATGTTCGCCCGGGTGCCCGGGCCGGCCGAGCGGGAGGCGATGGACGCGACGATCTCGCCGTAGTGCACGGGCGTGACGGCGCCGACCGCGGCCACGATCGGGATGGTGGCCTGGCCGCCGCAGGTGACCATGTTGACGTTCGGGGCGTCCAGGTGGGCGTCCCCGTTGACCGGCGGGACGACGTAGGGGCCGAGGGCCGCCGGGGTGAGGTCGACGAGCGTGCGGCCCAGCGGCCGCAGCACCTTCTCGTGGTGGCGGTGCGCGCCGGCCGAGGTGGCGTCGAAGACGATCTCGACGTCCGCGAACTCGTCCAGCGCGACGAGCCCTTCGACGCCCTGGTGGGTCGTGGCGACCTTGAGGCGGCGGGCGCGGGCCAGGCCGTCGGAGTCCGGGTCGATGCCGGCCATCGCGGCGATCTCCAGGCTCTCCGACAGCCGCAGGATCTTGATCATCAGGTCGGTGCCGATGTTGCCGGAGCCGATGACGGCGACTTTGGTGCTCACTGTCCGACCTCCTCGTCGGGGAATGCGACGCGGACGGATCCCAGGCCCGAGATACGGGCCTCGAAGACGTCGCCCGGGGCAGCGGGGACCATCGGGCCGAGGGCGCCGGTCAGCACGAGGTCGCCCGCGCGCAGCGGGTCGCCCCGCTCGGCGAGGGCCGCGGCCAGCCAGACGGCGGCGTTGAGCGGGCCGCCGAGGCAGTCGGCGCCGGTGCCCTCGGAGACCGTCTCGCCGGCCCGGGTCATGGTCATCGTGACGGCCCGCAGATCCACGGCGGTGAGCGGAACGGGCGTGCCGCCGAGGACGTACAGACCGCAGGAGGCGTTGTCGGCGACGGTGTCGACGAGGGAGATGTCCCATCCCCGCACCCGGCTGTCGACGATCTCCAGCGCGGGCAGCGCGAAGTCGACCGCCCGCAGCACGTCGACAACCGTGCACTCGCGATGCGGCAGGTCGCGCCCCAGCACGAGTGCGACCTCGGCCTCCACCTTGGGCTGGAGCAGCCGCCCGGCGGCTACCTTGCCGCCGTCGGGCACGGCCATGTCCGCGAACAGTGCGCCGAAGTCGGGCCGGTCCACGCCGAGTTGGGCCTGTACCGCGGGTGAGGTCAGGCCGATCTTGCGGCCGACGATCCGGAGTCCGGCGTCCAGACCGCGCCGCACGTTGAGCTGCTGCACGGCGTAGGCGGCCTCGACGTCGCCGTCGTCGAGCAGCGTCCGCACGGGCGGACAGGCCGCTCCGGTGCGGGTGGCCTCCGCCAGCAGGTCGGCGGCCTTGACCACGGCCGGTGGAACGGCGTCCGGACGGACACCGTCGAGCACGGTCGACACGGGATACCTCCAGGGAGGGAGAAGCGGCGGGTCGACTCCGATATAGACAGGGCCTCGTCGAAGGGACAAGCTTTGTTCCGTGACACGGAATAATCAGGGTGCCAGCATGTTGGAAAAGGCTGCGCTGATCCTGGACACCTTCAGTCCGAGCGGCAAGCCGTACCGCCTGTCGGAACTTTCGGAGCGCACCGGCCTGCCCAAGCCGACCGTGCACCGGCTGGCCGCGGACCTGGTACGGCTCGGCTGGCTGGAACGCACCGGCCCGCAGTACCGGCTCGGCGCGAAGCTGTTCGAGCTCGGCTCGCTCGTACCGCACCGGCTGGATCTGCGGGAGACGGCCCTGCCCTTCCTCCAGGACCTGTTCGAGGCGACACGCGAGACCGTGCACCTCGGGGTCCGCGAGGGCATGGACGTGGTCTACCTCGAACGCATCCACGGCCACGAGGCGCTCCAGCTGCCCTCGCGTATCGGCGGCAGCCTGCCGCTGACCTGCACCGGCGTCGGCAAGGCTCTGCTCGCCTTCTCCGGCGCGGAGCTCACCGAGGAGGTGCTGTCCCGGCCGCTGCCGAGCCTGACGCCGTACTCGATCACCGAACCCGGGCGGCTGCGCATGGCCCTGGAGAAGATCCAGGTCTCCGGCCTCGCCTACGAGGAGCAGGAGGCCGCCCTCGGGGTGAGCTGCATCGCGGCCCCCGTCTTCGCCGGAGGCGCCACGGTGGCCGCGCTCTCGGTGGCCGTACCACGCTCACGCTTCAGCCCGGCCCAACTGGCCCCCGCGGTCCGCACGGCAGCACTGGGCTTGTCCCGTGTCCTGCGCACCGGTTCCTGAACCTGCCGGGCCCGCAGGTCACCCGCGTGATGCGCAGGGCGGCGCCGGGCTTGCCCGGGGTCCTGCGGGCCGGTTCCTGAACCTGCCAGGCCCGCAGCCCACCGCCGGCTCACGGCGCCGCCGGGCCCGCCCGTCCCGGGTCCTGCGGGCCGGTTCCTGGCCCCGCCGGCCCGCAGCCCCCCACCGGCTCACCCCCGCGGTCCGCAGGGCGGCACCGGACCGGCCCCGGGTTCTGCGGGCCGGTTCCTGAACGGCCCGGCCGCAGCCCTCTACTGGCTCACCCCTGCGGTCCGCAGGGCGGCACCGGACCGGCCCCGGGTTCTGCGGGCCGGTTGCTGAACGGCCCGGCCGCAGCCCTCTACTGGCTCACCCCTGCGGTCCGCAGGGCGGCACCAGACCGGCCCCGGGTTCTGCGGGCCGGTTCCTGGCCCCGCCGGGCCCGCAGCCCCCCCACCGGCTCACCCCTGCGGTCCGCAGGGCGGCACCGGACCGGCCCCGGGTTCTGCGGGCCGGTTCCTGAACGGCCCGCAGCTCAGCACCGCGGGTCCTGAACCGCCCGGCCGCAGCCCGCCGCCGGCTCCCTATCGACTCGGCGTGTCCAAGCCCGCCGTGGTGTCCGGATCGGGGTTGAACACCGGGTGGTAGCTCTCCGGCGGTGCGAGATAGGTGCCGGTCGGCAGCCCGCCGGTGTCGATCACGATCTGGTCCACGGCGATCGCCGGGTCGACCATGAAGACCCGCAGCACATGCTCGCCGGGTGCGGTGACGGTGACGGCCGCGGTGAGCTTCTCGACGCCCTCCTCCACATTGCGCGCCCAGGCGTCACCGCGGTTGCCGGTGGCGACGGCCTGCCCCGACAGAACGGCAGGAGGCTGGTCGTCGAGGGCGACGGCGAGCCGCCGCGCGCCGCGCTCGTCGAGCGAGGGCAGCCGGAAGACGGTGACGGGGAACGTCCCGGTGCTGCTGAAGCGCACCCGGTACCTCAACTCCGGTGCGCGGGTCGCGAAGTCGGCGGTGACCGGGGCGGCCGTCGAGGGCGCCGCCTCCACGGCGGCACCGCGACGGCCCAGCCCGCGCACGGTCCGCCAGCGGGCCCCGCCGCGCGCTGTCCGGCGCTCGGTGTGCACGGCGTCGATCGAGACCCAGCCGTTCGACTCGACGAACCCACGGGCCCGCCGACGCGCCCGCTCCCCGTCGGCGACCACCCTCACCGGCACCTCGAAACGCTGTGCGCTGCTCGTGAAGGCGACCGTGACCTCGTGCGTGCCCTCGGGAACCTGCTCCCAGTCGATCTCGACCCACACCCGGGTCTGCTCGGTGAGCGTGCCGCCCGCCGAACTCAGCCGGATCCATGGCCGGTCGGCCTCCGCGGCCCAGGCGACCGCGAGGAAACCGGTGTTGAAGACATCGACGAAACGCCGGTCCCGGGTGACGGACGAGAAGGACAGCGGCCGCTGCGCGCCGGTCTCGTTGCCCTCCGCGACGACCCCCAGCCCCGAGGTCTCCTGCCGGGCGACCCTGGTGACGGCCGGACGCCCCGGTGCCTTCGGGATCTGCGAGGGGTACGGGTTGATGTAGCCGTCCCATTTCCCGCCCGCCACCTCGGTGTTGTACCGCTTGGTGAGCGCAGCCTCCTGCGCGTGCGCGGCCTCGGCGAGGTCCGCGAAGCGGTTGGTCCCCGCGCCGCGGCCCTGACGCACCGCGAGGGCGTTGCGATCCGCCCAGTAGTACTTGAAGTTCATCAAGTACGCGCCGTGCACGGGGTATTGGAGAAGCTCGAAGAACGCGTCCTGGCAGGCCGCGGGGAGTTCGCTCCCCAGCGCCAGGGCGCGCTGCAACAGCCGGTCGTACGCGGCCAGTCGGCGTCCCGCCTCGTCCCCGTGGTGGATCACGGAGAACATGTTCCGGTCGATGAACTCCGGACGCCGCTCCGCCGCGAGCCGGTAGTACTCGGTGCGCAGCGCGGCGATCTCCTGGGCGTGGCGGAGCCCGAACTGCCGTCCGTACCACTCCGCCAGGAAGCTCTCGACGCCCTTGACGCCCTCGACGCCTTCGACGCCCTTGACGCCTTCGATGCCTTCGCCGTCGGCAGCCTCCGCATCCCACCGGTCCACGTCCCAGGCCATGTCCAGCGAGAAGGAGAGACCGGTCTCGATCGACTTGAGGTCACCGACGTTGAAGATCCACATCCGGTCGACCCCGTGCTCGTACACCCGGCGCAACTCCTGCCACACCTTGGCGAGTTGGGTGGTGTCCAGCCACAGATAGCTGCGCGGGCGGCCCCAGTAGGAGAGGTGGTAGTAGATCCCGTTGCCGCCCGGGCGGTCGCGCTCCGACTCGTTCGGCAGCTGGCGCATGTTGCCGTGGTTGTCGTCCGGCCAGATCAGTGTGACGTCCTCGGGGACCTGGACGCCCGCGTTGTACAGATCCAGGACCTCCTTGTACGGGATGAAGATCTGCGGCTCGGCCGCCGCCCCGACCTCCTCGGCCAGGATCCGGCGCTGGTCGGCGATGATGTCGTTCATCACCACGACCTTCTCCGGGATCGTGGTCGCGTGCTTCGTCTCCAGCGCGGTGTCGTGCAGGCCGCGCATGCCGATCGTCCAACTGCTCTCGTAGGCCGCGTTCTCCCGGGCCCGCGCTCTCCAGTAGTCGGAGATGACGGCCGGGTTCACGGTGTAGTCGTAGACCGGCAGGGCGCCGTCCGCGCCCCGGTGTTCCTCGGCCCACGGGTCCCATTCGTGAACCCCGTTGCGCAGCAGTGCCTCCGGGTGGCTGGAGCCGACGACGATGCCGTAGCGGTCGGCGAGTTCGGGGTTCTCCCGGTACTTGTTGAAGAAGTCGGAGTACGGATGCATGGCCGGCCAGAGGTAGTTGGCCTTCAGCCGGAGCAGCAGCTCGAAGAGGCGCCGGTACGTCTCCGGGCCGATGTTCTTGTCCGTCTCCTGGGTGCGGTGCGACCAAGTGGTCAGGTTCTGCTCGTCGTTGATGAAGACCCCGCGGTAACGGACGGCCGGTTCCAGCCGCCTGAAGGGGCCCGCGGGCACGGTGACGGTGTCCCGCTGTTCGACGGGCACGTCGGCCCACCAGTACCAGGGCGAGACGCCGACACGCTCCGAGGTGTCGTAGATCCCGTAGACCGTGCCGCGCCGGTCGCTGCCCGCGATCACCAGCGCACGGTCCACCCCGGGCGCGGGACGCTCCACCACCTGGGTCACCGACGCCTCCCAGCGCCCCTTGACCCGTCTGACGTCGAGCCGCCCCTGTGCGACGAGCCGGTCGATGACCGGGCTCGCGCCGAGAGTCCCCACCAGGACCAGTCCGGCGGCCCGCTCCGGCAGGGTGTGCCGCACGGCCGGCCGCACTCCGCAGACCCGCTCCAGATCCGCCCGGAGGTCGTCGGCCGCGCGGAGCACGGCGGGGTCGTCGGCCGCGTCCACGAACACCTCGACCGGGACGCCGTCCGTCACCAGATCGAATCCCGGCCGACCGGAGGCCGACGCGGCACGGGCGGTGGCCGGGAGCGCCGCGGGCAGCAGCGGGACCAGTCCGACGGCGGTCGCACCCCGCAGAAACGCCTTCCGGGTCCACGGCGGTCGGGGATCCTGCGGGTCCTGAGGTGCGGTGTGCGGCATCGACGCTCCTGGACTGGGCAGTGGCTGGCAGTGGCATGACCATGCTAGAAAGCGCTTTCCCCCGGCACCTTAGGTCAGCGTCGGCCGTGGCGTCCATAACCGTGCCGGCCGACGGGTTGTTATGACCGCGGTCATGATGGATGCTGCCTCTCAGGCCGAGCCGGGAGGACCGTGGAGTGAGTGACACCGTCGCACGGGCGATGTGGGAGCGGTTCGAACCCGTCCACCAGGTGGTCTACTTCGCGCCCGAGGTGCGCGCGGCCGCCGACGGACTCGGGATGCTCGGCTACTGGATGGGGTACTTCGCCCTGCGGGCGGCGCCCCTCGGACCGGCTCCCGCTTCCGTCGTCACCAGCTGCTTCTACGTCTTCCATCCCGACCGCGTCGCGCGTGCGCTGCCCGAAGCCTGGGCTCGCGCGGCTCCGCAGGACGTGCTGACGGCACGTGCACGGGCCGTGGACGCCGCCATGACCGGCCTCTACGGCGCCGACGTCGTCGACTCCGCGGAGCTGGCCGAGGCCGCCGACCTGGCCTGGGAGGCGGCGCTCGCCGCGGACACGGCCGGGCGGGTGCTCGGCGCCGCCAACCAGGCCCTGCCCCGCCCGGCACAGCCCCACGTCAGGCTCTGGCAGGCCCTGACCACGCTGCGCGAACACCGCGGTGACGGCCATGTCGCCGTGCTGGTCGGCCGCCGGCTGGGGCCGGTCGGGGCGATGGCGCTGAAGTGCGCGGCGGGGGAGTCCGACGCGGAGCTCCAGCGGCAGACCCGCAAGTGGGACCTGGCGCAATGGCGGTCGGCGCAGACCGAGTTGCGCGAGCGCGGCTGGCTCGACGCGGACGGGCGGCTCACCAAGGCGGGAACGGTCGCCCACGAGGAGGTGGAGGCGGAGACGGACGCCGCCGCGGCCACCCCGTGGACGACCCTGGGCGACCGGGCCACGGCCCGCCTCGCGCAGCTGCTCGACCCGCTCGCCAGGACCGTCCTGGACTCGGGGATCCTGCCCGCCGCGAATCCGGTCGGTCTCACCGGAGGCCGGCTGTAGGCTCGCCGGCATGCGGATCTCGGTCTCCTCGGACATGGACGAACCAGTGGCCCGCGCCCTGGTCGCGGAGTTGCGCGGACGCGGGCACGACGTGGTGCCGCACGGCGCGCTGCGCGCCGGCGACGACCCGCAGTGGGCGGTGTGCTCGGAGGCGGCGGCACGGGACGTGGCCGACGGCACCTCGGAGCAGGCGGTGGTGTGCTGCTGGACCGGCACCGGCGCCTCGATCGCCGCGAACAAGGTGTCCGGCGTCCGGGCCGCCCTGTGCACCGACGCCTACACCGCCGACGGCGCCCGCCGCTGGAACGACGCCAACGTCCTCGCCCTCAGCCTCCGCCTGACCTCCGAGCCGCTGGTCAAGGAGATCCTGGACGCCTGGTTCGCCGCCGAGGCCGGCACGGACGCCGAGGACCGGCGCAACATCGCCCACATCGACGCCCTCGACGGCCTCGGCCCCGGCCCCGGTCCCGGCGTCGGCAAGGCGCGCTCGGGCTCGTAGCGCACCCCCTGACCCTGTTCCCCCCGAGGCCGCCGAACAGGTCTGGGACGGCTGAGGCGGGTGCGTGCCCACCGGCCGGGCAGGGCGCACGGACCGGGGCGGACGGCGCAGAAGAAGGGGCAGAGGCGGGTCTTTCATGCGCCCTGGTACGGCGTCCCGCCCGGTGCTTACAGTGGTCGGCCAGCCCTGCCCGCGGATCCGGCGGGGCGAGCCCCACCACCCCCGTGGTCACCGACCGTCCCGACCGGCCCCCGACCGGACCCGGCGCACGGCTCCGCACACCGGCGCGGCTCCCCGGGCGGCGGGTGCGACGACCACCCGCGCGACAGGCACCATCCGTGACACCGCTCGGGCCGCGCGTGGGCCGCCCGCGGTACGAGCGCGCGTCGAGAGCCACTGGAGGCCGCTGTGTCCCGACCGTGCATCGCCCTGATCGCCGACCCCACCTCGCCCGAAGGCTGCCGCGACTACCTCGCCGACGCCGTGGACCTGCTCACCGGCGCACCGCCCGTCCGGGTCGACTCCCGGCACTTCGCGACCGGTGGAACCGGCCGGGGCGTCCGCGACGGAGGCCGGTTACGGCTGCAAGTCCCTGAGGAGCGGCTCGACTTCGTGCCCGATGTCGTCCTGCTCTACGAGATCCCGCCGCACCACCGACGGGCCCTCGCCGGCTTCCAGGAGCTCCTGGAGAGCCATGACGTGGTGACCCTCGCCGCCGGCCCCGACGCCTGGCGGACCGCGACCGAGAAGAACCTCACCGTGGAACGCTTCGTGCGGGACGGCGTCGCCCAGATGGAGACCGCCGTGCTGCACCGCCCCTCCGCACGGGAGGCGGCCGACACCTTCGACCGGCTCGGCCGCGACACCTGGGCCAGGCCCGTCGTCGGCACCGGCGGCAACGACACCTTCCATGTCACCAGCCACGCCCAACTGGAGCAGGCCGCCGCCTACTACGCCGAACGCGGCACCGACTGGCTGCTCTCCCGTGATGCGGGCAACGTCACCCCCGACGGCCAACGCCACCAGTTCCGGGTCTTCGTCCTCGGCGACCGGGTCGTGCACGCCCGGGAGCACCTCCAGCCCTCGACCGACACGCCCTGCAACACCTGCCAGGGCGCCACCGCCGTCCATATCGCCCCGCCGGACCTGGATCCCCGGCTCGCCGAACTCGCCGTCGCGGCCACCGCGTCGGTCGGGCTGCCCTTCGCGGGCGTCGACCTGGCGGTGGAGAACGGCGGGGTCGTCTTCGAGGTCAACGTCCAGCCCGCCTTCGTCGACGGCGAGCTCGAACTGCACGCCGTGGCCGTGCCGTACGTCCAGGCGCATCTGGACGCCTTCGCGCTGGCCGGCGGCGGCCCGCCCCGGGGGCTCACAGCTTCAGCGTGAACCAGGTCGTCTTGCCCTCGTCCGTCGGCCGGACCCCCCAGCTGGCGGCGAGCGCCCGGACCAGGATGAGACCGCGGCCCGACTCCTCCTCCTCGACCGCCAGACGCGGCTGGGGGAGCTGCGGGCTGCGGTCGCTGACCTCGACCGTGAGGTCGGTGACCGTGCGGTGCAGATGCACGGCGACCGGGCCCTGGGCGTGCTGGACGGCGTTCGTCAGCGTCTCCGACAGCAGCAGAAGGGCGTCGTCGGCGCTGTCCGCGCAGTTCCACGAGGTGAGCGCCTTGTGGAGAAAGGCCCGCCCCTCCGGAACGGAGGCCGGCGCGGCCGGGAGGTGGGTGGTGACGGCGGCCAGCGGCGCGGCCGGCAACTGCGCGAACAGCAGGGTGACGTCGTCGTTGTGGCCGTCGGCGTCCGGCAGCAGGCCGGCCAGGACATGGTCCGCCGCGGCCTCCAGACACGGGGTGCCCACGAACAACTCCTCCAGCAGCACGGTCAGTTCACCGATCCGTACCTCGATGTCGCTGCCCGGCGTCTCGATCAGACCGTCCGTGTAGAGGATCAGCGTGGCCCCCGGCGGTATCTCCGAGCTGGACTGCTCGTACAGGACGTCGCCCACGCCGAGCGGCGCGTTGACCGGACAGGGCAGCGCGCTGATGCCCTCGCCGACCCCGGCGACCAGCACCGGCAGATGCCCGGCCGAACAGACCGTCACCGTGCCCGTGTCCGGGGCGATCACCAGATAGCAGCAGGTGACGAGCTGATCGGGCACATCGAGATCGGCGACGCAGGTGTCCAGCGCCCGCATCAACTGCCGGGGCTGCATACCGGTCTTCGCCAGCGCGTGCGCGGCCGACCTCAACTGGCCCATCACGGCGGCCGCTTCCAGCCCACGGCCCATGACATCGCCTATCAGCACACCCACCCGGTCGGCGCCCAGCGGAATCAGGTCGAACCAGTCGCCGCCCACGCCGGCGCCCTGGGTGGCCGGCCGATAGCGGCTCGCGGTGGCCAGTCCGGGCAACGCGGGCGGCGTCCCCATGAGGCTGCGCTGCAGCGTCAGGGCGATGTGCCGCTGCTGCTCGTACAGCGCCGTGAGCTCGGCTTCGGCCCGCTTGCGGTCGCTGATGTCCCGCACGATCGCGCAGGCCCCGACCACGGTGCCGTGCGTGTCCCGGGTCGGCCACAGGGTGACGTCCACGTCCAGCAGCGCCCCGGTGTCGGTCATCCGCAGCGTCTCGTAGTGCTCGACCTTCTCGGCGTGCCGCAGCCGTTTGAGCAGCGCGCGGACCTCGCCCCGCAGCTCCGGCGGGGCCAGCATCGAGACATGCCGTCCGATGGCCTCCTCGGCGGTGTAGCCGTACAGGCGCTGCGCGGCCGCGTTCCAGTACGTGATGTACCCGTCCAGCGTCTTGGCGAGGATCGCGTCCTGGGAGGACTCCACGAGCGCGGCCAGCTCGTTGATGCGCGCCTCGGCCGCCTTGCGGTCGCTGACGTCGCGCACGGCCGCCGACACCAGCAGTCCCTCCGAGGTCTCCAGGGGACTCAGGCTGATCTCGACGGGGAACTCCGTGCCGTCCTTGCGCAGCCCGTGCAGCTCGAGACCGGCGCCCATCGGACGCACCTGTCGGTTGGCGGTGTACCCGCTGCGATGCGCGGTGTGCTGGTCGTGGAAGCGGTGCGGGATCAGCAACTCGACCGGGCGGCCGAGCAGTTCCTCGCGTCCGTGCCCGAACAGCGCCTCCGTCTGGGCGTTCACGAGCTTGATCGTGCCCGTGTCGTCGACGATGACCATGGCGTCCGGGGCCGCCTCCAGCAGCCCCCGGAACCGCTCCTCGGCCCCGCCGACCGCAGCCTCCGGCGCGGGCGCCCCACAGCCGCACCGTTTCTGCTCGGCCCGCTGCTTCACGCTTCGCTTCACACGCTGTTTGACGCTTTGCTTCACGTTCTGCTTAACGTTCTGCTTCATGATCGGTTGGGCGCTCTGCTGAACGCCCTGCTGCGCAACGCCCGCCCCCGCACCCGCGCGCCGCGCCGGTTCCGCCCGCATCACGTCGGCCATCTTCCACCTCATCCTGCATGACGAATCAGGCCATCTCAGCGCCTCCGGCCCGCCCTCGCTCCGCGTTGTCGTTTACTGTCCGCCCCCTGTCCGAACCTGAACGTCACCGAACCGGTCAGGACCCGATCAGGGGCCGATCAGTATTCGAGAAGCGCTCACCCCCGGGTCCCGCCTAGGTTGGTCGGAGCAAGCCGGGCGGCACGGACGGAGAGAAGACGATCATGGCCAGAAGAGCGGAGGCGCAGTCGCCTGAGCTGCACCTCGCCGACAGTCACGACCTGATCAGGGTGCACGGCGCGCGCGAGAACAATCTCAAGGACGTCAGCATCGAGATCCCGAAGCGCCGGCTGACGGTGTTCACCGGGGTCTCCGGCTCGGGCAAGAGCTCCCTGGTGTTCGACACCATCGCCGCGGAGTCGCAGCGGCTGATCAACGAGACCTACAGCGCGTTCGTGCAGGGCTTCATGCCGACGCCGGCGCGGCCCGAGGTCGACGTCCTCGACGGGCTGACCACCGCGATCACCGTCGACCAGCAGCGGATGGGCGCCGACCCCCGCTCCACCGTCGGCACCGCCACCGACACCAACGCGATGCTGCGCATCCTCTTCAGCCGGCTCGGCAAGCCGCACATCGGACCGCCCAGCGCGTACTCCTTCAACACGGCCTCGGTCCGGGCCAGCGGTGCGATCACCGTCCAGCGCGGGGACCGGACCAAGGCCGAGAAGGCGACCTACGAGCGCACCGGCGGCATGTGCAACCGCTGCGAGGGCCGCGGCTCGATCTCCGACATCGACCTCACCCAGCTGTACGACGACTCCAAGTCGCTGTCCGAGGGCGCGTTCACCATCCCCGGCTGGAAGTCGGACAGCCAGTGGACCGTGCAGCTCTACGCCCAGTCCGGCTTCGTCGACCCGGACAAGCCGATCCGCAGGTACACCAAGCGGGAGCTGCACGCCTTCCTCTACGGGGAACCGGTCAAGATCAAGGTCAATGGCATCAACCTCACCTACGAGGGCCTGATCCCGAAGATCCAGAAGTCGTTCCTGTCCAAGGACAAGGAGGCGATGCAGCCGCACATCCGGGCCTTCGTGGAGCGGGCCGTCACCTTCACCACCTGCCCCGACTGCGACGGCACCCGGCTCAGCGAAGGCGCCAGGTCCTCGAAGATCGAGCGGATCAGCATCGCCGACGCCTGCGCGATGGAGATCCGTGACCTGGCCGAATGGGTGCGCGCGCTCGAGGAGCCGTCGGTGGCGCCGCTGCTCACCGCGCTCCAGCAGACCCTCGACTCGTTCGTGGAGATCGGCCTCGGCTACCTCGCGCTCGAGCGGCCCTCGGGCACGCTGTCCGGCGGCGAGGCGCAGCGCGTCAAGATGATCCGCCACCTCGGCTCCTCGCTCACCGACGTCACCTACGTCTTCGACGAGCCCACCATCGGCCTGCACCCGCACGACATCCAGCGGATGAACGACCTGCTGCTGCGGCTGCGGGACAAGGGCAACACCGTGCTCGTCGTGGAGCACAAGCCGGAGGTCATCGCGATCGCCGACCACGTCGTCGACCTCGGCCCGGGCGCCGGCACGGCCGGCGGAACCGTGTGCTTCGAGGGCACCGTGGAGGGGCTGCGGGACGCCGACACGGTCACCGGCCGCCATCTCGGCGACCGGGCCGCGGTGAAGGACGAGGTGCGCAAGCCGAGCGGCACGCTGGAGATCCGCGGCGCGACGACGCACAACCTGCGGAGCGTGGACGTCGACCTCCCGCTGGGTGTGCTCTGCGTGGTCACCGGCGTCGCCGGATCGGGCAAGAGCTCGCTCGTGCACGGGTCGGTGCCCGCCGGGGAGGGCGTGGTGTCGGTCGACCAGAGCCCGATCCGCGGCTCCAGACGCAGCAACCCGGCGACCTACACCGGACTGCTCGATCCGATCCGCAAGGCGTTCGCCAAGGTCAACGGGGTGAAGCCGGCGCTGTTCAGCGCCAACTCCGAGGGCGCCTGCCCCACCTGCAACGGTGCCGGTGTCATCTACACCGACCTGGCGATCATGCAGACGGTCGCCACGATGTGCGAGGACTGCGAGGGGAAGCGGTTCCAGCCTGCCGTCCTCGAATACCGCCTGGGCGGCCGGGACATCAGCGAGGTGCTGGCGATGTCGGTGAGCGAGGCCGAGGAGTTCTTCGCCGCCGGCGAGGCCGCCACCCCGGCCGCGCACCGCGTCCTCGACCGGCTCGCCGACGTCGGGCTCGGCTACCTGACCCTCGGCCAGCCGCTCACCACCCTGTCCGGCGGCGAGCGGCAGCGGCTCAAGCTGGCCGTCCACATGGGCGACAAGGGCGGCGTCTACGTCCTCGACGAGCCGACCGCCGGTCTCCATCTCGCCGACGTCGAACAACTGCTCGGCCTGCTGGACCGGCTCGTCGACTCCGGCAAGTCCGTCATCGTCGTCGAGCACCACCAGGCCGTCATGGCGCACGCCGACTGGATCATCGACCTCGGCCCCGGCGCCGGCCACGACGGCGGAAAGATAGTCTTCGAGGGCACGCCTGCCGACCTCGTCGCCGCCCGTCCCACCCTCACCGGGGAGCACCTGGCGGCCTACGTCGGCGCCTGACCGGCGCGGGCGAGGGGGAGCCCGGTGATCAGTGGGCTCCCAGGCCGCCGCCGCCGAACGAGCCGCTGCTGCCGCGGCTCCAGCGCGGGCGTTTCTGGTCCGTGCTCGCCCGGGTCTGCATGTTGCTCAGTTCGTACGGGGTGAGGGGGCGGCCCCCCTTCGGGGTCCGAGGAACCTCGTCGGGCTCGCGGTTCTCGCGGATCTCACGCACCGCGCCGCCCGGCGGCAGCTGCGGTTGCTCCTCGGGGCGCGGCCGGTCCGGCTCACGCGACTTGACACGCGCGCCCAGCCAGAAGCCGCCGGCCAGCACGGCCAGCACGGCCATGCCGACGACGAACATCACGAGACTGAGCAGGCCGCTCGCGGCGGCCAGCTGCATGCTTGCGGTAGTCATATCAGCCGAATACCCCCGTAACGGGTCATGAACCCGCCATTCCGGGACCAGTCCGGAGACGTGACTCCCCGTCGACGGAACCTCACGCATGGCGTCCGGCAGACGTCGCTGCTGCCGGGCGGGTTTGGCGCCGCTCCTACCGGCTACCCGCCGGGGGTGACTTCGACGACATCCCAACAGGAACTCTTCCGATTCCTGGAGGACCGCTTCGCCTGCGCGCAGGCGTGCACCGAATGTGCGCGAACCTGTGCGCTGCGGGCGAGCCTCGTGGACCCGGAGGGGACCGAACGAGACGAACTCGTGCGACGCAAGGGCATCATGTGCGCGGAGGTGTGCGACGCGACCTGCCGGGTGCTGTCCGAGGACAACCGGATGGACGAGGCCGGCATCCGCGCCCAGCTGGAGTGGTGCCGGACCGTCTGCCTGGAGTGCGCCCATGTCTTCGACAAGCATCCGGGAGCCGAGGAGGGCGCGGCCGCCTGCCGCGCCTGCGCCGCGACCTGCACGGACTTTCTCGCCACGCTGGGCTGAGACCGCGCGCAGGCGCCCTCGCGGCGGACACCTCGCAGGGGCGACTCACGGCGGACGTCTCAGAGCGGGCTGCCCATCCGTACGTTCCAGCGCCCCGACCGGCCGCTGAGCTCCACGGCCGTCAGCGGCGGCACGTCAGTGCGCCAGAACGCCGACTCCGGCGCTCCCAGCGCCCGTACCACCGCGGCCCGGACGACCTCGGGCTCGGCGACGGCCACGGTCCGCCCCGGCTGCAGCGCGGCCGTGTCGAGCCAGGCGGCCACCCGTTCGCACACCGCCCGCACCGACTCCCCGCCGTGCGGCGCGGCCGTGGGGTCCGTGAGCCACGCGGCCAGCGCGTCCGGCTCCCGAGCCCCCACGTCCGCCAGCGCCTCGCCCCGCCAGCGGCCCGCGTCCAGCGCCGCCAGCCCGGGCGCGTCCACCGCGTCGAGGCCCAGTGCGACGGCCGTCTCGCGGCAGCGCACGGTGGGCGACGTCCAGACGCGCTCGGCCGTCGGCAGCGTCCCGGCGGCCGCCCGGGCCCGCCGCCGCCCGACGTCGTCGAGCGGACCGCCGTCGTCGAACCGCGCCTCGCGCAGGGCGGCGGTGAGCGCGGGGGAGACCAGGACCAGCCTGCTCGTCATGCGACGCCTTTCTCTCGTGTCCCGTGCGGCATCCGGCACATGACCGGGACGGGCGCCGGCCGTGTCGGAACCCGGGCGGGCAGCCGCGGGTCCGTCGTGGCCCGGTGGGCGGCGCGGGCCGACAACACGCCCTCGACCCGCCGGTGTTCGGCGGCCTCCGGCCCCGCGCGACCGGGCCGCGCCCGCAGTTCCGCACCCGTCATCGGAGGTCATCCTGCCGGACGGGCCGGCGGTCCCGCTCCCGTACCCCGTCCGTGCGCCCTTGGCCGGATCTGCACTTTCGCGGTACGGTCCTCGACGAAATCGACATCGACGACGGACAAGCGGAAGCCGGTGGAAGCCCGGCACGGTCGCGCCACTGTGTGCCGGGCCCCCATCTCAGGTGCGGGCCGGGTGAGTCAGACCCGCACCGTCGTCCTGTGCACCACCGAGCCGGGACGCGAGTTCCCCCAGGAGGTCCTGCCATGGCGCAGTCCGCCGTCCAGCCGAGCGCTACCCCTACCGCCCTCCCCGAGAAGCTGCCGATCGGGGCGATCGTCCCGTGGGCGGTCTTCTTCGGCATCCTGATGTTGGTCCTGCTGTACTTCGTCGGCGCCGAACAGGGCGCCACGTCCGTGGTGTCCGGCGAGGGCGTCCACGAGTGGGTGCACGACGCCCGCCACCTGCTCGGCTTCCCCTGCCACTGACAGCGAAGAGGAAGCGTATCCGCTCATGAACTCCGCAACTGTCAGAAACCTCCTGGTCCGTGGCATGCTCGCGGGACTTGCCGCGGGCCTGGTGGCCCTCTTCGTCGCCTACTTCCTGGGCGAACCGCGCGTCGACGAGGCGATCGCCTTCGAGGAGACGCACGCCCACGAGCACGGCGGCGAGGAACTCGTCAGCCGCACCCTGCAGTCCACCGCGGGCCTGTCCACCGGCGTCCTCGTCTACGGGGTCGCCTTCGGCGGCATCGCGGCCCTCGCGTACTGCTTCGCGCTCGGCCGCATCGGCCGCTTCGGGCCGCGCGCGAGCGCGCTGCTCCTGGCGGGCGCCGGGCTGGTCTCGGTGTATGTCGTCCCGTTCCTGAAGTACCCCGCCAACCCGCCGGCCGTCGGGGATCCCGACACGCTGAACCAGCGCACCACGCTGTACTTCCTGATGGTCGTGCTCAGTGTGCTGCTGGCGGTCGGCGCCGTCGTCCTGGGCAGGCGTCTCGCGCCGCGCCTGGGCAACTGGAACGCCACGCTGGCGGCGGGCGGGTTCTTCGTCCTCGTCGTGGGCCTGGCGTACGCCTTCCTGCCGTCGTTCAACGAGGCTCCGGCGGACTTCCCTGCGACTCTGCTGTGGCAGTACCGGCTCGCCGCCCTCGCCGTGCAGGCGGCCCTGTGGACCGCCTTCGGGCTGGTCTTCGGGGTGCTCGCGGAGCGCCTGCTGGCTCCCGAGGCCGCCAGGAAGCCGGCGGTGACGGCCCAGCCGACTCCGGTACCTCACTGATCGCCGCACGGTCGAAGGGCCCCGGGAGCGCTTCTGCTCCGGGGCCCTTCTGGCGTTGCGCTCCCCATTCCCAATTTCTGGAACACGTTCTACCGTGTGCGCCGTCAGGACCGTCCGGACACCGGCCTTGGGAAGCCAGGAGGCGCCGTGCACCTCGACCACACGCCCGAGCAGCTGCGGCTGCGCACCGAACTGCGCGCCTACTTCGCCGAGTTGGTGCCGGCCAACGCCTACGCCCGGCACATCGACCCGGTCGCCGCGAAACGCTTCTACCGCAAGACCATCCGCCAGTTGGGCGCGGACGGCTGGCTCGGCGTCGGCTGGCCGAAGGAGTACGGCGGCCGGGGCCTCACGCCCATCGAGCAGTTCGTCTTCTTCGACGAGGCCGCCCAGGCCGGCGTGCCGCTGCCGCTGATGGCGCTCAACACCGTGGGCCCGACGATCATGCGGTACGGCACGGACGAGCAGAAGGCCGACTTCCTGCCGAAGATCCTCGCCGGTGAGATCGACTTCGCCATCGGCTACAGCGAGCCCGACGCCGGCACCGACCTCGCCGCCCTCAAGACCCGTGCGGTACGCGAAGGCGACGAGTACGTGGTCAACGGGCAGAAGATCTGGACGACCAACGGCGACACCGCGGACTGGGTCTGGCTCGCCGTGCGCACCGACCCCGAGGCCCCGCCGCACAAGGGCATCACCATGCTCCTGGTGCCGACCGCCGACCCCGGCTACTCCTGCACGGTCATCCGCACCCTCGCCTCGCACGACACCACCGCCAGCTACTACGAGAACGTCCGGGTCCCGGTCTCCCGGCGGGTCGGTCCCGAGAACCAGGGCTGGCGGCTGATCACCAACCAGCTCAACCACGAGCGCGTGACCCTCGCCGCGCACGGCACGATGGCCATCCGCGCCCTGCACGACGTGCAGCGCTGGGCGACGGAGACCAAGCTCGCCGACGGCCGCCGGGTCGTCGACCTGCCCTGGGTGCGCCGCCGGCTGGCCCGGACCCATGTGAAGCTCGACGCGCTCAAGCTGCTGAACTGGCAGATGGTCGGCGCCCTCCAGAACGGCACCCTCACGCCCCAGGACGCCTCCGCCGTCAAGGTCTACGGCTCCGAGGCCCGCCGGGACGCCTACGCCTGGCTGATGGAGATCGTCGCGGCCCCCGGCGCACTCCAGGAGGGCTCCGCGGGCGCCGTGCTGCACGGCGAGCTCGAACGGGGCTACCGCTCCGCCGTGATCTTCACCTTCGGCGGCGGCAACAACGAGATCCAGCGGGAGATCATCTCCTGGATAGGGCTGGGGATGCCGCGGGTACGGCGTTAGCCTGCCGGTATGACCGCCGACCCGGGGCTGTTCGGCCCCGAGAGCGTGACATGGCAGGTCCATGGCGATCCGATGATGTGGGTCGCCGGGATCCGCGCGCTCTATCTCCAGGCACTGCACCCACGTGCCGTCCGCGGAGTCATGCAGAACTCCGACTTCCGGCAGGACGCCTGGGGCCGGCTCATGCGCACCGCGAACTTCGTCGCCACCGTGACCTACGGCACCGCCGAGGCCGCCGAGCAGGCCGGCGCCCGGGTCCGCAAGATCCACCGCATGCTGTCCGCGAACGACCCGGAGACGGGCGAACGGTACGGCGTGGACGACCCCGAGCTGCTGCTGTGGGTGCACTGCGCCGAGATCGACTCCTACCTGCACGTCCTGCGCGGCTCCGGATACCCCCTCACCGACCGGACCGCCGACCGTTACATATCCGAACAGCGCGTCGGCGCCCGCCTGGTGGGCCTCGACCCCGAGGCCGTGCCCGCCGACCAGGCGGAGCTGGCCGCCTACTTCGAGAAGATCCGCCCCGAACTCGCCGCCGGAGCCGACGCCCGCGAGGTGGACGACTTCCTGCTCCGGCCGCCGATCCACCCGCTGCTCGTCCCGGCGCGCGCTCTGCTCTGGCGGCGTGTGGCGCACCTCGCGTACGCCTCGCTGCCGCCGTACGCCCACGAGTTGTACGGCAGACAGGCCCCGAGACCCGCGGTCGTCACCCGCGAGTTGCGTGCCACGGGCACCCTGCTGCGCTGCGTTCCCGCACGTCTGCGTTGGCAACTCCCGTCCAAACACATCCTGTGGGCCATGGCGCGGCTCGGCCCACAAGCCCGGCCTGCCCCGTACAAAGTCGGGCGATAGGCCGCCATACTGAACCAGCCAGGGGGAGGGCCGGAAAGTTACGGGGGCGGCGGCGCGCTATGGCGGAGGAGAGCAGGCTGATCCAGGGCCGGTACCGGCTGCTGGACCTGATCGGGCGCGGTGGCATGGGCGAGGTGTGGCGGGCCCGCGACGAGTCCCTCGGCCGACAGGTCGCCGTGAAATGCCTCAAGCCGATCGGCCCGCACCACGACCCGTCCTTCGGAGGCGTCCTGCGCGAGCGGTTCCGGCGCGAGGGCCGCGTCGCCGCCTCGCTCCAGCACCGCGGGGTGACGGTCGTCCACGACTTCGGCGACAGCGACGGCGTCCTCTTCCTCGTCATGGAACTCCTGGACGGCAGCAACCTCTGCCAGCTGCTCGACGACAGCGAGCGCCGGCCGCTGCCCGTCCCCGACGTCGTGGACATAGCCGACCAGCTCGCGGCGGCCCTCGCCTACACCCACCGGCAGGGCATCGTGCACCGCGATCTGAAGCCGGCGAACATCGTGCGGCTCGCCGACGGCACCGTGAAGATCTGCGACTTCGGCATCGCCCGCCTCGGCCACGACATCGGCTTCACCTCCCGGCTCACCGGCACCGGCATCGCCATGGGCACCCCGCACTACATGTCGCCGGAGCAGATCGGCGGCGAAGAGGTCGACCAGCGCAGCGACCTGTACTCGCTGGGGTGCGTGCTCTACGAGATCGCCACCGGGGCCCCGCCGTTCGACCTGGAGGACCCCTGGGCGATCCTCGTCGCCCACCGGGACACCCTGCCCCGGCCGCCCCGCGAACTCCGCGCCGACCTGCCCGAACACCTCGACCGGATCATCCTCGACCTGCTGGGGAAGCAGCCCGAACAGCGCCCCCACGACGCCCGCGAGATCGTCCGGCGCCTCGCCGCGGCCCGCACCGCGCCGGGGTATGTGCCGACCCTGGTGACGCCCCGGCCCGAACTGCGGCCGCCCGAGCCCGCCGGCCGCGAGCCCCGGCTGCCCGCCTGGACCCAGGGCATGACCACCGGCCACAAGGCCACCGGCGCCGGACTGCCGGTCCCGCCCCCGGACCCCGGCGCGGCCCTGACCGGCGAGTGGATCCCCCGGCCGGCCCTCGGCGCCGTCCCCACGCCGCCCGCGCCGGACACACCGTCCCCGCAGGCGCTCACCGCGCTCGCCGGACGGCACAACGCCGGCCTCAGTCTGGGCCGGCTCGGCCGCTGGGCCGAGGCCGGGGAGGTGCACCGCGCCGTCGCGGCAGAACGCGCCCACCTCCTGGGCCCGGACCACCCCGAGACCCTCGCCAGCCGCTACGAGGTCGCCTTCACCCTCAGCCGCACCGGCCGCGCCGCCGACGCGCTGCGCGAGTACCAGCAGGTGACCGCCGCCCGCACCCGGGTGCTCGGCGCCGACCACGCCGACACGCTCGCCACCCGCCAGGAGATGGCCTATGTGCTCGGCCGGCTGGGCCGCCACTTCGACGCCCACCAGGTGTACACCTCGGTGCTCGCCGCCCGGGTGCGCACGGCGGGCCCCGACCACCCCGACACCCTGCGCTGCCGGCACAACCTCGCCTTCAACCTCAGCAGACTCGGCCGGCTGGAGGAGTCGTACCGAATGGCGAGCGAGGTGGCCGTGGCGCGTACCCGGGTGCTGGGCCCCACCCACCCGGACACGCTCGTCACCCGCTACGAGGTCGCCTACGCCCTCGGCCAGTTGGGCCGCTGGCCGGAAGCGCTGCAGACCTACCGCGAGGTCGCCGCGGCCCGTGCGCACGCCCTCGGCCCGGACCACCCCGACACCCTCGCCGCCCGCTACGAGACCGGCATCAGTCTGGGCCGCCTCGGCCGCAGCACGGAGGCGCTCCAGCTCTACCGCGACCTCGTCGACGACCGCACCCGCGTCCACGGCCCGACGCATCCCGAGACCCTGCGCGCCCGCCACGGCCTCGGCGTCAACCTCGGCCGCCTGGCCCGCTGGGAGGAAGCGCTGGCCGAGTCCCGGGACGTGTGCGCGATCCGTGAACGCGTCCTGGGCGCCGACCACCCCGACACGCTGGTCAGCCGCCGTGAGGTCGCCGTCGGCCTCGGCTGGCTGGGCCGCTGGGCCGACGCGCTGACCGAGTACCGGCGGGTGGCCTCGGCCCGCGAGCGCGTCCTGGGCGCCGACCATCCCGACACCCTTGCCAGCCGCAACGACGAGGCCCACTGCCTGGAGCAGCTCGGCCGGGGCCAGGAGGCCGTCGAGCTGTACCGAAGGGTGGCGGCGCTACGGCAGCGCCGAGCGGCGGGCGGGGCGTAGGCCCGGGCCGGGCGGTGGGCGGCGCGTGGGCCCGGGCCGGGAATCGGCGCTGAGCGCTGCGCTGGAAGTGCAGCGATGTGCCGTCGTTGCGCTGCGGCGCCGTCGTGGCCGGTCGCTCCCCCACTCTCGGCTGCGCTCGAGCGGGGGGACCCCCATCGCGGCGGAGCCGCAGTTGTCAGCGCCCCGCGCCCCTTCAGGGCGCAGCCGACCTCGCCCGACCGGCTTACGCGACGACGTCCCAGCCCAGCTCCGTGTACAGCCGTCCCTCCCGGATCCCGGTGATCGCCGCCCGCGCGTACGGCACCATCGGCTCCGGGAGGGCGTCCAGCGGCCACCAGTCCCAGCCGAGGCACTTGTCCGGCTCCAGGAGCTGCGGCTCGCCCCGCACGCGCCGGGCGCGGAAGACGAGCTGAAGCCTGGGCTGTGTGTCGGGTGCGTCCACGACGTGCACCACGTGCGCCAGCTCGACGTCCTGTGCCTCGATCTCCAGGCCGGCCTCCTCCCGGGCCTCGCGGACGAGACAGGCCACGGCGGACTCCTGCTCGCAGTGACCGGCCAGGAAGTGGTGATGCCGGGGAGCGAAGGGCGAGTCGGGGTGGCGCAGACCGAGGAGGATCTTGCCGTCCCGCTCCAGGTGGAGGTGGACGCCGACCACGTTGAGGACGCTCTGCCGGGCGGACGGCTGCGGCGCGGGAACGACCGGCGCCGCCCGGTGCCGGGCGAGGACCTCGGCGGCGCCCGGCGCCATCGTCAGGTGAGCGGTGGTCGCCGCGTCGAAGAAGGCGAACATGATGCCCTCGGTGACGGGGAGCCGCGCGGGGTCGCCGTCCCAACCGCCGATGAACACCTGGATGCCGTCGACGACCGTGTACCGGGTCAGCCCGTCCAGGACGAGCCCCGTCTCCTCCAGCAGCTCGCGCGCCACGGCCTCCTCGGGCGTCTCGTCCCCCTCGCAGGCGCCGCCGGGCAACGACCAGGCGCCCGCATCGCAGATCGGCTTGTGCGCGTCGCGCAGATGGAGCAGGTACTGACCACGCCGGTTGACCAGCAGCGCGGCGGTGTTCCGGGGTTCGGGCTGAAGTTCCTGATCGGCGGCCACAGGTTCCTTTCGGGTGCAACGCGCGTGCAGTTCACCGTACTTGAGCGGCCCGGCCCGGCCGTGCGGATCCGCCGCCCCCGACCTCCTCTGGCCGACCTTGATCGGCTCGTGTTACGAAGAGACATGGCTGCACACGAGGGAAACCACGGACACGACGATCGCCGCGCCTACGACGTCGTCATCGTCGGCGGCGGGCACAACGGGCTGGTCGCCGCCGCCTATCTGGCCCGGGCCGGCCGATCCGTGCTGGTGCTGGAACGGCTGGGCCACACCGGGGGCGCCGCCGTCTCCACCCGCCCGTTCGCCGGGGTGGACGCCCGGCTGTCCCGCTACTCGTACCTGGTCAGCCTGCTCCCGCAGAAGATCGTGCGGGACCTGGGGCTGCACTTCCGCGTCCAGGGCCGCACCATCTCCTCCTACACCCCCGTGGAGCGCGGCGGGCGGCCCACCGGACTGCTCGTGGGCGGCGGCGAGGACCGCACCCGGGAGGCGTTCGCTCGGCTGACGGGCGGCGAGCGCGAGTACGCCGCCTGGGAGCGGTTCTACGGCATGACCGGGCGCGTCGCCCAGCGGGTCTTCCCCACGCTCACCGAACCGCTGCCGACCAGGGAGGAACTGCGCCGCCGCGTCGACGACGAGGAGGCCTGGCGGACCCTGTTCGAGGAGCCGATCGGCGTCGCCGTCGAGGAGCGCTTCGCGGACGACCTGGTGCGGGGCGTGGTCCTGACCGACGCGCTCATCGGCACCTTCGCCGACGCCCACGACCCCTCCCGCAAGCAGAACCGCTGCTTTCTCTACCACGTGATCGGCGGCGGCACCGGCGCCTGGGACGTCCCCGTCGGTGGCATGGGGGCGCTCACCGACGCCCTCGCCGCCGCGGCCCGGGACGCGGGCGCCGTCCTCGCCACCGGGCACGAGGCGGTGCGCATCGACACGGACGGCCGTACCGCGGAGGTCGTCTACCGCACCGCCGCCGGCGAAGGCGTCGCCGCCGCCCGGCACGTCCTGGTGAACGCCTCCCCGCAAGCCCTCGCCGCGCTCACCGGAGACGAGCCGCCCACCCCTGCCGAGGGTGCCCAGCTCAAGGTGAACATGCTGCTCAAGCGGCTGCCCAGGCTGCGGGACACCTCCGTCGACCCGCGCGAGGCCTTCGCCGGCACCTTCCACATCGCCGAGGGCTACGAGCAGCTCGCCACCGCCCACGCCCAGGCGGCCGCCGGTGAACTGCCCGCCGCCCCGCCCTCCGAGATCTACTGCCACTCCCTGACCGACCCGACCATCCTCGGCCCGGACCTCGTCGAACAGGGCTACCAGACGCTGACCCTGTTCGGTCTGCACACGCCCGCCCGGCTCTTCGAACGGGACAACGACGCCGTACGCGAGGAACTCGTTGCGGCGACCCTCGCCCAGCTCGACGCCCACCTCGCCGAACCCCTCGCCGACTGTCTGGCGCTCGACGCCGACGGCCGCCCCTGCATCGAGGCGCGCACCCCGCTCGACCTCGAACGCGACCTCGGGCTGCCCGGCGGCAACATCTTCCACCGCGACCTCGCCTGGCCGTACGCGGACGACAGCACCGGCCGCTGGGGCGTGGAGACCCGGCACGCGAACGTCCTGCTGTGCGGGGCGGGCGCGGTGCGCGGAGGAGGGGTCAGCGGGGTGCCGGGCCACAACGCGGCCATGGCGATACTGGAGGCCAAGGACACAAGAATCTGACGGTGTATCAGAAAAGGGCTTCCGTCGTCGCACCGGCTGCGGCATCCTGCGCCCATGCAGACGGAGCTGAGCACACAACTGGGAGTCGAGCACGCCGTCTTCGGCTTCACGCCGTTCCCCGCCGTCGCCGCGGCCATCAGCCGCGCAGGCGGCTTCGGCGTGCTCGGCGCGGTCCGCTACACCGCCCCCGACGACCTCAAACGCGACCTCGACTGGATCGAGGCCCATGTCGACGGCAAGCCGTACGGGCTCGACGTCGTCATGCCCGCCAAGAAGGTCGAAGGCCCGAACAATCAAACACTGACCGAGGCCGACGTCGAGGCGATGATCCCCGAGGGGCACCGGCAGTTCGTGCGGGACACCCTCGCCAAGTACGGGGTGCCCGAACTGGCCGAGGGCGAGGCCTCCGGGTGGCGCATCACCGGATGGATGGAACAGGTGGCCCGCAGCCAGCTCGACGTGGCCTTCGACTATCCGATCCGGCTGCTGGCCAACGCGCTGGGCTCGCCGCCCGCCGACGTCGTCGCCCGCGCCCACGACCAGGACGTCCTCGTCGCCGCGCTCGCGGGGAGCGCCCGGCACGCCCGCAAGCACGCGGAGGCGGGCATCGACATCGTGGTGGCGCAGGGCTACGAGGCCGGCGGCCACACCGGTGAGATCGCCTCCATGGTCCTCACCCCCGAGGCCGTCGACGCCGTCGCCCCCCTGCCCGTCCTCGCGGCCGGCGGCATCGGCAGCGGACGGCAGATCGCCGCGGCCCTCGCGCTCGGCGCCCAGGGCGTGTGGCTGGGCTCCCTGTGGCTGACCACCGCCGAGGCCGACCTGCACTCGGCCGCCCTCACCCGCAAGCTTCTCGCGGCCGGCTCCGGCGACACGGTCCGCTCCCGCGCCCTCACCGGGAAGCCCGCCCGCCAGCTGCGCACCGAATGGACCGACGCCTGGGACGCCGCCGACGGACCCGGCACCCTGCCCATGCCCCTGCAGGGACTGCTGGTCGCCGAGGCCGTCTCGCGCATCCAGAAGTACGAGGTCGACCCCCTGCTCGGGACGCCCGTCGGGCAGATCGTCGGCCGGATGAACGAGGTCCGGACCGTCCAGGCGGTCTTCGACGACCTCACCCGCGGCTTCGAAGAGGCCGTGGACCGCATCAACCGCATCGCCGGAAGGAGCGGCCAGTGACCACCGCGAGCACACCCCCCGCAGGCTTCTGGGCCCAGGCCGCCGCCGATCCCGACCGTACGGTCCTGGTCGCCCCCGACGGCGAGGAGTGGACGGCAGGACGGCTGCACGCCGCCGCCAACCGACTCGTGCACGGTCTGCGCGCCGCCGGTCTGGAACGCGGCGACGCCTTCGCCGTCGTCCTGCCCAACTCGGCCGAGTTCTTCACCGCCCATCTCGCCGCCACCCAGGCGGGGTTCTACCTCGTCCCCGTCAACCACCACCTGGTCGGCCCCGAGATCGCGTGGATCGTCTCCGACTCCGGCGCCAAGGTCCTCCTGGCCCACGAGCGGTTCGCCGAGCAGGCCCGCCGGGCCGCCGACGAGGCCGGCCTGCCCGCCGCCGGCCGGTACGCCGTCGGCGAGGTCGAGGGCTTCCGGCCGTACGCCGAACTCCTCGACGGACAACCGGAGTCGGCGCCCGCCGACCGCACCCTCGGCTGGGTCATGAACTACACCTCGGGCACGACGGGCCGCCCGCGCGGCATCCGGCGCCCGCTGCCCGGCAAGCTGCCGGAGGAGGCGTACCTGGGCGGCTTCCTCGGCATCTTCGGCGTCCGGCCGTTCGACGACAACGTCCACCTGGTCTGCTCACCGCTCTACCACACGGCCGTGCTCCAGTTCGCGGGCGCGTCCCTGCACATCGGCCACCGGCTGGTCCTCATGGACAAGTGGACGCCCGAGGAGATGCTCCGGCTGATCGACCGGGAGAAGTGCACCCACACCCACATGGTCCCGACCCAGTTCCACCGGCTGCTCGCCCTCCCCGAGGCCACCCGGCAGGCGTACGACGTGTCGTCCATGCGGCACGCCATCCACGGCGCCGCGCCCTGCCCCGACCATGTGAAGCGGGCGATGATCGACTGGTGGGGCACATGTGTGGAGGAGTACTACGCGGCCAGCGAGGGCGGCGGCGCGTTCGCCACGGCGGAGGACTGGCTCAAGAAGCCCGGCACGGTCGGAAAGGCCTGGCCCATCAGCGAGTTGGCGATCTTCGACGACGACGGCGAGCGGCTGCCGCCCGGCGAACTCGGCACCGTGTACATGAAGATGACGACCGGCGGCTTCGCCTATCACAAGGACGAGGACAAGACGAAGAAGAACCGCATCGGCGACTTCTTCACCGTCGGCGACCTCGGTGTGCTCGACGAGGACGGCTATCTGTTCCTGCGCGACCGCAAGATCGACCTGATCATCTCGGGCGGCGTCAACATCTACCCCGCGGAGATCGAGTCCGAGCTGCTCGCCCACCCCGCGGTCGCCGACGCCGCGGCCTTCGGCATCCCGCACGACGACTGGGGCGAGCAGGTCAAGGCCGTCGTCGAGCCGGCCCCGGGCCACGAGCCGGGTCCGGACCTCGCCGCCGTGCTGCTCGCCCACTGCGCCGACCGGCTCGCCGGGTACAAGCGCCCCAAGAGCATCGACTTCATCGCCGAGATGCCCCGCGACCCCAACGGCAAGCTGTACAAGCGGCGGTTGCGGGAGCCGTACTGGGAGGGCCGGACCCGGCCGGTGTGACCGAAGCCGCCCGCCCCGCTCTCCGCTAACCTGGTGGAGATCGTGCTGATTTGACGTCACGTCAGGCAATCGGGGGCGGGCCAGGTGAGGGCGACCGGCGCACAGGGGGCGGGGGAGCGGGCCTGGGCATGGGCCGCACGGCTGCCGCCGGCAGCGGTCGACGTCCTGCCGGCCGTCGTCTTCCTGGCGGCCATGGTGGCGGTCCGTGTCGGGTCCGCGCCGGAGCTGCGCGGCCCACTGCCGGCCGCCCTGGCGCCGGCCGTCGTGATCGCCGGCAGCCTGGCCGTGCGCCGCCGATGGCCGGCGACGGCGTACGCGGTCGGGACGGCGGGGCTCGCCGTCGAGGCGCTGTGGCTGGGATCCGGCTCGCTGACCGCGTTCGCGAACCTCTTCGGCGTGTACTCCCTCGGCCTCTACGCGACCCCCGGCCGGGCCGTGCTCGGCACCCTGCTCGTGCCGCCCGGAGTGCTGGCCCACTTCGCGTCCGAGGAGGCGAGCGCGGCGGTCCCGGTCGCCGTCGTCTTCGTGTGGCTGCTGGTGTGGGCGGTGGGATACGGAACGGCCCGCAGGCATCGGGAGACGGAGCAGCGGCGGGCCCTGGCCCGCCGGGAGGCCGTCCTCGGCGAACGGGTGCGGATCGCGCGCGAACTGCACGACATCGTCGGCCACTCCGTCAACGCCATGCTGGTCCAGGCGGGCGCCGGACGGATCGTGCTCGCCACCGAGCCGGAGCGCACCCGTGAGCTGCTGCTCAGCGTCGAGCGGACCGGCCGCGACGCCCTCGCCGAACTCGACCGGCTGCTCGGCGTCCTGCGCGCCGAGGACCCGGCCGAGGACGGCGGCGAGGACGGCGCCGAGGACCCGGCCGGTCTGGGCCGGCTGGTGCGGCCGATGGCCGACGCGGGTCTGGCGGTCCGGCTCAGCGTCGCGCCCGAGGTCCGTGACCTGCCGCCGGACGTGCGGTCGTCCGTCCACCGGATCGTGCAGGAGGCGCTGACCAACGCGCTGCGGCACGGCCGGGCCCGCAGCGCCGAAGTCACCGTCCGCCGACAGGACGACGCCGACGGGCGGAGCCTGCTCGTGCGCGTCGTCGACGAGGGCGACGGACCGGCCCCGCACTACCGGCCGGGCCGTGGGCTGCGCGGGATCGGCGAACGGGCCGCCGCCCTCGGCGGGCACGTGGAGCACGGCACCGCCGCCGGCGGCGGGTTCGCCCTCAGCGTCGCGTTGCGGCTGCGATGACCGTCCGCGTCGTGCTGGCCGACGACGACCCCCTGCTCAGGGTGGGGGTCGCGGTGGTGCTCGGCGCGGCCGGGATGGAGGTCGTCGGGGAGGCGGGCGACGGGGTGCGGGCCGTGGAGCTGTGCCGGGCGCTCGTCCCGGACATCGTCCTGATGGACGTGCGGATGCCCGGCTACGACGGCATCGAGGCCACCGGCCGGATCGTGGACGCCGGTCTGCCGACCCGGGTGCTCGTCCTGACCACGTTCCCCGACGACGAGTACGTGTGGCGGGCCCTGCGCGCGGGCGCCCACGGCTTCCTGCTCAAGCGTGCCGCACCCGAACGGCTCGTGGACGCCGTCCGCACGGTGGCCGGCGGGGAGAGCCTGCTGGACCCGGCGGTCACCCGGCCCCTCGTGGACCGTCTGGTCACCGACGAGCGTCCGGCGCGCCACCCGGCCGGGGCGCCGGACCGGGACCGGCTGCGCCATCTGACCTCCCGGGAACGGCAGATCCTGGGCCTGGTCGCCGAAGGCCTGTCCAACGCCGAACTCGCCGGGCGGCTGGGCATCGCCGAGTCGACGGTGAAGACCCACCTCAAGCGGATCCTGCACAAGATCGGCGCCCGGGACCGGGCGGGCGCCGTGGTGATCGCCTTCCGCAGCGGACTGGCCTGACAGCCGGCCGTACCCCTGTGGGGGTACGGCGGCCCACCCCACCGGAGGGACGCCCCACGCCGGGCCCCGCCCTACCGTCGGCACGCGGAGTGCGAGACGAAGGCGGGGGTGCGTGCGCATGAGCGTTCTGGGTGGGTTCGCCGGCGAGGTGTGGCGTGCGGTGCGCCCCGTCGACCGCTATCAGCGGCTGCTGTGGTGGTGCGGCACCGCGCTGGTGACCTCCGGGGTCGTGCACGGCGTGGTCGCCGTGATCGACTTCGCGCCCTGGTGGGGGCCGGTCTCCTGGCGCAAGCCCGTCGTGTTCGGCGTCTCCTTCGGCCTGATGGTGTGGGCCGTGGTCTGGATCATGCGGCAACTGCCCGCCCGCTGGTGGGCGCGGATCCCGGCGGGCCTGGTCGTCTTCAGCTCGCTCGCCGAGGCCGTGCTCATCACGGCGCAGCGCTGGCGCGGGACCGCCTCCCACTTCAACCAGGCCACCGACACCGACTCGGCGGTCTGGTCGATGATCGGCACACTTGTCCTGCCGCTGATCCTCGGCGTGGTCCTGCTGCTCGTGGCCGCGCTCGCCCGGTTCGACGGCGGCGCCGCGTCCCGGGTCGCCGTGCTCGTGGGCCTGACGGCCGTGCTGGCGGCCGGAGCCATCGGACAGAAGATGGCCGCCATCGGCGAGAAGGCGTTCGACGACACGGGACACGTGCCGTACGAGGTGCTCTTCGGGGCCGCGGGCAGTGCCAAACTCGCCCACGCCGTCGGTCTGCACGGCCTCCAGGCCCTCGCCCTGCTGGCCGTCCTGTGCGAGGCGGGCCGGCTGAGCGCGCGTGCGGCGGGCGCGGTGGTGGGCGTGGCGGCGCTCGGGTACGCGGCCGCGTTCGGCGCGATCACCGCGACGGCCTACGCCGGGCGTGCGCCCCTCCACCCCACTGCCGTCATGGGGGTGCTGCTGGTAGCAGGGCTCCTGACCATGGCGGCGGCCATGCTCGTCGCGGTCGCACAGGCGGTCCCGAAGCGCCCGGCTCAGTCCCTCTCCGCGTCCACGCCCGCCTCGTAGGCGAGCAGCGTGTCGACGAACAGCCGTCGCTGATCCGCCGTCAGCGGAGCCAGGGCGGTGCGCCAGGCCGCCGCGCCCGGGGCGAGCCAGCCGGCGATCGCCGGCTCGTGGACGTCCGCGATGGCGACGATCCGCCGGCGCCGGTCCCTGTCGTCCTCCCGCCGCTCCAGGATCCCCTTCCGGCTGAGGTCGCCGATCAGCAGGCTCACGGTGGTGGGGGCCACCTCGAGGCGCGCGGCCAGCTCGTTGACGGTCATCGGTCCGTCCAGGAGCAGATACGCCAGCAGGGAGAGGTGGCGCGGGGCCAGGGAGAAGGACCGCAGCGCCTCCGGCACCGGAATCCGCTTCGCCCTGCCCACCAGCCGCGGCATGAGCAGCAACAGCTCACGAACGGTCGCGTCGACGCCCTCGTCCCCGCCGGCGGCGGGCATGGGCAGGGGCATGGACATCCGGCACTCCTCGCATTATCTTTGCAGTCAAAGCTATTTTGTTCGGCTTGGCCGGCCGGCCGAGTCGCCATGCTACGCACCGACGCGAACGGAGATCCGTCATGCCGCACTACACCGTGCACATCGGCGAAGAGGCCCTCGACGGGACGGTCGAACCCCGGCTGATCGGCGCGCTGGCCGACGCGGTCGGTTCCGTCTACGGGGAGCGGCTGCGCACTCTGGTCGGCGTCGACCTCATCGGCATCCCGAGCCACCGGCGGGGCATCGGCGGCCTGCCCACCGCCCGGATCGCGCCGCAGCTCACCCTCAGCATGCGCGAGGCCGCCTACCACCTCCCCGAGATCCCGGACGCCCCCGCCCGCCTGATCGCCGCCACGGCCGACGCGGTGGCCGCGGTGCTCGGCGAGGGCATCCGTGCGGAGACGATCGTCAGCATCGTCGGAGTCCCGGAAGGGCGCACCGGAGTGGCCGGTGAGGTGGCCTGATCCCGGCGTCCGCGTGGGCGACTTGACCCGCCCCGGCCGCCGCCCGAGGATCATGAGTCATGACGCCCGGACACGGCAGTACCACCGTCGACGGGGTGCTGCGGCGCAGCGCCCGCCGCACCCCGGCCCGCGTCGCGGTCGAGTACCGCGACCGCACCTGGACCTACGAGGAACTCGACGAGGCCGTCTCGCGCGCGGCGAGCGTCCTGCTCGGCCAGGGGCTCGCCCCCGGCGACCGGGTGGGCGCCTACGGCCACAACTCCGACGCCTACCTCATCGCGTTCCTCGCCTGCGCCCGCGCGGGCCTGGTCCATGTCCCCGTCAACCAGAACCTCACCGGCGACGACCTGGCCTACATCGTCGGCCAGTCGGGCAGCGCGCTCGTCCTCGCCGACCCGGATCTCACCGCGCGACTCCCCGACGACGTCCGCACGCTGCCCCTGCGCGACGCCGACGACTCGCTCCTCGCCCGCCTTGCGGACACCGAGCCGTACGACGGCCCCGAGCCGCGCACCGAGGACCTGGTGCAGCTGCTCTACACCTCCGGCACGACGGCCCTGCCCAAGGGCGCGATGATGACCCACCGCGCGCTGGTGCACGAATACCTGAGCGCGATCGCCGCCCTCGACCTGAGCGCCGGCGACCGTCCCGCGCACTCGCTCCCGCTCTACCACTCCGCGCAGCTGCACGTGTTCCTGCTGCCGTACCTCGCCGTCGGCGCGACGAACCTCATCCTCGACGCACCCGACGGGGCCCAGCTCTTCGACCTCGTCGAGACGGACCGGGTCGACAGCCTCTTCGCCCCGCCGACCGTCTGGATCGCTCTGGCCAACCGCCCCGACTTCGCCACCCGTGACCTGAGCGGGCTGCGCAAGGCCTACTACGGGGCGTCGATCATGCCGGTGCCGGTCCTGGAGCGCCTGCGCGAACGGCTCCCCAAGCTCGGCTTCTACAACTGCTTCGGCCAGAGCGAGATCGGCCCGCTCGCCACCGTCCTCGCTCCCGACGAGCACAAGGGCCGCATGGACTCCTGCGGCCGCACGGTCCTCTTCGTGGACGCCCGCGTCGTCGACGAGAACGGCAAGGACGTCCCCGACGGGACACCCGGTGAGATCGTCTACCGCTCCCCGCAGCTGTGCGAGGGCTACTGGGACAAGCCCGAGGAGACCGCCGAGGCCTTCCGCGAGGGCTGGTTCCACTCCGGCGACCTCGCCGTCCGCGACGCCCACGGCTACTTCACCATCGTCGACCGGGTGAAGGACGTCATCAACTCCGGTGGCGTGGTGATCGCCTCCCGCCAGGTCGAGGACGCCCTCTACACCCACGAGGGCGTCGCCGAGGCCGCGGTCATCGGGTTGCCCGACGAGAAGTGGATCGAGGCGGTCACGGCCGTCGTCGTCCCTCGCGGCGAGGTCACCGAGGACGAGCTCATCGCCCACACCCGCGAGCGGCTCACCCCCTTCAAGGCCCCGAAGCGGGTGCTCTTCGTGGACGAACTCCCGCGCAACGCCAGCGGCAAGATCCTGAAGCGGGAGCTGCGGGACCGGTTCGGTTCGTGACGCGCGCCGTCACTCCCGCGGACGTAGATCCACGATCCGCCTGATCTTGCCCACCGACCGCTCCAGCGACTCCGGGTCGACGATCTCGACGTCGACCGACACGCCGATGCCGTCCTTCACGGCCGCCGCGACGGCCAGCGCCGCCGCCTCCCGGTCCGCGGGGGTGGCGTCGGCCCGGGCCTCCGCGCGCACCGTGAGGGCGTCGAGGCGGCCCTCGCGGGTCAGCCGCAGCTGGAAGTGGGGCGCCACGGCCGGGGTGCGCAGCACGATCTCCTCGATCTGGGTGGGGAAGAGGTTCACCCCGCGCAGGATGACCATGTCGTCGCTGCGCCCGGTCACCTTCCGCATCCGCCGGAAGACGCGTGCCGTGCCCGGCAGCAGCCGGGTCAGGTCGCGGGTGCGGTAGCGGACGACCGGCATGGCCTCCTTGGTGAGCGAGGTGAAGACCAACTCGCCCTCCTCGCCCTCCGGCAGGACCTCGCCGGTGATCGGGTCGACCACCTCCGGATAGAAGTGGTCCTCCCAGATGTGCAACCCGTCCTTCGTCTCCACGCACTCCTGCGCGACCCCCGGGCCGATCACCTCCGACAGCCCGTATATGTCGACGGCGTCGATGGCGAACCGCTCCTCGATCTCCTGGCGCATCCGCTCGGTCCACGGCTCGGCGCCGAAGATCCCCACCCGCAGCGAGGTGGAGCGCGGGTCGACGCCCTGCCGCTCGAACTCGTCGAGCAGCGTGAGCATGTAGGACGGGGTCACCATGATGATCCGGGGCCGGAGGTCCTGGATCAGCTGGACCTGACGAGACGTCATACCGCCGGATGCGGGGACTACCGTACAGCCGAGGCGTTCGGCGCCGTAGTGGGCGCCGAGGCCGCCGGTGAACAGGCCGTAGCCGTACGCCACATGGACCGTGTCGCCGGGCCGCCCGCCCGCGGCGCGGATCGAACGGGCCACCATGTCCGCCCACATGGACAGATCCGCGTCCGTGTAGCCGACGACCGTCGGCCGGCCGGTTGTGCCGCTGGAGGCGTGGACCCGGCGGATGCGCTCCCGGGGGACGGCGAACATCCCGTACGGGTAGTGCGCGCGCAGGTCCGCCTTGACGGTGAACGGGAAACGGGACAGATCGGCAAGGCTGCGGCAGTCGTCGGGGTGGACCCCCGCCTGGTCGAAGGAGTCCCGGTAGAAGGGCACGCGCGCGTACGCGTGACGCAGCGAGGCCCGCAGCCGCTCCAGCTGGAGGGCGCGCAGCGCGTCCTCGTCGAGGCGCTCGCCCTCGTCCAGCAGGTCCCGCGCGTCCGTCATGAGCCACTCCCTCGCCAGAACCTCACCAAAGCGGGCGACCGATCATTCGGTCGAGGTGTTCGTGATCGTAATCCAGGCCGAGGGGCGTCGGGCAAGAGGGCGGTCAGGATTTCCGTTGCGGCCCGGCGGTCCCCGAGGCGAGGATCGGGCCATGCCGACCTTCACCGCCCCCGACGGCACCGAGCTCGCCTACCGCCTCCGGGGCGAGGGCGACCCCGTCGTGGTTCTGCCCGGCGGCCCCATGCGGGCCTCCGCCTACCTCGGCGACCTGGGCGGGCTCACCACCCACCGCCGCCTGGTCCTCCTCGATCTGCGCGGGACCGGCGACTCGGCGGTCCCCGCCGACCCGGCCACCTACCGCTGCGACCGGCAGGTCGAGGACGTCGAGGCGCTGCGCGTCCGGCTCGGGCTGGAGCGGATCGACGTCCTCGCGCACTCGGCGGGCGGCAGCCTCGCCCTGCTCTACGCGGCCCGGTACCCGCACCGGGTGTCCCGGCTCGCGCTGATCGCCGCGAACCCATGGGCCCTGGGCCGGCCCGCCACGCCCGAGGAACGCCTGGAGGCGGCCCGGCTGCGCAGGGACGAGCCGTGGTTCGCCACGGCGTTCCCGGCGTTCGAGGCGTGGCTGGCGGGCGAGGGCGAACCCGACTGGACGGCGGTCGCCGCCTTCTTCTACGGGCGCTGGGACGACACCGCACGCTCCCACGACGCCGCCGCGGACGAGCAGACCAACGTCGAGGCGGAGGGAGTCTTCCTGGATCCGGACGCCTTCGACCCGCCCGCCCTGCGCGGCGCCCTCGCCCGGGTCGCCGCCCCGGTCCTGGTGCTCGCCGGAGAGGTGGACGGCGGGCCCCGGCCCGAGGTCGCCCGGCTCCTCGCCGACGCCTTTCCGAACGCCGAACTCGCCGTGCAGCCCGGCGCCGGCCACTATCCGTGGCTGGACGACCCGGAATGGTTCGTCCGTCGTGTCGCAGCCTTCCTGGCGGCGGGTCAGCCGTTCTCCGCCACCGCCACCTCCCGCGCCCACCGGTAGTCCGCCTTCCCGCTCGGCGAGCGGCGGATGGACTCCGCGAGCACCAGCTGACGTGGGATCTTGTAGCCGGCGAGCCGGGTGCGACAGTGCGTCTGGATCTCCTCCAGGGACGGCAGCGGGGCGCCCCGGCGCACCTGCACCACCGCCGCCACATGGCTGCCCCAGGTCGGATCCGGCACCCCTGCCACCAGGGCGTCGTACACGTCCGGATGCGACTTCAGCGCCTGCTCGACCTCCTCCGGGTACACCTTCTCGCCCCCGGTGTTGATGCACTGCGAGCCGCGCCCGAGGACGACGACCACGCCGTCCTCGTCGACGGTCGCCATGTCGCCGAGCAGCACCCAGCGCTCGCCGTCCTTCTCGAAGAAGGTCTCGGCCGTTTTCACCGGGTCGTTGTAGTAGCCGAGGGGCACATGGCCGCGCTGGGCGACGCGCCCGACCTCGCCCGGCGCGATCGGTTCGTGGGTCGCCGGATCGAGCACCTGGGTACGGGAGTTGACCCGGACGCGGAACCCGCGCTCGGGCCCCGAGTCCTCCGTCGCCGTGCCGTTGAAGCCGGACTCCGAGGAACCGAAGTTGTTCAGCAGCATCGCGTTCGGCAGCAGCGCCCGGAACTGACGGCGGACCGTGTCCGACATGATCGCCCCGGACGTGGACACGCTGAACACCGACGAGCAGTCCGTGCCCTTCATCGGGCCTTCGAGCGCGTCGATCAGGGGCCGCAGCATCGCGTCGCCGACCAGGGAGATGCTGGTGACCTTCTCCTTCTCGATCGTCCGCAGCACTTCCTCCGGCACGAACTTGCGGTGGATCACGACGCGTTGGCCGAAGTTGAAGCCGATGAACGTGGTGAGGGTGGACGTGCCGTGCATCAGCGGGGGAGTGGGGAAGAAGGTGATCCCCGTACCTCCCGCCGCGACCCGCTCGGCGATCTCCTGCGGCTTTTTCACCGGCTCCCCGGTCGGCGAGCCGCCGCCCAACCCAGAGAAGAACAGGTCCTCCTGACGCCACATCACGCCCTTGGGCATACCGGTCGTGCCGCCCGTGTAGATGATGAACTGGTCGTCGCCCGAGCGGGCCGGGAAGCCGCGCTCGGGTGAGCCGCCCGCCTCGGCCTCGGCGAAGGAGACGATGCCGTCGCCGGCCGGGCCGACCCGGATCAGGTGGCGCAGGGCGGGCGTCTGCGGCAGCGCGGCCGCCACCCGGTCGGTGAACTCCGCGTCGAAGGCGAGCGCGACGAGATCGGCGTCCCGGTAGAGGTAGACCAACTCCTCTTCCACATACCGGTAGTTGACGTTGACCGGCACGATCCGCGCCTTCAGACAGCCCAGTACCGTCTGCAGGTACTCGACCCCGTTGTACAGATGCAGGCCGAGATGCTCGCCGGGACGGATCCCGCTGTCGATCAGATGGTGGCCGATCCGGTTGGCGGCGGCGTCCAACTCCGCGTACGTCAGCCGGCGTTCCCCGCCCGTGCCGGGATGGTCGACGTACACGAGCGCCTCTCGGTCCGCCGCCACGTCGACGACCGACTCGAACAGGTCGGCAATGTTGTACTCCACCGCTCCTCCTGACCTCGGGCGCGCGCGTTCCTGGGACGGTTCGTCGGTCATCAGAGCAAAGGGCGCGGCAACTGGGAAGGGTTCTCGCCAAGAAATCTGACTGACTGTCAGAAAACCCTTGAACTGCCATCACACCTCCTGCAACCTGTTCTCGTTCTTTCCGAGGGGAGATGTGCCATGGGCGGAACCGAACACCTCACCGTGCAGCGCGAAGGCGCCACACTCGTGCTCACGCTCAACAGGCCGGAGGCCAAGAACGCGCTCTCGATCGCCATGCTCGTCGGCCTGTACGACGGCTGGCTCGAAGCCGACGAGGACGAATCCGTCCGCTCGATCGTGTTCACCGGCGCGGGCGGCTCCTTCTGCGCCGGCATGGACCTCAAGGCCCTCGCCGGCCAGGACATGGCGGGACAGCAGTACCGCGACCGGCTCAAGGCCGATCCCGATCTGCACTGGAAGGCGATGCTGCGCCACCACCGCCCCCGCAAACCGGTGATCGCCGCCGTCGAGGGGTACTGCGTGGCGGGCGGCACCGAGATGCTCCAGGGCACCGACATCCGCGTCGCGGGCGAATCCGCCACCTTCGGCCTCTTCGAGGTCAAGCGCGGACTGTTCCCGATCGGCGGCTCCACGGTCCGGCTGCCACGCCAGATCCCGCGCACCCACGCCCTGGAGATGCTGCTCACCGGGCGGCCGTACAGCGCACGGGAGGCCGCGGACATCGGCCTGATCGGACATGTCGTCCCCGACGGCACGGCCCTGGAGAAGGCGCTGGAGATCGCCGAACGGGTCAACGCGTGCGGGCCACTGGCCGTGGAGGCGGTCAAGGCCTCGGTGTACGAGACGGCCGAGCTGACCGAGAAGGACGGGCTCGCCGCGGAACTCGTGCGGGGGTGGCCGGTGTTCGACACTGCCGACGCCAAGGAAGGAGCTCGGGCCTTCGCGGAGAAACGGGCGCCTGTTTACCGGCGAACGTAGGGGTGGATTCTCGCCAATCGCCGACTGCGGGGCCGTTGTGGCTGGTCGCGCAGTTCCCCGCGCCCCTGAGGGGCGCTCTCCTCACGCCGATGTTCCAAGGAGGCAAGCCCCACGATGCCTGACGTTCTCAAAGCGCCGCTTGTCGTCGAGTTTCCGTTCACCCGGTCTCTCGGGCCCGTGCAGAGCGCGTTTCTCACCGGTCTGCGGGAACGGGTCGTCCTCGGGGTGAAGGCGACCGACGGCCGCACCCTCGTCCCGCCCGTCGAGTACGACCCCGTCACCGCCGAGGAGATCCACGATCTCGTCGAGGTCGCCGCCACCGGCACGGTCACCACCTGGGCCTGGAACCACGCCCCCCGCCGCGGCCAGCCCCTCGGCACCCCCTTCGCCTGGGTCCTGGTCCGCCTCGACGGCGCCGACACCGCCCTGCTGCACGCCCTCGACGCCCCCGGCCCGGACGCCGTCCGCACCGGAATGCGCGTCCGGATCCGCTGGGCCGAGGAACGCACCGGCGCCATCACCGACATCGCCTGCTTCGAACCGTACACAGGCGAACCGGGCCGGCCGTCCGGCAGCCACCCGGGAGAGTTCGAAGGCGAGCGCGTCTCCGGGATCGTCGCCCCCGCCCGCCTCGACTACAGCTACTCGCCCGGCCGCGCCCAGTCCGCCTACATCGCCGCGCTCGCCACCCAGCGCACGGTCGGCGAACGCTGCCCGTCCTGCCGCAAGGTGTACGTGCCACCGCGTGGCGCCTGCCCCACCTGCGGCGTCCCGACCGCCGAACAGGTCGAGGTCGGGCCGCGCGGCACGGTCACCACCTTCTGCATCGTCAACATCAAGGCGAAGAACCTCGACATCGAAGTGCCGTACGTCTACGCCCACATCGCCCTCGACGGCGCCGACCTCGCGCTGCACGGACGCATCGGCGGCATCCCCTACGACCAGGTCCGCATGGGGCTGCGCGTCGAACCCGTGTGGACGCAGGGCGCCCGCTACCCCGACCACTACCGGCCCACCGGCGAACCCGACGCCGACTACGACGTCTACAAGGAGCTGCTGTGACCCGCGAGGAACCCTCAGGCTTCCGCGACATCGCGGTGGTGGCCTTCGCACAGACCGACGTCCGGCGCACCACCGACGAGCTCTCCGAGGTCGAGATGCTCATGCCGGTCCTGCACAGCGTCCTCGACCGGACCGGCCTGAAGACCGCCGACATCGACTTCACCTGCTCCGGCTCCAGCGACTACCTCGCCGGCCGCGCCTTCTCCTTCACCCTCGCCCTCGACGGCGTCGGCGCCTGGCCGCCCATCTCCGAGTCCCATGTGGAGATGGACGGCGCCTGGGCGCTGTACGAGGCCTGGACCAAGCTGCTCACGGGAGACGCCGACACCGCGCTCGTCTACTCCTACGGAAAGTCCTCGCCCGGCTCCGTACGCGACGTCCTCACCCGCCAGCTCGACCCGTACTACGTCGCCCCCCTGTGGCCGGACTCCGTCGCCCTCGCCGCGCTCCAGGCACAGGCCCTGATCGACGCCGGCGACACCGACGAGAGCGCCCTCGCCGCCATCGGAACGCGCAGCCGACGCGTCGCCACCCTCAACTCCCATGCCCAGCTGCGCGGTTCGGTCCCCCCGGGCGACTACGCCGTGCGGCCGCTGCGCACCGGCGACTGCCCGCCCGTCGGCGACGGGGCCGCCGCCGTGATCCTCGCGGCCGGGGAACGCGCCCGCGAACTGTGCTCCCGGCCCGCCTGGATCCGGGGCATCGACCACCGCATCGAGGCCCACTCGCTCGGCGTGCGCGACCTCACCGACTCGCCCTCCACCCGCCTCGCCGCCGAGAAGGCGGGCGCGTTCGAACGGCCCGTCGACACCGCCGAACTGCACGCGCCGTTCACCGCACAGGAGGTCGTCCTGCGCAAGGCGCTGCGGCTGGACGACAGCGTGCGGGTGAACCTGTCCGGCGGCGCCCTCGCCGCCAACCCGATGATGGCCGCCGGCCTCATCCGCATCGGCGAGGCCGCCGCCCGCATCCACCGGGGCGAGTCCGACCGCGCCCTCGCCCACGCCACCTCCGGCCCGTGTCTCCAGCAGAACCTGGTCGCCGTACTCGAAGGGGAACCGCGATGAGCAAGGAGCCCGTGGCCGTCGTCGGGATCGGCCAGACCAAGCACGTCGCGGCCAGGCGGGACGTCTCGATCGCCGGGCTGGTCCGGGAGGCGGCCCGGCGCGCCCTCGACGACGCCGAGCTGACCTGGGCCGACGTCGACGCCGTCGTCATCGGCAAGGCCCCCGACTTCTTCGAGGGCGTCATGATGCCCGAGCTGTACCTCGCCGACGCGCTCGGCGCGGTCGGCAAGCCGATGCTGCGCGTGCACACGGCGGGCTCGGTCGGCGGCTCCACCGCGCTCGTCGCCGCGAACCTCGTCGCGGCCCGGGTGCACGGCACCGTGCTCACCCTCGCCTTCGAGAAGCAGTCCGAGTCCAACGCCATGTGGGGACTGTCCCTGCCGATCCCCTTCCAGCAGCCGCTGCTCGCCGGGGCCGGCGGGTTCTTCGCACCGCACGTGCGCGCCTACATGCGACGCAGCGGCGCGCCCGACACCGTCGGCTCCCTGGTGGCGTACAAGGACCGGCGCAACGCGCTGAAGAACCCCTACGCGCACCTCCACGAGCACGACATCACCCTGGAGAAGGTCCAGGCCTCGCCCATGCTGTGGGACCCGATCCGCTACTCGGAGACCTGCCCCTCCTCCGACGGGGCCTGCGCGATGGTCCTCACCGACCGGGCCGGCGCCGCCCGCGCGCCCCGCCCGCCCGCCTGGATGCTCGGCGGCGCGATGCGCAGCGAACCGACCCTCTTCGCCGGGAAGGACGCCGTGTCGCCGCGGGCCGGCCAGGACTGCGCCGCCGACGTCTACCGGCAGGCCGGCGTCACCGACCCGCGCCGGGACATCGACGCCGTCGAGATGTACGTGCCGTTCTCCTGGTACGAGCCCATGTGGCTGGAGAACCTCGGCTTCGCCGACGAGGGCGAGGGCTGGAAGCTCACCGAGGCCGGGGTCACGGAACTCGACGGCGACCTCCCCGTCAACATGTCGGGAGGCGTCCTGTCCACCAACCCCATCGGCGCCTCCGGCATGATCCGCTTCGCCGAGGCCGCGCTCCAGGTGCGCGGACAGGCCGGGGAACACCAGGTGGAGCGGGCCCGCAGGGTCCTCGGGCACGCCTACGGCGGCGGCTCGCAGTTCTTCTCCATGTGGCTCGTCGGAGCGACGCCCCCGCAGTCCTGAACGGGGTCCCGCACGGGGTCCCGAAAGGTCCTTCTCACGTGCTCTGTCCGCGTCCGGAACCGATCGCTAGGCTGACCCGCGGACGACCGACCGGGAGGAGCACGGACGTGGCCGAGAGCACCATCCAGCAGCAGCCGCTCACGGGCTGGGACAAGCCGGAGCTGGACCTCAGCAACGCCGAGTGGCAGTCCAGCAGCCAGGGTCGGGGGGATGTCCAGATCGCCTTCGTCGAGGGATTCATCGCGATGCGCAACAGCGGCCGCCCCCAGAGCCCTTCCCTGATCTTCACGCCCGCCGAATGGGGAGCGTTCGTGTCAGGGGCACGGGAAGGGGAGTTCGACCTGACCTGAGACCGGCCGAACCGGGGGTGTTCCTCCTCGATTTCCGGACACGCGACCTCGTACCCCCTCCTGGGGCCCCGCCTGGGCAAGGCTGGCTCCAGCAGGACGAAGGTCGAGTTCCCGGAGGTGAGGACCATGAGCACGCTGCCGGTCGTCGCGGCGGTCGACGGTTCCGAGGACGGCTGGCGAGCCCTCGACTGGGCCCGCGACGCCGCCCACCGCCGCGGAGCGCCGCTGCGCGTGGCGCACGTACGCCACCACGCCGTCTGGACGCCGCCCGGCGCCCCCGCGGTCGTACCGCCTTCGCCGGAGGACGACCCGGTGCTCGCCGAGGCCCGCGCCCGGCCGACCGCGGCCGAGTACGGGCCGCGCCCGGAGTACGTGGGCCTCGACGGCGCGCCCGGTGCACTGCTGCCCGAACTGGGCGCCGAGGCCCAGCTGTTGGTGCTCGGCTCCCGGGGCCGCGGCGGCTTCGCGAGCCTGCTGCTCGGCTCCAACAGCCTGACGGCCGCCCGGGACGCCGAGTGCCCGGTCGTGGTCGTGCCCCGACCGGGCCGCACGGTCGACGTCGTACTGCCGGCCGAGCCCGGCCCCCGGGTGGTCGTGGGCCTCAAGGTGGACAGCCCCGACGACACCACCCTCGACCTGGCCTTCACCGAGGCCGCCCTGCTCGGCGCGCGCCTCCAGGTGATCGCGGCCTACCCCTGGCCGATCGAGACCTGGACCGCCCCCGGCGACCTGCCCGCCCCGCTCTACGACCAGGACGCCCTCGAGCACGAGACGGCCGCCCTCGCGGACGGTTTCCTCGCCCCGCACCTCGAGCGCCACCCCGGCGTCCACGCGGACCCGCTCCCCGCCCCCGGCGACGCGGCGGCCCTCCTCGTCGCCGCCTCCAAGGACGCCGACCTGGTCGTGGTGGGCCGCCACCGCCGCCGTCTGCTGACCCCCGCCCGCATGCTCGGCTCGGTCACCCACGCAGTCCTCCTGCACGCGGCATGCCCGGTGGCAGTAGTCCCCCCGACAGACCCCCACTGACACCCACCCAGGGACGCGAGGAACCGCGCACGAGGCCGACACCGACGCCCACAAGTCACGAACGTTCAGGTGTCCACCTCAGGGGCGCGGGGAACTGCGCACCAGTCCCACGCCCGCTGATTGCGGACGCCGACCCGTCCCACCAAGGGGCGCGGGGAACTGCGCGACCAGCCGGGACGGACCCGCACCCGACATCCGACCCACACGCGAGAACATCGCCGAACGGCAGCACGTACCATGGCCGCATGTCGTTCCTCCGCCGCCGTAGCGCCACGCCCGCCGGGCCCGACTTCGACGTACTGGCCATGGACCCGGGCGACTGGCCCGGCAATCTGGGCGCCGGCCTGCTGCCCGCCCCGGACGGCAGCTGCCAGGGCGTCTTCCTGCGCTACGACCTCTTCGGCGGTCGCGGCCCCGCGATGATCATCGGCAATCTGCCCGAGGGCTCCCCGGCCCGCGAGGTGGACGAGGGCGAGGTCCCCTTCGAGGTCGCCCAGCTGCTGCTCGCACTGGAGAACGACGAGGAGGTGACCGTCGTCGGCACCGAGGACATGCCCGTGATGCAGGGCGACAACCTGCTGATCGTGCGCCGGCTGAAGCTCTCCGAGGGGCGGATCTCCTGCGTGCAGTTCGACCGCAGCGACAACGTCCTGGTGACCATCGCCGCCTGGGACCGCCCCATCACCGACGACCTGTACGCCCTGCTGAAGCCGCTCCCGGCGGAGCTGTTCCAGCAGGGCTGAAGTCCGGCTAGGACGCCGTCAGCTCGACGTCCGCGGCCCGCACGAACGCCACCCGGTGGCCGTACTGGATCTCGTAGTACATGTCCTGGCCGACGACGACCCGGTGCGATCCGGTGGCGAAGGTGGTCGCGTAGTAGTACTCGCCCGGCACCTTGTCCCCGACCACGTACTTCTGGCCCTTCGGCAGGGTGTACTGCAGCGCCGAGACCGCCTGGACCGGCACCCCCGCCGGGTAGGCCCCCGCTTCGGGGTAGGCGCGGCCGTACACCGGAACGCTGTCGCGGCCGTCCTTCGGGGTCACCGTCCGACCGGTCGCCGGGACGGCCGCCGGCTGCGCCGCCGGGTTCTTGAACCAGGCCTTCTCACCGAGGTACCAGATCGCCGTCCAGTCACCCCACTGGTCGGCGACCGCGTACTGCTGGCCGGTCGAGGCCCGCGCGGAGATGTCGTTCACCCCCGCGGTCGGCCCCGAGCCCTGGCCGACGTCCTTGACCAGCGCGGACTTCTCGTCGTGGTCGGAGTACAGCCGCACCGCGCCGGAACCGTGCGCCGCGCACGGCAGGCCCTTCCCGCCGCAGTCGGTGTACACCGGCTTGTTGGCGGTGTAGTCCGGCCGGATCGTCACCAGGCCGCCGTCGCTGTCGGCCGCGGCGGCGAAGGGCTGTTCCATCAGCTCGAAGTAGTGCCGCCAGTCCCAGTACGGGCCCGGGTCGGTGTGCATCCCGGAGACGGACGCGGCCGTCGGACCGGGCACGTTGTCATGGCCCAGGATGTGCTGCCGGTCCAGCGGGACGGCGTACTTCTCGGCCAGGTACGTCACCAGGCGCGCCGACGACCGGTACATCGCCTCCGTGTACCAGGAGTCCGGGGAGGCGAGGAACCCCTCGTGTTCCAGACCGATCGACTTGGAGTTGACGTACCAGTTGCCGGAGTGCCAGGCCACGTCCTTCGCCTTCACATGCTGGGCGACATGGCCGTCGGTGGAGCGCAGCGAGTAGTTCCAGGACACATAGGTGGGGTCCTGGACCATGTTGAGCACCCCGGCCCAGCCGCCCTCGGTGTCGTGGACGACGATGTACTTGATGCCCGGCGAGGCCGGCCGGTCGGCGACGTCGTGGTTGCCGTAGTCGTTGTCGCCGAACTCCTCGTACGGCGCCGCGATCCACTCGCAGGACACCGTCGTCGGGCACTCGGTGCCCGCCGCGGAGACCGTGCGCAGACCGGACTTCCGCAGCTGGGCCCGGCGCGGGACCAGCCCCGGCTGCGCGGCCAGGGCGACCGTCTCACCGGAGTCCGTGGTGCGCCGCTCGCCGGTGCGGAGCACGTCGAAGACGTCGTTCGCGTAGGCCGCGGCCGTCGTGCTGTCGTCCGCGCCCGGGAAGTCGGCGACCGCGCCGTACCAGTCCGCCGGGTCGGCGCTCAGGGGCTCGCCCAGCTGCCGCTGGGCGGCGGCGAGGAGCGCGGCGCCGCCCGCGATGTTGGCGGCGGGGTCCGTGCGCAGGTCCGCGGCGCTCAGACCGGTCAGTTCCGCCGCCCTCGGCAGGGTCTTGAGGCGGGCCGGGAGCTCGCCGCTCGACGGAGGTCTCAGGCCCGCGGACGGATGCGGGGCCGGGCGCGCGGAGCCGCCTCGGGCGTCCCGTGCGCCCTGGCCGTGGTGCGCGGCGCCGGCCAGCGCGGTGCGGGCGTCGGTGAGGTGCATCGGGCCGTAGCCGCCGATCACACTCGGCGCTCCGCCGTGCGTGTCCCAGCGGGACTGGAGATAGGAGACGCCCAGGAGCACGCTCTGCGGCACGTGGTACTCGGCGGCCGCGGCGGCGAAGGCCCGCTGCAGGCCGGTCGCCGGGGCAGTGGGCTCGGTCGCGTCGGCCGGCGACGCCGCGCCGAGCAGCGGGAGCAGCAGAGCCGCCGACGCCAGGGCGCCTGCGGCTCTACGGGTTCGTCCGGGGGGTCCGGGGGGAATGACGGGTTTTCGCAAGGCGGTCTCCTGGGGGACGAGCCGGCGTGGGACGATAACCTGTCAATCATGCTCATATACGGGTGATTTCCCTCGGCAAGACACCGCGTCCGCACAGAGGAAGCCTTCGAACATACGAAGGTCCGCGGTGCGCCGTGTCGGGGCGTACCGCGGACCTTCGTCCCCTCAGCGAGTGCCGACCGCCGCCCGCACCGCCCGTCGGGCGAGCTGGCAGTCGTCGTGCAGCCGCCGCAGCAGCAGGCGCTGTTCCTCGCCGGACGGCGCGGCACCCGGGTGGGCCGCCCCCGGGGCCGTCGGGGTCGTGTCGTGCATCGAACGCTGCACGGCCGTCTCGTAGGTACGGATCTCGCGGGTGAGGACCAGCATCAGGTTCACCAGGAAGGCGTCCCGCGAGGCCGGGCCCGCCGACTGGGCGATCTGGCTGATCTGACGGCGCGCCACCGGTGCGTCGGCCAGCGCCGACCACAGCGTCGCCAGGTCGTAGCCCGGCAGATACCAGCCTGCGTGCTCCCAATCCACCAGCACTGGACCGGCCGGTGAGAGAAGGATGTTCGACAGGAGGGCGTCGCCGTGACAGAACTGGCCCATGCCCTGCCGGCCCGCGGTGGCCGCGATGCCGTGCAGCAGCTTCTGGAGGTCGCCCAGGTCCCGGTCGGTGAGCAGACCCAGCTCGTGATAACGGGAGATCCGGGCGGCGTAGTCGAGCGGCGCGTCGAACGTCCCCGCCGGTGGCCGCCAGGCGTTGAGCCGGCAGATCGCGCCGAGCGCCGCCCGTACGTCCGCCCGGGGCGGGGCCTCGGTGGGATGCCGCTGAAGTGCCGCCACGCGCCCCGGCATCCGCTCGATCACCAGTGTGCAGTTGTCCGGGTCCGCCGCGATCAGTCTCGGCGCCCGCACCGGGGGGCGGTGCCGGACGAACGTGCGGTACGCGGCTATTTCGTGCCGGATCCGCTCCGCCCATACAGGGGAGTGGTCCAGTAAACACTTGGCGACGGCCGTACTGCGTCCTGTCGTGCCGACCAGGAGCACCGAGCGGCCGCTGCGGCGCAGCACCTGGACCGGGGCGAACTCCGGGCAGATCCGGTGCACCGACGCGATCGCCGTGCGCAGCTGGGCGCCCTGAGGGCCGGACAGGTCGAGTCTTCCGCTGAGCGGTTGCGTGCCGATCGCCGCGGGGCGCCGGGTCAGACCCGCGCCGAGCGCGGGGCCCGCCGACCGCGCAGGGTCGAGGTAGGGGCCGCCGCCGCCCGGGCGGGAGTGCAGCGACCGGGGCGGGGCGGACACGGAGGACGATGCTGCGTACATGGGAGAAACAGATCCCTTCGTGTGCCGGACGTCAGAACGCTGCCCCGACCGGTCCACCCGGGTGCACCCTGGGGAGTGTCCCTCGGCGACCGGGTCGGGGTGGCGCTTTCCTACCTGACACCCGTCGCCCAGTGGCACACCATCTGGCGAACCCTGGCGAACCCTGGCGAATAGTCGCCCGGCAACTTTCCCGGGGCTACTGTCAACTCAGCCGAGAACCTGGGGGCTTGACGTGAGCGGACAACCCAACACCCGTCTCTCGGATCTGTTCGGCCTGGCCGGCTGGTCCAAGGGTGAACTCGCGAGGCTGGTCAACCGGCAGGCGGCGGCCATGGGCCACCCCCAACTGTCGACCGACACCTCCCGGGTGCGGCGGTGGATCGACACGGGAGAGATCCCGCGCGATCCGGTGCCGCGGGTGCTGGCGGCTCTGTTCACCGAGCGTCTCGGCCGTGTCGTGACCATCGAGGACCTCGGTCTGGTCCGGCACGGGCGTACAGGGAAACGGCCCGGCGGCGGGAGTGTCGAACATCCCGACGGTGTGCCGTGGGCGCCCGAACGGACTGCTGCGGTCCTCACCGAATTCACGGGAATGGACCTCATGCTCAACCGACGCGGCTTGGTGGGCGCGGGTGCAGCGCTCGCCGCGGGATCAGCTCTCAGCAGTGCCATGTACGAGTGGCTCCACACCGACCCCACCCTCTCCGCCGACGCAACCGTCATCGACCATCCCCACCTCCATCATGCCGACCCCGCTGGGTTCGACCGCTACGAGGCGGCCCCCATCGGAACGGAGGAGGTCGACGAACTCGAGCGCTCGGTCGAGGTGTTCCGAGCCTGGGACGCGGCCCGCGGTGGCGGGCTGCAACGCAAGGCCGTCGTGGGACAGCTCAACGAGGTGGGCGGCATCCTCGCCTACCACCACCCCACCCATCTCCAGCGGCGCCTGTGGGGCGTCGCGGCCAACCTCGCCGTTCTCGCGGGCTGGATGTCGCACGACATCGGCCTGGAGCCCACGGCCCAGAAGTACTTCGTCATCGCCGCCCACGCGGCGCGCGAGGGCGGCGACCGGCCGCGGGCCGGCGAGGCGCTCTCCCGGGCGGCCCGCCAGATGGTCCACCTCGGCCGGCCGGACGACGCCCTCGACCTGATGAATCTGGCCCAGTCCGGGGCCGGCGGCGAGGTGCTGCCGCGCACCCGGGCGATGTTCCACACCATCGAGGCCTGGGCACAGGCGTCGATGGGCAAGGGACAGGCCATGCGCCGCACCCTCGGCCGGGCGGAGGACCTCTTCGTCTCCGACAAGGGCGATGTGACACCGCCGTCCTGGATGCAGACCTTCCGGGACGAGGATCTGTACGGCATGCAGGCCCTGGCCTACCGCACGCTGGCCGAGTTCGACCCGCAGGCCGCCGTGCACGCCCAGCACTATGCGGAGAAGGCCCTGGCGCTGCGCGTCGACGGGCGTGAGCGGTCGAAGATCTTCGACCATCTGTCCATGGCGTCCGCCTGCTTCATCGCGGACGACCCCGAACAGGCGGACCGGTTCGCCCGGTTGGCCCTGATGTCGATGGGGTCGAACTCCTCCCGGCGCACCTGGGACCGGCTGAGCCAGATGTACCGCCTCACCGCGGAGTACGCCAACTACCCGAGGATCAGCGAGCTGCGCGAGGAGATCAGGCTGGCCCTGCCGAAGCAGAAGGGGGGCAGGTCCGGCAGCAGCGCCCAGACGTGAGGCTCACGAAGTGGTGAGGCTCACCTGGTGACCCGGGCGACGAGCACACAGGCGTCGTCCGCACGTTCGGCCTGGTCGCATTCCTCCAGGACGATCCGTATGCAGTCCTGTGCGCTGCGCGGAGCGCACAGCCGGGGGGCCAGTGCGAGGAGCCGTTCTGCGGGCGCCAGTCCGTCGGTGTGCAGCAGGAGCAGGTCGCCTTCTTCGAGGGTCTCCTCGGCCTGCCCGTAGGCGGCGTGTGCGGTGGCTCCGAGGAGCACGCCCTCCGGTGCGGTCAGCCGGCGCCCCGTCCCGTCGCGGAACAGCAGCGGGGCGGGGTGTCCGGCCTGCGCCCATGCCAGGGTCCGGGTCTCCGGCCGGTAGCGGCAGCAGACGGCGCTGCCCAGGGCCGGCTGGACGGCGGCGTCGAGTAACTGGTTGAGCCAGGACATCAGTTGGGCGGGCCGGGTGCCTGCCATGGCCATGCCGCGCAGGGCGCCCAGCAGCATCGCCGTGGTCGAGGTGACGGCCGGGCCGTGTCCGGTGAGGTCGCCGACGCTGAGCAGCGTCTGGCCGTCGGAGAGTTCGAGGGCGTCGTACCAGTCGCCGCCGATCAGCGAGGTCGTCGCGGCGGGCAGGTAGTGGGCGGCGAGGTCGAGCGAGCGGGGGCCCTGGTGCGGCAGGCGCACGGAGCCGCGCCACGGCGGCAGGACGGCCTCCTGCAGTTCGACCGCGAGCCGGTGCTCGGTCTGCGCCCGGTGGCGCTGGCGCTGGAGGGAGTCACCGCTCTCGCGCACGGTGCGCTGGCTGCGGCGCACCTCGCTCACGTCCCGCAGGACGGCCCACATCGAGGCGGTGCCGCCCTCGGCGTCGAGCACGGGCTCGCCCATCATGTGCACGGTGCGCGGCTCGCCGTCCGGGCGGAGGACGCGGAACTCCCCGTCGATGGGCCGGGCGTCGATCAGGCAGTCCGTGACCATCGCCGTGAGCTTCGGCCGGTCCTCGTCGAGGACGAGGGAGGGCAGTTCGTCGAGGGTGAGCGGGGGAGCGGAGGGGTCGCGGCCGAGGATCCGGTAGAGCTCCTCGGACCACACGGCCTCGTCCGTCAGCAGGTTCCATTCGGCGCTGCCGACCCGGCTGAGCAGCGACTCGCGCCGGGCGGTCGCGGGCGCGGCGGCCGGCACCGGCGGCGGGCCGTCCCGCAGCTGGGCCAAGTGTGCGTCGAGGTCGTCGAGTTGGTGCAGGGCGAGATCGTAGAGCGCACGCTGCCAGCGGCCCTGCGGGTCCGTTCCGTCGTCCTGCGCGGTCTGGCGAACCGCGTCCATGTCGCCCTTGAGCCGTCGTGTCTGGGTGATCAGCGCGTCGACCGAGCCGCGCCCTGGCGGCTGGGCGGCTGAGCGGTCCGCAGAGACATGGGGCGGCATGACGCACTCCGATGCGGGAACGGTACGACGAAGGCTGACGCAAGGGCCGTTACGACTGTTGCACAGCCCGCGACACCCTGTAAGGGATTTGGCAACACACGATTCGGTGATGCTTCCGGCATATGCCAGTGTCCTCGCGGAGGGTCGGCGAGGGGTGGGTCATGGGTGCCCGGAGGGGATCAAGTCGTAGGTGACGTACGTGACTTGGGGGACTCCTGAGGGGGGCGAGGTGGCTGTCGGGCTCGCGTTCTACGGCTTTATGTTCTATAGGTCTACCCATGTGACGCAGGTCACATGAATTCGATCCCGGTTTCGCGTAATGCGAAGCGCCTCTATGAGGTCGTACATGCATGGACATCACTCTTGAACAACCCGTCCGCGCCAGCTTGATCACCGCGGACGACCAGGAGCTGCCCGTGCCCGCCACGCTCCGCTATGCCGCCACCGACCCCTTCGCCGTGCACGTCGACTTCCCGTCGGAGGTCTCCCTCGCCGGCGAGGCGGTCACCTGGACCTTCGCCCGTGCCCTGCTGGAGCAGGGCGTGAGCGGCCCGGCCGGGAGCGGGGACGTGCACATCTGGCCCTGCGGGCCGGACCGCACGGTGATGGAGTTCCACTCCCCGCTCGGGATGGCCCTGCTCCAGTTCGACAGCGGCGCCCTGCGCCGATTCCTGCTGCGCAGCTACGCGGTGGTCGCCGCGGGCCGGGAGGACGTCGGCGCCGCGGTCGACCAGGGGCTGCAGGCCCTGCTCGGCAACGTCTGAGAGCCGCGCCGCGGGGGAACGGCGTCAGTACCGCAGGACCCCCGCGATCCCGTCGGCGTCGGACAGGGCGCCGTCGGGCACGAAGCGCACGTCGGCGCGCGTCTCCAGGCACTGCTCGACGATCTCGTCCACGATGTCCTCGCGGGCGTCGAGGTCGCCGCTCACGGCCGGGACGAGGTGGTCGCCGTCGTCGCGGACCGTGACGCGGTAGTTCTCCTCGACGGCCAGCAGCCGGATCCGGCCCTCCCGGGCGCTCTGCCAGACCTCGTCGACGCCGGCCGCGAACTCCTTGCGGCCGAGCGCCGATTCCAGCGCCCGGCTGACCGTGTCCACGCTCCTGAGCGCCTCGGCGGCGACCATCGGGCGCACGGCCTGCCACACCGCGTCCGGCGTGCCGTGGGACAGTCCGCCGTGCGGGATGTGCACGGCGGCCTTGGTGACGGTGCCCAGCTCGTCGAGGGCCGACAGCGCCGCCCGTTCACCGGTGACGTACAGCGGCCGCGGGGCCAGGCGCAGCAGCCGGCTCATCGCGAAGTCGGCCTCGCGCAGGAAGTGACGGGTGTCCTCGTCGCGGAAGGTGCTGGGCAGGTCGCCGATCCGCTCCCGGCGCTCGGCGTCGAAGTTCTCCCGGCTCCTGGTCAGCGGGAAGCCGCTGTTGTCCGCCTCGACGACCCGGTCGGCGCCGCCGTTCCACAGCGTGACGCGGTCGGCGGAGACCGACAGCACCCAGAACGGCCGTTCCGAGGCCTGGGCGGAGACCAGGTTGCGGGTCAGGAAGGTGTCGGAGAAGACGACGCGTTCGGGGACGGCGCGGGCCAGGGACCACACCTGGTGCTCGCCCGGGGCCGCGTAGATGACCAGGCCGTCCTCGGTGTGCGCCAGGTCGATCTCGGCGAGCGCCCGGTCGAGCTGCTCGGCGACGTCGGCGCGCCGCTCGCGGGTGACCGCCGGGTCGGCGTCCAGCTGCTTCTTCGCCTCGGCCACGACATTGCGCAACCGGACCCGGTCCTGGGCGTTCTCGGGTCCCCGGCGATGGGTCGGCGTCAGCACGGACACTGCGGGATAGGGGCGCGGGCGGCGCAGTTCGGAGAGGGTCGCGGGGCTGAGTGCGTACTCCATATGAGCACGATAGGTCCGATTCGTCCGCGGGGCATCGCCGGGATTTTTTTCTCGGCGGACGACGGTGACGCCGACCCCCGCCGCCGGTTACCGTACGCGTCAGTAACCGGGACAGCACTGCAGGAGGCACCCATGCCGCAGCTCGAAGTCGAGGGCGCAGCACTGACGTACGACGACGAGGGCCCGCGCGACGGCGACGGCGTGCCCCTGGTGTTCGTGCACGGTTGGACCGCGAACCGGCGCCGCTGGGACCACCAGGTGGCGCACTTCGCCGAGCGGCGCCGGGTGATCCGCTTCGACCTGCGCGGGCACGGCGAGAGCAGCGGGGCGGGGGTGAAGACGGTCGCGGAACTGGCGCGTGACCTCCTCGCCCTTCTCGACCATCTGGAGATCGAGCGGTTCGTGCTGGTCGGCCACTCCATGGGCGGGATGATCTCGCAGACCGTCGCCCTCTCCCACCCGGAACGGGTCGAGCGCATGGTGCTGGTGAACTCCATCGGCCGGATGACCTACAGCCGGGGCAGAGGCCTGCTGATGGGGGCCTCCACCCTCGTCCCGTTCAAGCTGTTCGTCGCCGCCAACATCCAGCGGGCCTTCGCTCCCGGCTACCCCCGCGACGAGATCCGCGCGTACGTCAAGGCCTCCGCGGACACCCCGCGCGAGGTGGTCATGACGCTGTACGGCGCCATGCGGGCCTTCGACGTCCTGGACCGGGTCGGGGAGATCCAGGCCCCGACCCTGATGATCCACGGCTATCACGACATCCAGCTCCCGGTGCAGCAGATGCTGCGGATGGCCAAGGCCTATCCGGACGCGGTCGTCCGCATCCTCGACGCCGGCCATGAGCTCCCCGTCGAGAAGCCGGCCGAACTGACCGCGGCGATCGACTCCTTCGTGACCGTCAAGCCGTAGCGGCCGTCCCGCGGACGGCGCTCAGCCGAAGCCGTCCGGGGTCGCCGCCTTCCAGTCCGCCGCCCATGACTCCGGCGGCCCGGCGAGGAGTTCGCCCGGCGCCAGCCAGTCGTACAGCTCCGCGTACGAGCGCAGCCCGCCCGGCCCGGACCTGCGGAGCAGATGGGCGGGGGTGAGCTCGCCGGGCTCGCGCACGCCCATCGCGGCCATGATCCGGACGGCGTCGCGGACCGTCTCGCGCTGGTAGTGCAGGACCCGCCGGGCCTTGTCGGCGACGTTCAACGCATGTGCCCGCAACGGGTCCTGCGTCGCGACGCCGGCCGGGCAGGCGCCCGTGTGGCAGCGTCGGGCCCGGACGCAGCCGAGGGCGAGCATCATCGCGCGGGCCGCGTTCGTGTAGTCGGCGCCCTGCGCGAGACGTCCGACGATGTCCGCGCCGGTGGCCACCCGGCCGCTCGCCCCGATCCGCACCCGGTCCCGGAGCCCGACGCCGACCAGGGCGTTGTGCACGGTGATCAGCCCCTGGGTGAGCGGCATGCCGAGCCGCCCGGCTGCCTGCGTCGGGCCGGAACCCGTGCCGCCCTCCGAGCCGTCCACGATCACGAAGTCGGGTGTCACCCCCTCCGCCGCCATCGCCCGGCAGAGGGCGAGGAACTCCCGCCGCGACCCCACGCACAGCTTCAACCCGGTCGGCTTGCCGCCCGCCGCCTCGCGCAGCCGGGCCAGGAAGAGCACCAGCTCCCGCGGCGTCGAGAACTCCCGGTGACAGGGCGGCGACACCACCGTCACGCCCTCCGGAACCCTCCGCTCCCGCGCGACCTCGGCGCTCACCTTCGCGGCCGGAAGCACCCCGCCGCTTCCGGGGGCCGCCCCCTGGGACAGCTTCACCGACACGCACTTCACCTCGGGCAGGGCCGCCTTGTCGGCGAACTCCCGTGCGTCGAAGCCGCCGTCGGGAGCGCGACAGCCGAAGTATCCCGACCCGATCTCCCAGACGAGGTCGCCGCCGCCCCGCAGGTGGTACTCGGACAGCCCGCCCTCCCCGGTGTCCTGCGCGAAACGGCCCAGTGCCGCACCGCGGTTGAGAGCGAGGACCGCCTGCGGCGACAGCGCCCCGAAGCTCATCGCGGACACGTTCAGCAGCGCCATGTCGTACGGCAGACGGCAGTCGGGCCCGCCCACCCGCACCACCGGCGGCTCCTCGGCCGCCTCCACCGGGCGCAGCGACGGCACCAGGAACTCGTCCCCCTCCGCTCCCTCCGCCGCGCGGGCATCGCTGGTGCGCGCCGACCGTGTCGGGTACCGCAGATGGGCGAGGAGCGGGTAGTTGCGCGGGAGGGAGCGACGGCGTTGCAGCAGGTCCCGGCCGCCCAGACAGGTCAGCGCCAGCAGCGGCCCGGCCGCGAGCCACCACCGGGCCGACAGGGCGAACGAGGCGACCGTCGCCCCGGCCGCGGTGAGGGCGACGAGCAGCAGCGGCAGGAAGCGGCGCACTCAGTCGTCGTCCTCTTCGGGCCCGCACGAACTGCCGTTCGGCGGGAGGGAGCCGTACAGCAGGAAGTCGTCGACCTTGCGGTGCACGCACTTGGACGACCCGTACCCGGTGTGGCCCTCGCCCTTGTTGTCGAGCACCACGGCCGAGGCCCCGAGCCGCTCGGCCGTCTCCTCGGTCCAGCGGTAGGGGGTCGCCGGGTCGCCTCGGGTGCCGACCAGGAGCAGCTTCGGGGAGTCGAGGTCCTTCACCTCGTCGCGGATGTAGTCGGTGCCCTTGGGGCGGCCGTAGCACATCAGGACCTCGGTGAGGCGGTACTGCCCGAAGACCGGCGACGCCTTGTCGTACGCGGCGCGCAGCCGCTGGAGGTCCGCGGTGATCTGCTCGGCGGTGGGGCGGTCCGGGTCGTCCGCGCAGTTGATCGCCATCAGCGCGGCGGGCAGGTTGTCGTGAGGGACGTCCTCCGCGTCGACCAGCGCACCGGGGGAGGGCTCGTCGCGGAGGGATGTCCGCAACGGTGCCCGCAGCGGTGTCGGGAGTGGCGTGCGCAGCGGTGTCGGGAGTGGCGTGCGGAGCGTGAAGGGGAGCGGGAGGGCGAAGCCGCCGCCCACGAAACCCAGCACCCCGCCGGCGTCGCCGCTCTCGACCAGCTGGGCCAGCGCCCGCTCCAGCAGCGGCCACAACTCCCTGCTGTACAGCCCCTGCCCGAGGGCCCCGACGAGGTCCTGGCCGGTGAAGTCGCCGCCGAAGTCGGTCGGCAGCGGATCCTCGTCGAGCGAGCGGACGAGCCGTACGACCTCCTGGCGGGCCACGCGCGGATCCTGGCCGAACGGGCAGGCGATGTCCTTCACGCACCAGCCGACGAAGTCGTCCAGGGCCACCTGCTGCCCCCGGGCGCCCACGATCCCCTGCTCGGTGAGCGGCTCCGTCAGCGTGTCGACGCCGTCCAGGACCACCCGGCCCACCTTGTCGGGGAACTGGGCGGCGTAGACCGCGCCGAGCCGGCTGCCGTACGAGAAGCCGAGGTAGTTGAGCTTCTTGTCGCGCAGCGCCTGCCGCATCACGTCCAGGTCCCGTGCCGCGTCGACGGTGCCTATGTGCGGCAGGACCGGACCGGAGTGCTCGGTGCAGTCGGCGGCCGCCTGCTTCAGCTGGGCGAGCAGTCTCCGTGGATCGGAGAGCGCCGAGTCGTCGTCCAGCGAGGCCAGCCCGCTCTCCTCGCCGTCCCCGCAGCTGACGGGGGAGGAGCGGCCGACGCCCCGGGGATCGAAGGTGACCACGTCGTAGCTGTCGGTGAGATCCATGAACCCCTTGCCTCCGATGGCGAGTTCAGGGACTCCCGGGCCGCCGGGGCCGCCGAAGTTGAGCACCACCGAGCCACGCTTGTCGCCCGTGGCCCGATAGCGGGCGAGCGCGAGGTCGAGCGTGCCCTTCTTGGGGTGGGCGTAGTCGACGGGGACCGTCAGCTTGGCGCACTGGAGGTCGTCGGGCATGCTTTCGCCCTTGCAGGCCGACCATACGACCTTCTGACCGTAGAACCGGGACAGATCGGGGCGGTCGTCCGCGTCGCCGGAGCCGCTCGCGGTGGCCGTCGGCAGGCCCGCCCCCAGCAGGGTCAGTGCGGCGGTCACGGCGAGCGCACAGCGTCGCAGCCCGGGCCGCGTCGACAGCTTGGCCAGCATCAGCGCCTCCAGGGACGCCTGCAGCGGTCCGCGGCGGCGCCCTCGATCACGATAAGCGGCCTCCTCGTGACCCGCCTCCGGGCGACAGAACGGTGCGAAAGGGCGTTCTGGCATAACCCGGATGGTTCGTCGGCGTTCTAACGGGTGCGGGCGACTGCCCGCGACTCATGTCTGGAAGGCAGGGACCCCATGAGACGGGTTACCCGAACCGGTGTGCTGGCCGTCGCCGCAGTCTCCGGCGCGATGGCTGTGACACTGCCCGCACACGCCGACTCGGCGGCGAACGGCGCCGCGGCAGGCTCGCCCGGGCTGATCTCCGGCAACGGTGTCCAGCTGCCGGTGAACCTCCCGGTGAACCTGTGCGGGAACACGGTGAACGTGGTGGGCGTGCTGAACCCCGCCGCGGGCAACACCTGCGCCAACAAGGGCAAGGCCGCCGCTCCCGGGGCACCCGGCGCGACCTCCGACGGAGGCGCCACCGCGCAGGGCGGCGCCCAGGGCTCTCCGGGCGTCGTCTCCGGCAACGGTGTCCAGCTGCCGGTCCATCTCCCGGTGAACGTCAGCGGCAACAGCGTGAACGTCGTCGGCATCGCGAACCCGGCGTTCGGCAACCAGTCCGCCAACGTCGCCGGCGAGAAACCGGGCGAGGGACCCGGCGAGGAGCCCGGCGAGGAACCCGTCGAGCCGGGGCATCCCTCCGAGCCCGAGCCGCCGGTCCGGCACCACCCGCCCTCGGAGCCTCAGGCCCCGGGTCCGAAGGACAACCCGCAGGCCCCGGCCCCGGCCCTGGCGGCGCAGGCCGCGGCGCCCGATGCCGTGTCCTCGCTCGCCCACACGGGAGCCGACGCCACGCTGCCCGCCCTCGTCGGCAGCACGGCCATGATGCTCGGCGGCGCGGCCCTCTACCGAAGGTTCCGCACGCGCACGGAGCGCTGAGCCGCTCCCGTCCCGCCGGACGGACGACCCGCAGGTCCCCGTCGGGCAGGTCGATGGGTCGACAGGTCGGCAGCCGAACTGTCGACCCATCGACCTGCCGACCTGTCGAACCGGGGCCTGCGGGCGTGCTCAGCCGCCGTCGGGCCGTCGGCCCGGGACCGCCGGAAAGGCGTGCCGGCGGCCCACCGCGACCGCCGTCAGAGCCAGCGCGATCAGCGGGAACGCCGTCCAGGGCAGTGCTGGTGCGCCCCACCGCTCCAGTACGACTCCTCCGGTCAGCGAGCCGCCCGCGATGCCCGCGTTGTACACCGTGGTCTGCAGGGAGGTCGCCACGTCCGAGGCGGCGGGCCCCGACGCGTGCACCAGCGCCGTCTGGATCAGGGTCGGCGCCCCGCCGAAGGACACGCCCCACAGCGCGACCGACGCCAGCAGCGCGGCGGGCGCGTCCGCGGAGCGGCCGAGCGCGAGCATGACCGCCGCGCAGAGGGCGAGCGCGCCGAGCAGCGTGGCACGCGGACGCCGGTCGACGAGCAGGCCCGTCCCCCAGATCCCGGCCACCGTGGACGCCCCGAACACCAGCAGCACCACATCCGTGCGGCCGAAGCCCGCGTGCTCGGTGAACGGGGCGATGTAGGTGTACATCACCTGGTGGCCCAGCAGCAGGAACAGCGTGACGGACAGGATCACGGGGAGCCCCGGCAGCACGGCCACCCCGGCGAGCGGCACCCGCTCGCCCCGCGCCTCGCCGGGGAAGCCCGGGACCCGCCACCGCACCCAGCCCATCAGCAGCACCGCCAGCCCGGCCAGCAGACCGAACGCCGCACGCCAGCCCACCGCCCCGGCCAGCGCGGTCCCGGCCGGCACGCCCAGCGCCAGCGCGAGCGTGATGCCGGCGAGCACGACGGCGATCGCCCGGCCGCGCCGCTCGGCCGGCACCATCCGGGCCGCGTACCCGGCGAGCATCGCCCACAGCGTGCCGCCCATGACACCGGCCGCCAGCCGCGCCGCGAAGGTGACGCCGTACGAGGACGACAGCGCGACCACCGCGTTGCTCAGCGCGAAGCCCAGCAGGGCGCCGAGCAGGACCGGCCGCCGCGGCAGCCCGCGCAGCAGGGCGGTCATGGGGATCGCCGCCGCGAACGAGGCCGCCGCGTAGCCCGTGACCAGGAAGCCCACCCGCGCCTCGGACACGCCGAGGGCCGGCGCCATGCGGGGCAGCAGCCCGGCGGGCAGCAACTCGGTCAGCACGGCGGTGAAGGCGGCCGTGGACAGGGCGAGCAGCCCCGACCAGGGCAGGGGAGTGGGCACGGCGGTGCCCTTGACCATGGATGCGGTGGACATGCGACCATGGTCGAACGTTCACATCAGTGTGAAGGCAAGGGCGGCCCGCCGAAGAGCCGCCGAAGAGCCGCCGAAGAGCTGCCGACCGGCCTGGGGAGTGCGTCATGAAGATCGGCGACCTCGCGCACCGCACCGGCGTCCCCACCCGGCTGCTGCGCTACTACGAGGAGCAGGACCTGCTCCACCCCGACCGCGGCGAGAACGGCTACCGCGACTACGGCGAGGCGGCCGTCCGGGACGTCCAGCAGATCCGCGGACTGCTCGACTCCGGCCTCACCACCGAGATGATCCGCGCGATCCTGCCGTACCTGTCCGGGCCCGACGAGATCGTCCTGCCCGTACAGCATCTGACCCCCGAGACCGCCGCCCTTCTGGAGGGGCACATCGACCGCATCCAGGCCCGGATCGACTGTCTGGCCCGCAACCGCGACCGGCTGAGCGCGTATCTGGCGGCGGTGACGCGGCGCTAATTGCGTTGTGGGGGCCGCGCCGAGGTGCTGGAGTGGGCGGCATGGATCATGCCGCGGTACTCGCCCTGTACGACCGGGAAATGCGCGAAGGCGCGCGTCCCGACAGCTCCGACGCCCGCGTCGAGCGGACCGGGGGCGTGGTCCGGCACATCGGCGGCCACGGCGGCTGGAGCGGCGTCCTGTGGTCCGACCTGGACTCCGGCGGGGCCGACGCGGCGATCGCGGCGCAGATCGCCTACTTCACCGGGCTCGGCCAGGAGTTCGAGTGGAAGCTGCACGGCCACGACAGCCCCGCCGACCTCGGTGAACGGCTCACGGCGGCCGGTTTCACGGCCGACCCGGAGGAGACCCTGATGATCGGCGAGACGGGCGACCAGCTCTTCGACGTCGTACTGCCCGACGGCGTCCGCATCGTCCCGGTCACCGACCGGGCGGGCGTCGAGCTGATGGTCGAGGCGAACGAGAAGGCCTTCGGCCGCGACGGTTCCTGGCTGCGGGACCTCCTGCTCGCCCGGCTCGCCGGCGACCCCGACGCCCTCGTCGCCCTCCTCGCGATGGCCGGGGACGTGCCGGTGAGCTCGGCGCGGATGGAACTGATCCCCGGAGTGCGGTTCGCCGGTCTGTGGGGCGGTGGCACCGTCGAGGGCTGGCGCGGACGCGGCATCTACCGTGCCCTGATCGCCTACCGCGCCCGGATCGCCGCCGAGCGCGGCTACCGCTACCTCCAGGTCGACGCCTCGTCCCAGAGCCGCCCCATCCTGGAGCGCCTCGGCTTCGCCGCGGTCAGCACGACGACCCCGTACGTGTACGCGCGCTGAGCGCTCCGCTGGGGGTGCCGCGATGTGTCGTCGTTTTGCTGCGGCGCCGTCGTGGCTGGTCGCGCAGTTCCCCGCGCCCCTTGCGGGCGCCGGTGTTTCGTCCGTCAGCGGCGGCCCTTCGATCGGTCCAGGGCCGCGACGCCGACGGCGGCGAGGCCGATCTGGATGAGCCACTCGATCCAGTCGGGGCCCTTGGTGTCGCCCACGCCGATCCCTGCGGCGAGCGCGGAACCGATCAGCGCCGCCACGATGCCGACGGCGATGGTCCACAGCACGCCGATGCGCTGGCGGCCGGGGACGACGAGCCGCCCCAGTACGCCGATGATGATGCCGATGAAGATGGCACTGATCAGGCCGTCGATCTCCATCTCCGCCCTCCGCTTCCCTAGCGAGACGCCATTGCAGTGCTTGTGCCCGCTGGGGGGGTGGGGCAGTCCGTTCCGCTTCGCGGCCGACGGCTGTCGACGTTTCTGTTCGCGTTATTGCGCGCCTTTGATGTTCACGGACCAGTAATGCCATGTACCTTTCAATCGTTCCACGCGTGTAGAACCCTTCGATGTCAGGTCTACGCGCGCAGATTTGGCGCCCGCACCCGCCTCGTGTCCCCCCTTCCCCACGGAGGTTCGCCGGATGCTCGGATCACAGAGATCCCGCCGCAAGGTCCCCACCCTCCTGGCCGGCCTCGGGCTGCTCGTCACCGGAGCCGCCCTTCAGGTCTCCACCAGTGCCACGCCCGCGCAAGCGGCCACCCCCCACCGCATCCTGTTCGACAACGGCCACGCCGAGACGGCCGGCAACGCCGACTGGATCATCTCCACCAGCCAGCCCGACCCGCTGGGCGAGGACTCCTCGCCGTCCTCCGAGAGCGACTGGACCGGCGCCATCTCCTCCTGGGGCGTCGCCCTCCAGAAGACCGGCGACTACAGCCTCAAGACCGCCACCGGCGCCCTCACCTACGGCGGCTCCTCGACGACCGACCTGTCGAACTTCGACACGCTGGTCCTTCCGGAGCCCAACACGCTGTTCACCACCGCCGAGAAGACGGCGATCATGAACTTCGTGAAGAACGGCGGCGGTCTGTTCATGGTCTCCGACCACACCGGCGCCGACCGCAACAACGACGGCGAGGACGCGGTCGAGATCCTCAACGACCTGATGACCAACAACAGCGTCGACTCCACCGACCCGTTCGGCTTCTCCATCGACTCGCTGAGCATCAGCTCGGACTACCCGTCGGCCATCAGCGACAGCAGCGACCCCGTCCTGCACGGCTCCTTCGGCACCGTCACCAAGAGCCTCATCGCCAGTGGCACCACGGCCACTCTGAAGCCCGCCGACAACTCCAGCGTCAAGGGCCTGCTCTACCGCACCGGTTACTCCGGCAACACCGGCGCCTTCTTCGCCACCAGCACCTTCGGCAGCGGCCGTGTCGCCTTCTGGGGCGACAGTTCGCCCATCGACGACGACACCGGCCAGTCCGGCAACACCCTCTACGACGGCTGGAACGACTCCGGCGCCACCAACGCGGCCCTCGCCCTCAACGCGACCGAGTGGCTGGCCGGCGGGAGCGACAGCGGCGGCGGGGACGACGGCGGCGACGGCACCTGCACCGCCGCCCAGCTGCTCGGCAACCAGGGCTTCGAGTCCGGCAACACCACCTGGACCGCCACCAGCGGCATCATCACCAACTCCAGCAGCCAGGCGGCGCGCACCGGCTCGTACAAGGCATGGCTGGACGGCTACGGCTCCGCCCACACCGACACGCTGTCCCAGACGGTGACCATCCCGAGCGGCTGCACCACCGCCACGCTCAGCTTCTATCTGCACATCGACACGGCCGAGACCACCACCAGCACCGCGTACGACAAGCTGACGGTCACCGCCGGATCCACCACCCTGGCCACCTACTCCAACCTCAACGCGGCCAGTGGATACGCCCTGAAGAGCTTCAGCCTCGCCTCCCTGGCGGGCACCACGTCCACCATCACGTTCACCGGCGTCGAAGGGTCCACCCTCCAGACGTCGTTCGTCATCGACGACACGGCGCTCAACGTCAGCTGATCCCCACCGCCGGTCGATCCCGGCCGGCACGTCAGCTGCGATGCCGATGACGGTGCGCCCGTCGATCACCCTCCCCACAGGGTGTCGGCGGGCGCACGGCTGTCCGGCCTCCGTCGGGTCGTCGAGGCTCCCGTCGGGTTGTCCGGTTGACATGCAGGTAATCGCCTGCATAACGTTGGGTGTGCGATCAGGAGACGACCCGGAGCCGGACCCGGGCATGGACAAGGCCTTCAGGGCGCTGGCGGACGACACGCGCAGACGGCTTCTCGACCGGCTGCACGAGCGCAACGGCCAGACCCTGGGCGAGCTGTGCGCGCACATCGACATGGCGCGCCAGTCCGTGACCCAGCACCTGGCCGTCCTGGAGGCCGCCGGCCTGGTCGTGACGGTGCGGCGGGGGCGGGAGAAGCTGCACTACCTCAACCCGGTCCCGCTCCACGAGATCCAGGAGCGGTGGATCGACAAGTTCGAGCGCCCGCGGCTGCGCGTGCTCTCCGACGTCAGACGACGAGCCGAGGAAGCCATGACCGACAAGCCCACCTTCGTCTATGTCACCTACATCGCCAGTACGCCGGAGCGGGTCTGGGAAGCGCTCACCGACGCCGACCTGACCGCCGCCTACTGGGGCCACAGCAACGTCTCCGACTGGCGGCCCGGCTCCCGCTGGGAACACGTCCGCACGGACGGCACCGGCATCGCGGACGTCGTCGGCACCGTCGTCGAGAGCGAGCCTCCCACTCGGCTGGTCACCACCTGGGCCTCGCCCGACGAGGAGGGCCGGCCGGACCGGCGCTCCCGGGTCACCTTCGACATCCGCCCGCACGCCGACATCGTCCGCCTCACCGTCACCCACGAGGATCTCCTCGACGAGGGCGCGCTCGCCGATGTGTCGCTCGGCTGGCCCGCGGTCCTGTCCAACCTCAAGTCTCTCCTGGAGACGGGCCGGACCCTGCCCCAGGAGCCGTGGCTGATGCCGGGCGACTGAGCCGGCCCGACAGACACGCGGCACTGCGGAACGGCCGGGCCGGCCCGCATGTGCGGGTCGACCCGGCCGTCCTTCCGGATGTCGGGGGAGGTCGGGAGACTAGGGCTTCGGCGTGCTCTTCGCCGCCGTGGCCGTGCACATCAGCCCCAGGATCAGGGCGAGGGCGCCGATGATGATGTTGTTGACCGCGACACCGGCGTCCGGGCTGTCGCCGACGACCCACGGCGCGATGATCATCCAGATGCCCGCCGCGCACATGGCCCAACTGAGACCGTACATACGGGCGGGAGCCGCGGTGAATCCGAGTCCCAGCAGGCCGATCGCGATGCCCACGATCAGGTTGTGGGTCACGAGCGCGGGCTGGCTGGCGGTGTAGTGGAGTATCCACGGGGACACGGCGCAGTACAGACCGAGCAGGAACACCGGTCCGTCCACGAGCGCCACATCACGACCATCGAGCATGCGGGCGTACCGCGCCTGCATCTCGGATACATCGGGGTGCGTCGACATGTCACCTCTGGTGGGCGAGACGTTGGCCATGATTCGTCTCCTTTGACTTTCAGGGCCCGACCGCTTCGGTGCGGTGTGCGGTAAGTGCCGCGCCTGTTCATTCTGCGCTTATTTGGCCTTTATGTGTAGAGGTGGGACGTGCCTGCCGGGCCGTCATGGACACCGGTGTGAATAGTTAAAAAAGTGAGTAGGCTGAGTTCGGGAGTTCGAGTGGTTCCGCGTCCGCGTTCCACACACCGAACCGGAGGCTTCCCATGTCCGGCACGGAGATCCACTACACGCGCTACGTGGCCCTCGGCGACAGCCAGACCGAGGGACTCGGCGACGGCGACGACAGCACCGGCCTGCGCGGCTGGGCCGACCGGCTCGCCGCGCACATCGCCGACCACGACCCGGGCCTCCGATACGCCAATCTGGCCGTGCGCGGCCGTCTCGCGGGCCAGGTGCGCGCCGAGCAACTCGGCCCGGCGCTCGCGCTGCGCCCCGACCTGGCCACCGTCGTCGCCGGGGTCAACGACCTGCTGCGCCCCCGCTTCGACGTCGACGAGGTCGCCGGCCACCTGGATGCCACGTTCGCCGCACTCACCGGGCAGGGCGCCCGGGTCGCCACCGTCACCTTCCCGGACCCCACCGGGCTCATCCCGCTCGCCCGGCCACTCGCCCCGCGGGTCCTCGCCCTGAACGCCCGCATCCGCGAGGCGGCCCACCGGTACGACGTCGTCGTCGCCGACGCCGGCCGACACACCGTGGTCACCGACCCGCGGCTGTGGAGCGCGGACCGGCTGCACGCCTCCCCGCTCGGTCACGAACGGATCGCCGCCGCCGTCGCCCACGCCCTCGGCCTGCCGGGCAGCGACGACTCCTGGACCCACCCGCTGCCCGCCCCGCCGCACCCGGTCCCGTCCGGTCTGCGGGCCGGCCTCGGCGAACTGCGCTGGGCCGCCGGGTTCCTGGGCCCGTGGCTCGGCCGCCGTCTGCGCGGCCGCTCCTCCGGCGACGGCCGCACGGCGAAGCGACCCGCGCTCCTTCCCCTGCACGAGTGACCGCGGGCTTCGGGCAAGGGCGGAACTCACCCGAGCCCCCGGCCCTGTCTGAAGCGCGCGAGCCCGTCGGAGAGGTCGACGATCCGCTCCGGGTAACCGGCCGCCGCCGCCCGGTCCGGGCCGCGCAGTCTCCACGGCTCGTGCACCGCCCCGCCGGCGACCCCCGCCAACTCGGGCACCCAGCGCCGGACATACGCCCCGTCCGGGTCGTACCGCCTCGCCTGGGCGACGGGGTTGAGAACCCGGTTGGGCCGGGAATCGGTGCCGGTGCCCGCCGTCCACTGCCAGTTGAGCTGGTTGTTGGCCACATCCCCGTCGACCAGCAGGTCCAGGAAGTGCCGGGCGCCGATCCGCCAGTCGACGTACAGCGTCTTGGTGAGGAAGCTCGCGGTCAGCAGGCGGCCCCGGTTGTGCATCCAGCCCTCGGCGCGCAACTGCCGCATCGCCGCGTCCACGACCGGATAGCCGGTACGGCCCTCCCGCCACGCCTCGATGTCCGCGCCGGCCGTCCGCTCCGTACGCCAACGGTCCTGCCGGGGGCGGTAGTCGGCGACCGCCGCGGCCGGCCGTACGGCCAGCACCTGGCGGTGGAAGTCGCGCCACGCGAGCTGCCGTACGAACGCCTCGGCGCCCGGGCCGCCCATGGTCCGCGCCCGGTGGACGAGTTCGACGGGGGAGAGGGCGCCGAAGTGCAGATGGGGCGAGAGCCGGGAGGTCGCGTCGCCGGCCAGGTCGTCGTGCCGGTCCTCGTAGCAGGCGATGCCGTCCCGCAGCCAGCCGTCGAGCCGCGCACGCCCCTCGATCTCCCCGCCCGGCGCCGGACCCCGGTGCGAGGGCAGCGGCTCGGAGGCGACGTCGTCCGGCACCGACACGGTCCGGGGCGCGCCGAGCGCGTCGCGGAGCGGCTGCCGCGACCAGTGCCGGAAGTAGGGCGTGAACACCGCGAAGTGGTCCGACGCGGCCGGGGTCAGCGTTCCGGGCGCGACCGCGGTCGTCACCGTGTCATGCACGTGCAGTCGTACGCCCGCCGCCAGCGCGCGCCGCAACCGCTCCTCACGGCGCTGCGCGTACGCGCTCACGTCGGCCGACACATGCACCTCGCCGGCCCCCGTCTCGGTGGCCACCCGGCACACCTCTTCCACCAGGTCACCGGAGCGGACCACCAGCCGCCCGCCCCGCGCCCGCAGCCCCGCGTCGAGATCCCGCAGGCAGTCGGCGAGGAACCCCAGCCGGTTGGGCGCGCAGAACCCGGCCTCGGCCACGGCCCGGTCGCGCACGAACAACGGCACTGTCCGCCGGGATCCGGCGAGGGCGGCCCGCAGCGGCGGATGGTCGTGCAGGCGCAGATCACAGGTGAACAGGACGAGCGAGACGTTCATGGTGGCCGATGATGACCGACGGCGGGGGACGGACGCGGTCGCCGCGCGCAGCCCTGGCCGATCGGCCCGAACATGATCGCGCCGATCCCCGGCAGGCGCACTTCTGACGACGGTTGTCCGCGACACGTCCGGAGCCGACCCGACCGAAGGTCCACGCCACGCATTGGTCCGCGATCCGAGACCGGTCGGGTTTTCCTTGACTGCCGTCGCGGACGGCTGCCACGATCAAGAGCATGAAGAAGCGACTGGACCTCACGCGGCGACGCCATGTCGATCTCGCGCGCGTCTCCAGCGCCTCCTGTTGCGTCGCGGCCTGATCCCCTTCCGGAGATCCGCCGCGCTTTTTCTTTCCCCGCCTGAATTCGCCGCGTCCGCCTGCGTCTTGGCAACCCTGCATCCCGGGCGTCGACGCGCCCTTCGAATTCGGCGTGCCCGAAAACACTCCGCACCAGGATTCCCGCATGCCGTGCGGCACCGCAACTGCACCGCAACTGCACCGCATCGCATCGCTTCGCTTCGTTCCGTGAAAGAGGACCCATGGCCACCGTCCTGTCCGTCTCCGGCAGCCCCTCCGCCTTCTCCCGTACCGGCCGTCTGCTGCGCCACCTCGACCAGCGGCTCGCGGCCCAGGGCCACGAGGTGATCCCGCTCGACGTCCGGACGATCCCGGCCGAGGCCCTGCTCGGCGCGGACTTCCGGCACCCGGCGATCGTCGAGGCGACCGAGCTGTTCGCACGCGCCGACGGCGTCGTCGTGGGCACCCCCGTCTACAAGGCCTCCTACTCCGGCGTCCTCAAGGCGCTCCTCGACCTGCTGCCGCAGTACGCGCTCACCGGAAAGACGGTCCTGCCGTTGGCCACCGGCGGCTCCACCGCCCATGTCCTGGCCATCGACTACGCCCTGCGTCCCGTCCTCAACTCCATGGGCGCGGCCCACATCGTGCAGGGCTGGTTCACCCTCGACAAGGACATCACCGCCCACGAGGACGGCTCCGTCACGGTCGCCCCGGCCGCCACCGAGGCGCTCACCCAGGTCGTCGACCAGTTCTCGGCCGCGCTGGGACGGACGCCGTACCTGGCCGCGGCGAGCTGAAGTCCAGCCCCCACCCTCGATCGGAGACCCCCCATATGTCTCTCACCTTCCACTGGTTCCTCCCCACCAACGGCGACAGCCGCCATGTCGTCGGCGGCGGCCACGGCACCCCGGCCACCGCCTCCGGACGGGACCGGCCGCCGACGGTCGCCTATCTGAGCCAGATCGCCCGCGCCGCCGAGGACCTGGGTTTCGTGGGCGCGCTCACCCCGACCGGCGCCTGGTGCGAGGACGCCTGGCTGACGACGGCGATGGTCAGCCAGAACACCGAGCGGCTGAAGTTCCTCGTCGCCTTCCGGCCCGGCTTCGTCTCGCCGACGCTCGCCGCGCAGATGGCGTCCACCTTCCAGCGGCAGAGCGGCGGACGGCTGCTGCTGAACGTCGTCACCGGCGGCGAGAGCCACGAGCAGCGGGCCTACGGCGACTTCCTGGACAAGGACGACCGTTACCGCCGTACGGGCGAATTCCTGGAGATCGTGAGGAAGTTGTGGGAGGGCAAGACCGTCGACCTCAAGGGTGAGCACCTCCGGGTCGAGGACGCGAAGCTGGCCCGGGTGCCGGATCCGGTGCCCGAGGTGTACTTCGGGGGCTCCTCGCCGATCGCCGGGGAGATCGCCGCGCGGCACGCCGATGTCTACCTCACCTGGGGCGAGCCGCCGGCCCAGGTCGCCGAGAAGATCGCCTGGATCCGGGCGCTCGCGGCGAAGCAAGGGCGCACCCTGCGGTTCGGCATCCGGCTGCACGTCATCACCCGCGACAGCTCCGAAGCGGCCTGGGCGGAGGCCGACCGGCTGCTCGCCGGGTTCGACCCCGACACCGTGAAGTCCGTGCAGGCCGGGCTGGCGCGCAGCGAGTCCGAGGGCCAGCAGCGGATGCTCGCGCTGCACGGCGGCGGCCGTGACGGGCTGGAGATCCACCCCAATCTCTGGGCCGGGATCGGTCTGGTGCGCGGGGGCGCGGGGACCGCGCTGGTGGGGAGCCACGAGGAGGTCGCCGAGCGGATCAAGGAGTACGCGGCGCTGGGCATCGAGGAGTTCGTGCTGTCCGGGTATCCGCATCTGGAGGAGGCCTACTGGTTCGGCGAGGGGGTGCTGCCGCGGCTGGCCGAGGAGCGGGTCTGGGAGCATCCGGCCGGCAAGCAGGTGGCGTCGGTGCAGGTGCCGTTCGCCCACTGAGACGGGGGATCCGTTGAATGGCGGCTTGCATGTCGTGGGTGGTTGCTCGCGCAGTTCCCCGCGCCCCTAAAAGACCAGGGCGTCGAGATGCGCCCTGCGCGATTCCACCGTCTGGCCCTGGACCAGGAGGAACAGGGCTTCCCTCGCCAGGCGTTGGGCCCTGCTCGTCAGGAGCATCGCGCGGCCGCCGCCCGTGACCACCGCCGCCGTGGTCGCTGCCTGCATCACCTCGGACGCCTGTGTCTTGAGGGCCAGACGTTCCGCCAGGTGCTCGTGGGGTTTCGCGGTGTCGATCAGTGCGTAGGCCCGGTCGCGGACCGTCGTCAGGCGGGCGTGCAGCGGGCTCGCCGTGTCCTCGTCCAGCAGGGTCAGCGCCGTCTCCGTGATGCCGAAGACCGCCGGGTTGGCGTTCACCGTCTTGAGCCGGTCCGTCGCCGACCAGGTCGCGTACGGGGTGCGCAGCGCCACCGCCTCCTCCGGGAGCCACAGTCCGTCCAGCTCCAGCGAGACCGTGCGGGCCGCCGTGAGCGCGGCGAGGCGCATCGGGGCCGAGGCCCGCAGACCCGGCTGCTCCCGCGCCTCGGCGAAGGCGAACAGCGCCTCGTCCGCCTCCGTCACCCCGGCGAGCAGCAGCACATCGTTCAGGCCCCACCCCGTGTACCAGGGCACCGTCCCGTCGAAGCGCCATCCGCCCCGCTCCCGGGTGGCCCGCACGGGTGTGCGCGGGTGCGCCCGCAGATGCGCGTACGCCACCCCGGACAGCAGCTCGCCGGTAGCCAGCCGGCCCAGCAGCCGCTCGCGCACCGGGCCCTCGCTCCTGACCAGCGTCAGCACCGGCGTGTGGTGCTGCGTCTGCACGAACCAGGTCGAGCAGCAGGCCCCGGCCAGGATCTCCGCCGTCTCGCGCACCACCGAGCCGGGGGCCGCGGCCCCGCCGTACTCGTGCGGCGCGTTCAGGCCGAGCAGACCCGAGCGCCTGATCTCCGTCAGATGGCCGACCGGCACCTCCGCCCGGTCGACCTGTTCGGCGTGCGGGGCGAGCAGGTCGTCGGCGAGGCGGCGGGCCCGGACGAGGAGGGGGTGCGGTGCGGTCATGGGCAAGATTCTTTCCCGATTCCCGGTGTGGGGTGTCGATCCGGGGGACTGCCGTTCGTGTAGGAGGTGACACAGACCGAACGACGCCAAGGAGGACGTCATGCAGCACTACCTGCTCAGCGTGGTCCAGCCCACGGGCGGCACGCCGCCGCCCCCCGACGAGCTGGCGGAGATCATGCACCGGGTGGCGGCCTACAACGACGAGCTGCGCGCCGCCGGGGTCTGGGTCTTCTCCGGCGGACTGCACGGACCGGAGACGGCCACCGTGCTGCGCCCCGAAAACGGCGACGTGCTCATCACCGACGGGCCGTACGCCGAGGGCAAGGAGTACCTCGGAGGCCTCTGTCTGATCCGGGCCGCCGACCTGGACGAGGCCCTGGAGTGGGGCAGGAAGGCCGCCCTGGCCACCACCCTCCCCATCGAGGTGCGCCCCTTCGCCGACAGCCACTGAACCGTGCCCGACACCACCGACGTCGAGGCCGTCTTCCGTGCCGAGTACGGGCGCGCGGTCTCCGTCCTCGTCCGCTTCCTCGGCGACATCGACCTCGCCGAGGAAGCGGTCCAGGACGCCTTCACCACGGCCGTCCGGCGCTGGCCGCAGACCGGTGTGCCGCCCAGTCCGGCCGGCTGGATCATCACCACCGCCCGCAATCGGGCCGTCGACCGGCTGCGCCGCGAGTCCACCCGGGACGCCCGTCAGGCCGAGGCCGCCCTGCTGTACGAGGCCGACCCGCCCGTGGAGGAGGGCCCTGTGCGCGACGACCGGCTCCGGCTGATCTTCACCTGCTGCCACCCCGCGCTCGCCCCGCAGGCGCAGGTCGCCCTCACCCTGCGGCTCCTCGGCGGTCTCGGCACCGCGCAGATCGCCCGCGCCTTCCTCGTTCCCGAGCCGACCATGGCCCAGCGCCTGGTCCGCGCCAAGGCGAAGATCCGCGACGCGCGCATCCCGTACCGCGTGCCGCGCGACGCCGATCTGCCCGACCGGCTGAAGGGCGTGCTCGCCGTCGTCTACCTGATCTTCAACGAGGGGTACGGGGGAGATCCGGGCCTGTGCGCGGAGGCCCTGCGCCTCGGCCGGCTCCTCGCCGAGCTGATGCCGGACGAGCCCGAGGCCACCGGACTGCTGGCGCTGATGCTGCTGGTCGAGTCCCGCCGGGGCGCACGCGAGACGGCCGACGGCACGCTCGTGCCGCTGCCCGAGCAGGACCGCGACCGCTGGGACCGGGAGCTGGTCGCCGAGGGACAGACGCTCGTGCGGCGCTGCCTGCGCCGCGACCGGCCCGGGCCGTATCAGATCCAGGCCGCCGTCCAGGCCGTCCACAGCGACGCGCCGACCGCCGCCGACACCGACTGGCGGCAGATCCTGGCCCTGTACGACCAGCTGATGGCGCTCGCCCCGAGCCCGGTGGCAGCCCTCAACCGGGCGGTCGCCGTGGCCGAGACCGAGGGACCGGGGCCGGCCCTGGACCTCGTCCACGCGCTCGACCTCGACGGTTACCACGTCTGGCACGCGGTCCGCGCCGACCTGCTGCGTCGCCTCGACCGGGCCGCCGAGGCCGTCGGGGCCTACCGGACGGCCCTCGCGCTGAGCGAGAACCCGGCGGAACGTGCCTTCCTCGAGCGGCGGGTGCGCGAGCTCGCCCGCCGGGGTCCCTGAGAACCTCCTCGTCCCGGGAATGTATTTTGGTACGTGAAAGGTTGGCATATACACCGAGCTTCCGTCGAGCTTCCCGCTCGCCCCGGAAAACCCCGAGAACCCAGGGCCGACAGGCCCGCGCACCCCAGCGAGGCACCGTGACCACCGCCGCCACCCCCGAGCAGTCCGCCGGCCCCGAGCAGCCCGCCGACGTCGTCGCCCGGCTGCGCGCCACCTTCCGCACCGGCCGCACCAAGCCCGTCGCCTGGCGCACGGACCAGCTCCGCCGACTGCGCGAGCTGCTCACGAAGGACGGCGCCGAACTGGCCGCCGCCCTCCACGCCGACCTGGGCAAGAGCTCCACCGAGGCCTACCGCACCGAGATCGACTTCACCGTCCGCGAGATCGACCACACCCTCGACCACCTGGACGAGTGGCTGCGCCCCGAGCCCGCCCCGGTCCCGGCCCACCTGGGCGCCGACGCGCGGGCCTGGACGCAGGTCGACCCGCTCGGCGTCGTCCTCGTCATCGCGCCCTGGAACTACCCGGCGCAGCTGCTGCTCGCCCCGCTGGTCGGCGCCCTCGCCGCCGGGAACGCGGTCGTCGTCAAGCCCAGCGAGCTCGCGCCCGCCACCTCCGCCGCCCTGGCCCGGCTGCTGCCGGCCCACCTCGACACCGACGCGGTCGCCGTCGTCGAGGGCGGCATCCCGGAGACCACCGCTCTGCTGGCCGAGCGCTTCGACCACATCTTCTACACCGGCAACGGTGCCGTCGGCCGGATCGTCCTGCGCGCCGCCGCCGAGCACCTCACCCCGGTCACCCTCGAACTCGGCGGCAAGTCCCCGGCGTTCGTCGACCGCGACGCCGATCTCGCCGTCGTCGCCGAGCGGCTGGCCCGCGGCAAGTTCCTCAACGCCGGCCAGACCTGCGTCGCCCCCGACTACGTCCTCACCGACCCGGCGACGGCCGCCGCCCTCGAACCCCTGCTGACGCGGGCGGTGGAGGCGGTCTACGGCGCCGACCCGCAGACCTCCGGCGAATACGGCCGCATCGTGAACGAACGCCACTTCGACCGGCTCGCCGGGCTGCTCGACTCCGGCCGGACCGTGGTCGGCGGGGCCCACGACCGTACGGACAAGTACATCGCGCCGACCGTCCTCGCCGACGTCGACCCCGCGTCGCCCGTCATGCGGGAGGAGATCTTCGGCCCGATCCTGCCGATCGTGACGGTCGACGGCCTGGACGAGGCGATCGCCTTCATCAACGACCGCGACAAGCCGCTCGCCCTGTACGTGTTCACCGAATCCGACGACACGCGCGGCCGCATCGCCGCCGAGACCTCCTCCGGCGGACTCGGCCTGGGTCTGCCCCTCGCCCATCTCACCGTCTCCGACCTGCCGTTCGGCGGCGTGGGCGAGAGCGGCATGGGCAGCTACCACGGGCGCTACTCCATCGAGACGTTCGGCCACCGCAAGGCGGTGCTGGAGAAGCCGCTGCACTGAACGACACGGACGCGGGAGGCCCGGCGCCGCGCTGCCGGTGGCCGGGCCGCCGCGCACCGCTCCCCGGCACAGGTGCCGGCAACCCCGGCCGTCTCGCCGGGAACGCGGCTCACCGCGGGTCCTGAACGACCCACACCCCGTCCCGCATCAATTGCCGCTGGGGCAGCTCATGCACCTCGTGCCAGGCCTGGACCGCCATGGGCCGCATCCGGAACCAGGCGTACTCCGCGCGCTCCCGGCGCGGATCCCAGCCCGTCTTCGCCAGGAACGCCTCGGCGGCGGCCGCCGGCACGTCCTGCGCCGGGAACGTCTCCGCCTCCGCGTCGACGAGCACCACGTCCCGGGTGTCCCCGAAGGCCAGCCGGGCGCGCCGGCCGTCCCGGAGATTGCGCCCCGTGGGGTTCGTGGGCCGCGTGGCCAGCCACAGGTGCGCGCCGTCCCAGACGAACCACAGGGCGACGAGGCAGGGCAGGCCCTCCCGGTCGGCCGTGGCGACCCAGACGTCCGTCTCGCGTTCCAGCCGGTCCAGGAGGTCCTGCTTGCGCCGCTCGGGACTGCGGGGCGGCTCGGTGATCTTCATGTCCGGGACGGTAGCCGCGAAGAGAGCCACCCGCCTCGGGCCACGGCCCGGCCTCCGCCTCGGACTTGCGACCTAGGCGAACCGTCGGGACCGCCCGCGCGGAGGCGACTGGCGTCCGCGTAGTTTTACGTATAACGTCTCCCGTCAATCGCACCTCCGGAACGGCTCCCGAAGCCTTCCGCACGCACCCCGAAAGGCCCCGATGAGTCGCATCGCCCTGGTCACCCTCGTCGTCGACGACTACGACGCGGCGATCCGCTTCTACACCGAGGCGCTCGGCTTCCGGCTCGTCGAGGACGAACCCCGCCCCGACGGCGCCCGCTGGGTCGTCGTACGGCCGGGGGACCGCCAGGACGGCGTCGGACTGCTGCTCGCCCGCGCCAAGGGCGAGGCCCAGCGCGCCCGCGTCGGCGACCAGACCGGCGGCCGCGTCGGGTTCTTCCTGCACACCGAGGACTTCGCCGGCGACCACGCCCGCATGCTCGCCGCCGGTGTGACCTTCCTGGAGGAGCCCCGCCACGAGCCGTACGGCTCCGTCGCCGTCTTCCAGGACCTGTACGGCAACCGCTGGGACCTGCTCCAGCCCGCCACCGCCTGAGAACCACCTGCCGAACCCGAACCACCTGCCGAGGAACACGCACATGACCGCGCCCCGCATCGACACCGACACGCTCCGCCGGCTGCCCAAGGCCGTCCTGCACGACCACCTCGACGGCGGCCTGCGCCCCGCCACCGTCGTCGAGCTCGCGGAAGCGGTCGGCCACACCCTGCCCACCACCGACCCCGACGCGCTGGCCGACTGGTACTTCGACGCGGCCAACTCGGGCGACCTGGTGCGCTACATAGCCACCTTCGAGCACACCCTCGCCGTCATGCAGACCCGTGAGGGCCTGCTGCGCACCGCGGAGGAGTACGTTCTCGACCTCGCCGCCGACGGTGTCGTCTACGGCGAGGTGCGCTACGCCCCCGAGCTGAACACCAACGGCGGTCTCACCATGGGCGAGGTCGTCGAGACCGTCCAGGAGGGCCTCGCGGCGGGCATGGCCAAGGCCGCGGCCGCCGGCACCCCCGTCCGGGTCGGCACCCTGCTCTGCGGGATGCGGATGTTCGACCGCGTCCGTGAGGCCGCCGACCTGGCCGTCGCTTTCCGGGACGCCGGCGTCGTCGGCTTCGACATCGCCGGCGCCGAGGACGGCTTCCCGCCCGCCGACCACCTCGAGGCCTTCGAGCACCTGCGCCGCGAGAGCGTCCCCTTCACCATCCACGCCGGCGAGGCCCACGGGCTGCCCAGCATCCACCAGGCCCTCCAGGTGTGCGGCGCCCAGCGCATCGGGCACGGCGTGCGCATCACCGAGGACATCGTCGACGGCAAGCTCGGCCGGCTGGCCGGCTGGGTGCGCGACCGCCGGATCGCCCTGGAGATGTGCCCGACCTCCAACCTCCAGACCGGCGCCGCCGACTCCATCGCCGAGCACCCGATCACCGCGCTGAAGGACCTCGGCTTCCGGGTCACCCTCAACACCGACAACCGGCTGGTGTCCGGCACGACGATGACCCGCGAGATGTCGCTGCTCGTCGAGCAGGCGGGCTGGACCGTCGACGACCTGCGCACGGTCACCGTGAACGCCCTCAAGAGCGCGTTCATCCCGTTCGACGAGCGCAAGGCCCTCATCGAGGACGTCGTCCTGCCGGGCTACGCGGTAGCGCTCTGAAGCAGTCCGCGGACATAGGCGGCCTGTCCGACGTGCTGGAGATCGTCGGACAGGACGCTGACCAGCCGTACGCCCAGCGTGACCGGCGGATCCCAGCGCTCGTCCACGACGCGCTCCAGATCCGCCGCCGTCAGCGTGCGCAGCGCCGTCAGGCTCTGCGCGTGCACGGCGTCGTGGTACCCGGTCAGCAGGCCGCCCTCGGACACCTGCACCTTCGCCACCTGTGCCGCGCTGTGCCCGTACCCGGTGTCATGGCGCGGCAGGTCGAGCCCGAACCGCTTCTCCCAGTCCTGGGTCAGCCACACCTGGTCGAGCCCGAAGGCGTCGGCGATGTGGTCGTCCTGGACCCGGGTGAGGTGCCAGATCAGCCAGGCGATCGAGTTGGCCGAGTCGCCGGGCCGGGCGCCCAGGCGGTCGGGGGCCAGGCCCTCGACGGCGGCGTGGACCTCTTCCCGGATGCGGTCGTACCCGTCGATGAGGATGTCCTTCGCATGCATACGTCCACCATCGCGCAGCGCGCGCTCACGCGCCCCCTGTTTCCAGCAGCCCCATCAGCGCCCGGGCCGCCGGGCTGGTCGCGCGGGCGGGCGGCAGCAGGGCGACCGTCTCGTACCGGGCCTCGCCGGTGCCCTTGAGGGCGAGCGCGGTGAGCCCCTCGCGCTTGTGCCGGAAGTGCCGCGGGACGACCGCGACGCCGAGGTTCTCGTCCACCAGGTCCAGCAGGCTGTGCACGTCGTTGACCTCCAGGGCGACCGTGCGCCGCACCCCCGCCTCGGCGAACGCGACGTCGGTGGCGCGGCGCGGGCCCCAGTCCGGGTGGAAGTCGACGAACACCTCGCCGGCCAGGTCCTGCGGAGTGAGCGCCGCCGCCGCGGTGAGGCGGTGGTCGGGATGGCACAGCACGTACATCGGCTCGGTGGCCAGCGGTACACAGCGCAGCTGATCGGTGTCCGTCTGGGTGCGGTAGGCGAAGGCCAGGTCGAGCCGGCCGGCCGCCACCTCCTCGCCCAGCGCGCCGGAGCCGGTCTGCCGCAGCCGGATCTCCACGTCCGGATGCCGCCGTCGGAACGCCGCCAGCACCCCCGCCACATGCACCCCCGCGATGCACTGCTCGGTGCCCACGGACAGGGTGCCGCGGACCACGCCCTGCACGGCGGCCACCGCCTCGTGGGCCGCCCGCACCTGCGCCAGGACCCGCTCCGCCTCGGCGAGCAGCGCCCGGCCCGCCTCCGTCAGCGTCACCCGCCGGGTGGTCCGCACGAAGAGGGGCGCGCGCAGCTCCCGCTCCAGGGCCCGGATCGATGCCGACAGGCCCGACTGGGAGACCATCAGGCGTTCGGCGGCCCGGGTGAAATGCTGGTCCTCGGCGACCGCGACGAAGTGTTGGAGGTGGCGCAGTTCCATGATTGAGAAGCCTATCCGCTGAATCTCATCGGATTCTTCTGTTGGACCACTGCTGTGGGCAGCGCCAGAGTGGATGTCATCTGCAAGAACTTGATCTCGCTGAAACCGATCTCCTGGAGACGCGTTGTACACCGCACACCCCGACCGCTACGCGGACATGCCCTACCGGCGCACCGGACGCAGCGGCCTGAAGCTCCCCGCGCTGTCGCTCGGACTGTGGCACAACTTCGGCCCGGCGGACCGCACGGTCGAGACGCAGCGGGCCATCCTGCGCCGCGCCTTCGACCTCGGCGTGACCCACTTCGACCTGGCCAACAACTACGGCCCGCCGCCCGGCGCCGCCGAGTCCGCGCTGGGCGAGGCGCTCGAGGCGGACTTCGCGCCCTACCGGGACGAGCTGATCATCTCCACGAAGGCCGGCTATCTGATGTGGCCCGGCCCGTACGGCGAGTGGGGCTCGCGCAAGTACCTGCTGTCCTCGCTGGACCAGAGCCTGACCCGGATGGGCCTCGACTACGTCGACGTCTTCTACTCGCACCGCCCCGACCCGGAGACTCCCCTGGAGGAGACGATGGGCGCCCTGCACTCCGCAGTGCAGCAGGGCAAGGCGCTCTACGTCGGCGTCTCGAACTACTCGGCGGAGCAGACCCGCGAGGCCGCCCGGATCCTCGGCGAGCTGGGCACCCCGCTCCTCATCCACCAGCCGCGCTACTCGATGCTCGACCGCCGCCCGGAGAGCGAGGGCCTGCTCGACGCCCTGGACGAGCTCCAGGTCGGCTCGATCGTCTTCTCGCCGCTGGAGCAGGGTCTGCTGACCGGCCGCTACCTGGACGGCATCCCGGAGGACTCGCGCGCGGCGAGCGACAGCCCGTTCCTGAACTCCGAGGCGCTGACCGAGGAGCTCGTCGGCAAGCTGCGTGCCCTCGACGACATCGCCAAGTCCCGCGGTCAGTCCCTCGCCCAGCTCGCCCTGGCCTGGGTGCTGCGCGGCGGCCGGGTGACCTCCGCGCTGGTCGGCGCGAGCAGCGCCCGGCAGATCGAGGACAGCGTCGGCGCCCTGGACAACCTGGACTTCGAGGACGCCGAGCTGACCCGGATCGACGCGGTGATCAACGGCTGAGGGCCAGGAACGACTCCGCGGCGCGCGTTTCGGCCTCGAAGCAGTCAGCCACGGCGTTTTCGTCACGCTCAGTAGGCGCGGGCAGGGGGAAACCTGCCCGCGCCGAGGCCGTCGACCCTGGTCAGGACCGGGATCGGCGGCCTTCGTCGATCCGGTGTGATCGCGGTGTCATCGCGAGGTGACCGGCCTGCCCGCGCCCGCCGCCCTGGTCGATTTTCCGTCAGGTGATGACGTCGCGCCTGGGCGCTCGCCGTATTTCGGCCATGAACATCGGCGAATATGCCAAGAGACTGGCCGGAAAGTCATGGTGACACTGTTTCAGTAGTGAACATACTCGAACGTCAAGGCACTTCACTCACAGGAGCCGCACGGAAGCGAGGCGCAACCGACAGGCGAGCACCGGGGGAGAGAGACGTGCACGACGAATTCCTGTGCCATGTCACGGCGTACGGCGTTTGTGACGGTCGGCGCATCGGCGTACCGCTCGGCACCTATCGTGCGCCGACGCTGGCGCTCGCCCTGTGGTGGCTGCGCGACCGGGCGTCCTGGATGGCCGAACGGCTGGATCCGCAGCCCGAGAGCGAGCACTTCCCGCGAGGGGCCCTGGTCCCGGTGGCCGACACCGTGCCCGACGTGCCCGCACTGCTGCGGGCCTGGTGCGCGGACGTGGACCGGCAGGAGCTGGTGGCCGACGAGTTGGCGGGCGGTCGGCTCGTGCGGATCGCGGTCGGCGACGAGACCACCGAGTACGAACTGCTCGCCGAGTCCGTCGACGCGCTGCGCATGCAGCGCACCCTCCCGGCCCTCGTCGTCTCCGTCGGCTGACGCCCGGCACGGATCTTCCCGTCGGGCACATAAGGTGATCAATCGATAGAATCAGGGCATGGCGGAGCGTCCGGTCTCCTCGACTGCGCCCGAACTCGTGCTGGAGACCGAGTCGGGCTCCCTGGTGTTGTTCCCGGGCCACGACTACCACGTCGGCCGGGACCCACTGAGCGACGTCGTCATCGACGACACCCGAGTCTCCTGGCATCACGCCGTGCTGCGGCCCGAGGGCGACCACTGGACCGTCGAGGACGAACACAGCACCAACGGCACCTACGCCGACGGCCGCCGGATCCGCGAGTGGGGCGTCGGCCCGGGCAGCGTCATCCGCTTCGGCAGTCCGTCCGACGGGCCCTGCGTCTCCCTGTCGGACCGCCGACCGCGTGCGGTGCAACGCCCGACGGCCGTCTCCATGCCCGCGCTGACGAGCACCTTCAAACAGCCCACCAACGTCCGGCCGATGCCGACGACCACCGTCCGCATCGGCCGCGCCACCGACAACGACCTCGTCGTCGACGACCTCGTCGTCTCGCGCCGGCACGCCGAACTGCGCACGCTGCCCGACGGCGGCCACGAGATCCTCGACCTGGGCAGCCACAACGGCACCTACCTCAACGGTGCGCCCGTCACCCGCGCCCCGCTCGGCCCCGGCGACGTCGTCGGCATCGGCCACTCCGCGTTCTGCCTGGTCGGCGACGAACTCCAGGAGTACGTCGACACCGGCGAGGTCTCCCTCGACGTCCAGGACCTCACCGTCACCGTCGACCACGGCCGCAAGGTCCTCCTCGACGACGTGTCGTTCCCGGTGGGCGAGAAGTGCCTGCTCGCGGTCGTCGGACCCAGCGGCGCCGGCAAGTCCACCCTGCTCAACGCCCTCACCGGACAGCGCCCCGCCGACCGCGGCACGGTCGTCTACGACGGCCGCGACCTCTACCGCGACTACGCCGAGCTGCGCCAGCGCATCGGACTGGTCCCGCAGGACGACATCCTGCACGCCCAGCTCACCGTGCGCGCCGCCCTCTCCTACGCCGCAGAACTGCGCTTCCCGCAGGACACCGCCAAGGCCGAGCGCCGTGAACGGGTCGAGGAGGTCATCCGCGAACTGGGCCTCGAAGAGCGCGCCGAGCAACCCGTGCACAGCCTCTCCGGCGGCCAGCGCAAAAGGGTCAGCGTGGCCCTGGAACTGCTGACCAAGCCGTCGCTGCTCTTCCTCGACGAGCCGACCTCCGGCCTCGACCCCGGCATGGACCGCTCGGTGATGAACATGCTGCGCGGCCTCGCCGACGACGGCCGCACGGTCATCGTCGTCACCCACAGCGTCCTCAGCCTCGAGGTGTGCGACCGGCTGCTGGTGCTCGCGCCGGGCGGCAAGGTCGCCTACTTCGGCCCGCCCGAGGACGCCCTCGCCTTCTTCGGCTTCGAGCACTGGCCCGAGGCGTTCGAGGCGTTCGAGGGCGACCACGACCGGGACTGGGCGGGGGAGTTCCAGGAGTCGCCGTTCCGGCGGGAGTACGTCGTCAACTCCAGCGAGCAGCCCCGGCTGCCGCGTTCCGGCCCGGTGATCGTCCTGCCGCCGCCCCGGCCGCGCAGCCGGGGCGCCCAGCTCGGCACCCTGATCCGCCGCTACACGGCCGCGCTCAGCGCCGACCGCACCTTCCTGGCCATCATGATCGCGTTGCCGTTCATCATGGGCGCCATGGACCGCGCCCTGGCGGGCAGCAAGCTCGGGCTGGACAGCGCGATGGACGCGCTGCTCATCCTGTGCGTCGGCGGCGTGCTCACCGGTGCCGCCAACGCCGTGCGCGAACTCGTCAAGGAACGGGTGATCTACCAGCGGGAGCGGGCCGTCGGCCTGTCCAGATCGGCGTACCTGATGTCCAAGGTCGTCGTGCTGGGCACGATCACCGTCGTCCAGGCGGTCGTGCTGACGCTCGTCGCCCTGCTCGGCGTCGACCTCAACGCACCGGGCGGCAAGGGCGTCCTGATGCCGCCGCTGCTCGAGATCACCGTGGCCGTCGCCATGCTCTCCTTCGCCGCCATGATGCTCGGCCTCCTCGTCTCCGCACTCGTGCGCAAGGAGGAGGTGACGATGCCGCTGCTGGTGCTGCTCGCCGTCGTCCAGGTGGTCTTCTGCGGCGCACTGCTGAAGCTGGACGGCAAACCCGTCCTGGAGCAGTTTGCCTATCTCGTGCCGGCGCGATGGGCGTTCGGCGCGATGGCCGGCACCATCGATCTGGCCCGGATCGTGCCCGGCGCCAAGACCGCCGACCCGCTGTTCGAGCACTCGACGGGGGTGTGGCTGGTCAACATGGGCATGCTCGTCGTGCTCTCGGTGGTCTTCGGATTCGCCGTGTCCCGGCTGCTGCGCCGCCACGAGCCCGTCGTGATGCGGAAGTAAGGGGCGGCCGATGACGACTCCCGGATTCCGTCCCACGCACGTCGTCCCCCAGCACGGCATGCCCGCCTGGGAGGCCCCCGACCCGACCCGGCCCACCGTGCCGCTCGACGCGCTGCTGCCGGTCCGGCTCATGGAGCGGCGCGGCGACTGGGGGCATGTGCTGTGCTCCAACGGCTGGTCGGCCTGGGTGGACGGCCGCTTCCTGGTCGCCGTCCCCCAGGACCCGCCCCGCTCCGACAGCGCCCTCGCGACCTCCGCCGACCCGCGCCCCCTCCTCGGCCGCGCCGAACAGTCCCTCGCCCGCTACCGGGCGGCGGTGGAGGAGATGGCCGACGGCGGCCTCGACGGCGAGTCCTTCCGCCGCCGCACCCACGGCCTGCGGATCGGGGTGGTCGTCGACGGCGAGGACATGTGGTTGTACGACTTCGCCCGCAGGCGCTGGGTGTACGGCGACGGCACCCGCCTCAGCACCTACGCCACGGACCGGCCGCCCGAGGCCGACGACGCGTTCGACGCGAGGGACGCGACCGCCGGGACCGGCGACCCCGACGCCACCGACGTGCTCGACGGCCAGTCCCACGCCCCCACCCGGATCGTGCACCCCGACCGGGAACCCTGATGGAACGCGGCACCAGCCCGTTCGCCGGCCGGCCCTCCGAACCGGTGGGCCGCCAGGTCGCCGGCTATCGCATCGAGCGCGAGATCGGACGCGGGGGGATGGCCGTCGTCTACCGCGCCCGTGACCTGCGCCTGGACCGGACGGTCGCGCTCAAACTGCTCGCCCCGGAACTGGCCCGCAACGACACCTTCCGCAAGCGTTTCACCCATGAGTCACGGGTGGCCGCGGCGATCGACCACCCGCACATCGTGCCCGTGTTCGAGGCGGACGAGACCGACGGCGTGCTGTACATCGCCATGCGGTACGTCGAGGGGAGCGACCTGCGCCATCTCCTCGACCGGAAGGGTCCGTTGCCGCTGTCGACCGCCGTCCGGATCGCCGCGCAGGTCGCCTCCGCGCTGGACGCGGCCCACGACCACGGGCTGGTGCACCGCGACGTCAAGCCCGGCAACATCCTGGTGTCCCGGGGCACCGACAGCGACCATCCCGAGCACGTCTACCTCACCGACTTCGGCCTGACGAAGAAGTCGCTGTCGCTGACCGGGTTCACCACGGTCGGCCAGTTCGTCGGCACCCTCGACTACGTCGCCCCCGAGCAGATCTCGGGCCGGCCGGTCGACGGCCGCTGCGACGTCTACGGACTCGCCTGTGTGGTCTACGAGTGCCTCGCGGGCCGACCGCCCTATCTCCGCGACGACGACATGGCCCTGCTCTGGGCCCACCAGAACGCCGACCCGACGCCCCTGACGGAGGTGCGCCCCGACCTCCCCCGGGAGGTCGACGGGGTGTTCGCCCGGGCCCTCGCCAAGAACCCCGAGTCCCGCCACCCCACCTGCGCCGCCTTCGTCGCGGAACTGAGGACGACGGAGACCGGCGGCCACCGCACGCCCCGCCCCCCGACGGAACCGGCCGATCCGTCGGGCCCCGTACCCCGCCCCCCGAGCTGGGCCCGCCCGGTCCTCGACCCGCGTCAGCCCTGAACCGCCGTCAAGGCGACGGCGTCTCGCCCCGGCGGTGCACCGGTCGGGCCGCCAGGGCGCCCAGGAAGCCGGTGACCAGACCCCACAGCGCGGCCAGGCCGAGGGCGGGCCAGATGTCCGGATGCAGGAACAGGTCGCCGGACAGGCCCGCGAGGTCGTTGACGCCGAGCACGGTCAGGCCGTAGTGCGCGGTGATCCGGCCGATCAGACAGAGCGTCAGCACGGTGAGCACCAGCGCGAGCGCCATGTGCACGGCGTGCTGCCAGGCCCGCATCCGGGCCGGGGAACGGGCCGCCATCACGAACGCCGCCCCGAGCAGCAGCACGGCGTCCACCACGACCAGCCACCACACCCGGCCGTCGTACTCGGCCATGCTGCTCAGGTTGAGCGCGGCCGTGTCGTCGCCGCGCAGCACCTCGTCCAGCACATGCGGCATGGGCAGCCCGAACGGGCCCTGCACATGCCCGTTCCAGGTGGCCCCCAGCCCGATGGTGAACGCCAGCCACACCAGGTTGGGCAGGCCCAGCAGGATCACCGCGAAGGTCTCCCGGGCCTGGCCGCGGGTCGCCGCCACGACCAGGGCGATGACCAGCCCCAGGGCGACGCACGCGAGCAGCAGCACGACCATCGCGTGGGCGGCGGGCCGCACCGACTCCTGGAAGCGCAGCAGCCGGGCCGGCAGCGGAGCCCCGCGCGACACCAGCAGCGCCAGCGCCAGCACCGCGGCCAGCCACAGCAGCCCGAACAGCAGGGTGAGCGGCACGTCCGTGGTGAACCCGACCTTCGGGCGGACGCCGAACAGGTCCCCGAGTTGGCTGAGCGTGTCGTCGCCGAGGTCGACGGTGAAGGTCTTGCTGGCGGCGAGCGCCAGGCCCAGCAGGCCGAGCAGCCACACCACGGCGATCCGGACGGCCCAGCCGGCCAGCTCCGGGGCCCCGGCGACCGCCCGGTGCCGCAGCGGCCGCAGGAATCCCGCGCCGACGACGAGCGCCCCGACGAGGGTGACGGACAGCGGAGTCACGGTCAGTCCGACCTGGGTGTCGGCGAGTCCACCGGCACTGCCGGAGAGCTCGACCGTGCCGCCCACGGCGGTGACGACGGTCGCCGCGACCACCTGGGGAAACGCGCCCTGGGGCAGATCCGAGGCGCCCGCCGCCCACAGACCCAGCGCGGCCATGACCACCATGGCGATCAGCCCGGCGAGTGCCGCGGCGACCGCCTGAACCCACCCGTGGCGGGATACTGCCTGGTCATGCAGGGTGCGCACGCTCACCCTGTCCACGCTAAGCAGCCCCGGGGGCGCGCGCCCGTCGGGTGGGCCGTCCGCGTCCGCCCGGCGCCCGACGGACGCCCGGCTTGCGAGCGGCGCCCGACCGGAGCACACAATGGGTTCGTTGTGGAAGAAAGCGGCGTATATCGGATGGGCCCGGTCAGGACGGCCGCACGGCCCCGCGTACGACCTCTCGGACGACCCCGCCGCCGAGCGGGCTCGGATCGGTTCCATCGGATGAACCGTCGCGGAAAACCCACGTCGGGAGTGCTTGTGAGCGTCGGACCGCCGTCATCAGGCCGCCCCACAGACCCCAGCACCGGCCGCTCCGGCGGGCAACCGGCCGGGCCGCCCTCCGGACCGCTGTCGGGCCCCTCGGAGCCGCCCTCGAACCCCTCCGGACCGCCCTCCCAGCCGCCCACCCCGCCGCCGCCCGACGACGACTCCGCCGACTCCTCGGACGGCGGCGGGGAACCGCGACGGCCGTGGTGGCGGTCCGCTCCCCGGGTCGCGCTGATCACCGCCGCCGTCGTGGCCGCCACGGCCCTCGCCCTGGTGCTCACCCTGCCGGGCGGCGACAGCTCCTCCCACCAGGCCGGCGAGGTCTTCATGCTGCCGGCCGGCGACCCGGGCCCGGACGGCTACACGGAGTCCCCCACCAGGAGTTCCGCCTCGCCGGCCTCCATCGCGCCGTCGTCCTCCACCCCGCCCGCGAACACCGTCCCCGCAGTCGACGGGGGACAGGCCGGACTGTACGGCGGCACCCTCAACGTCTCCAGCTGCGACGTGGAGCATCAGATCAAGGCCCTCACGGCCGTCCCCGCCAAGAACCGGGCGTTCGCGGGCGTCGCCGGCGTCGCCCCCTCCCAGGTCCCCGCCTACCTGCGCTCCCTCACCCCCGTGCAGCTGCGTCTGGACACCCGTGTCACCAACCACGGATACCGCGACGGCGCCGCGACCGCCTACCAGGCCGTCCTGCAGGCCGGCACGGCCGTCCTGATCGACGCGTACGGCGTCCCGAAGGTGCGCTGCGCCTGCGGCAACCCGCTGACCCCGCCCGTCGCCCAGCAAGGCGGCTACAAGCGGACCGGCAGCACCTGGCCGTCGTACAGCCCCTCGACGACCGTGGTCGTCAGCCCGTCCAGGACCGTGATCGACGTCTTCGTGCTCTACGACCCCGATCCCGACCACCACTGGATCGCCCGACCGCGGGGCGACGACGTCCACAAGGACCGGCCCACGAAGCCGCCGGCCAAGCAGACGCCGTCCATCATCATCGGCGAACCGAGCCCGTCGACCGGCCCCGGCTCGCCCACCTCCCCGTCGAAGTGCGTCCCGCCGCCCGGGAACGCGAGCGGCAAGCCGTCGGGCTGTGTGCCGCCGTCGTCGTCCGGGACGTCCTCGCCGTCCCCGTCGACACCCCCGTCGTCGGAGCCTCCGCCCTCGCAGTCGCCCGCCCCCGAGTCCCCGTCGTCCGAATCGCCGGCCCCGGAACCCCCGGGCTCCGACGAAGAGAGCCCCGAGCCGCCGTCGTCCGAGCCCCCGAGTTCCGCGCTGCGGAGCGCAGAGCCCCCGGGCTTCGGCTCGCCGCCGGGCCTGGTGCCCGGTGTCACGGGCCTGCCGGAGAGCTCGCTCTCCTCGCTGCCGGAGTCCCGGTCGGCGCCCGCGATCTCCGCTGCGTGAGGAGCCGCCTGAGCGGCGCGGGGACGGTGTGACGACGGACGGGGACTGCACGGCCCGGCACGGGGTACGAGCACAGGTGCACAGCAGCGTCCGGCCAGTCCGGCCTCCGAGAGAGAAACGCATGATCGAGCACCTGGACGGGGCAGTGGTACCGACTGGTTTCGACGTACCCGTGGAACCGCTGCGGCGGGCGGAGCACTACACCGGTGAACCCGGCTGCATAGCCGAGGCCCGCGCCTTCGCCGCCCACTTCGTCGACCAGCTCAGAACGGAATGGTGCGCCGCGATCGGCGCGCGGGCGAGCGGTGAGGTGATGCTGGTGGTCAGCGAACTGGTCACCAACGCCGACCGGCACAGCAACGGCCCGTACATCCTGGAGCTGGAGGGTACGGACGCCTCGGTCACCGTGTGCGTCTACGACAGCAGCGACGCGCTGCCCCTGCGCTTCCCGAAGGACCCCGAGCGCATCGGCCGGCACGGTCTGGAGATCGTGCACGCGCTGGCGGCGGAGGTCACCGCCGAGCGCGTGCCGGTCGGCAAGCGCGTCCGCGCCGTGGTCAGCTTCGAGAGCTGAGCGCTCCGCTGACCGTGTCGATATGCGGCTCCGCCGCGGGGCCGCGATGCGCCGTCGTTCCGCTGCGGCGCCATCGTGGCCGGTCGCTCCCCCACTCTCGACTGCGCTCGACCGGGGGGGACCCCCATCGCGGCGGAGCCGCAGATGTCAGCGCCCCGCGCCCCTTCAGGCCAGGGCGTCGGCGTCGGTGGTGTAGCCGGTCTTGGTCTTC